>CABVBR010000021.1 GCA_902496645.1 uncultured Collinsella sp.
GTCGTGGACTCTGTGCGCTGCCACTATGAGGGCGACCGTTCGTGTGTTCGTGCCCATGCGGTCGCGGAGGCATTGGGACGCATTGCCCTTGTGCTCAACTCTATGGAATAGACGTGTTTTCAGGGGCCTTAGGGCCCCTTAATTGTGGAGATAGGGACCCCTGACGAATTTAGCGTTTGCGCTGGTTATAGGTGTATTCTTGCCTTCCTTGTTCTTATTCGGAAACTTGAGATCGGACATTTGGTCAGTGTTTGGTCGGCGTTTGGTTGGGTTTTGGAAAGACTGCCTGCATATGATTGGCCTGAACGGTTGACCACGAACAGCCGTTCGTTTATTATCGATGCAGGTTGTTAAGAGGAGGGCTATTCATGGCCAAGAATTCAGGTCCCGTACGTACCGTTCATGCTCGCACGACGGGTAAAGAGCGCGATGAGATGATCGCCACCACCAAGGCCGAGATCGAGAAGAAGTTCGGTCAAGGCTCCATCATGAGGTATGGTGACGGCGGCCCCGAGCTCGAGGTTGAGGCCATCCCCACGGGCGCTCTTGCACTCGATGCCGCTCTGGGTATCGGCGGTGTGCCGCGCGGCCGTATCGTCGAGATTTACGGTCCTGAGTCCTCCGGTAAGACGACGCTTTCGCTCGAGATCCTGGCCGAAGCCCAGGCAATGGGTGGCGTGGTGGCATTTATCGATGCCGAGCACGCGCTCGATCCCACGTATGCCGCGCGCATTGGCGTGGATATCGACGAGGTACTGATTTCCCAGCCTGATACGGGTGAGCAGGCGCTCGAGATTGTTGACATGCTCGTGCGTTCCGGCGCCATCGATGCCATCGTCGTCGACTCCGTCGCCGCGCTGACCCCGCGTGCCGAGATCGAGGGAGAGATCGGCGATACCACGGTCGGATTGCAAGCTCGTCTGATGAGTCAGGCGCTCCGCAAGCTCGCCGGCTCGCTGTCCAAGTCCAACACGACATGCATCTTCATTAACCAGCTGCGTGAGAAGATCGGCGTCATGTTCGGCAACCCCGAGACCACGACGGGCGGCCGCGCCCTTAAGTTCTTCTCTTCGGTGCGTATCGACATTCGCCGCATCGACAGCATTAAGCTTAAGGATGAGGTTATCGGTAACCGCGTGCGCGCCAAGGTCGTTAAGAACAAGGTGGCAGCTCCGTTCCGTTCTGCTGAGTTCGACATCATGTACGGTACGGGCATCTCTAAGGAGGGCTCGATTCTGGACATGGCTGTCGAGTGCGGCATTTGCAAGAAGATGGGCTCCTGGTTTGCCTATGGCGAGGACAAGCTCGGCAACGGTCGCGAGGCCGCCAAGGCGTTCCTGCGCGAACACCCCGATTGCGCCGACGAGATTGAGCATAAGGTCCGCCTTGCCTGCGGGCTTGAGTTTGATGACGATGCTCCGTCCGAGGTCGAGCTGACCGATCAGCCTGCGCCTGAGGAGTTTGACGAGCTTTACGCCATCGATGGTTCCGCCATGCTCGATGATGACGACGAGTAGCGGTTACGCTCATGTCGTATACGGTGACCGAGGCCACGGTCGTCTTTCCCGATAAGAAGGCGGCCTCCTCGTTCTCGAGCGGGTATGCGTCCAAAAAGCCTTGCGCACATATCGATTGTGAGCTTGAGGGCGGTTTTGAGCGGTCCATTTGGATTCCCGTGCGGGTCGCGCGCCTGTATGTCAAAAATCGCCCCGATTTTCCCTGTGATTGGGATAACTTTCGTGAAGCGGTGCAGCTCATCGAGCGTAAATGTGCACTTACCATGGTGACCGAGATGCTATCGCGACGCGACCATGCGACGGGTGAGGTCCGTGACAAGCTGGTTCGCTACGGCTTTCACCAGTTCGCGATCGATTTCGCCGTCGAGTGCGCCACCGAGTATCGCTTTTTAGACGAGAACCGCTTTTGCTCGTACTTTATCGAGGAACGCAAGCGGCGCGGTTGGGGACAGCGTAAAATCGAGACAGAGCTCAAGCGCCGTCATGTCGTGCTCGATGACATTCCCGGTTATCCCGAGGATTATTTTGCCGTCGAAGACGATTTGGCGCGTGCGTCAGCCCTGCTCGCCAAGCGGCGTATTCCAGAGACGCGCGGATTCGAAAAACTGGTTCGGTTTTTGATGGGCAAGGGCTTCTCGTATCACATCGCCGCCGATGCCGTTAAGGCACGTCTTAATGCCGAACGCGAGGAATGTGCGGTTTAGGCGTATGCGTTTTGTGGCCCTGCCGTTCACCGCGTTTTAGCCGCCGTGCTGGGGCCATTTATTTGACAGTTGTTGTGGTTCAACGTACGATAAACACTGTCATTTGCTTTGTGATATGTGCTCATCTGTGATGAGTTTGTTTATATGTTTATCTGTATCCGACCCGCATAAGCTGCGCCCATATTACTCAAATGTCGCGAGCCGTTCGTAAGGACGGTTCGCTTTGTTGTGTAACGAATCCATAAAAAGGAGTGAGCATGCCTATCATCGCAGCGCTCGTTGGCATCGTTTTGGGTGCCATCGCCGCCATTGCCTACATGCGCACCGCCAAGCAGGGTAGTCTTCACGAGGCCGACGAAAAAATCCAGTCGGCACACGCACAGGCTGAGTCCCTGATCGGTGATGCTAAGCGTCAGGCCGAGACCCTCAAAAAAGAGGCTCTGCTCGAGGCTAAAGAGGAGATCATCAAGAACAAGCAGGCCGCTGAGGCCGAGGACAAGCAGCGTAAGAACGAGATTCGTACGCTCGAGAACCGCGTGATGCAGCGCGAGGAATCTCTCGATCGCCGCAACGACGCTCTCGACAAGCGCGAGCATCAGCTGTCCAGCCAGGCCGGCCAGGTCGAGAAGCGCTCCCGTGAGCTCGAGGAGCTCTGCGCAAAGCAGACCTCCGAGCTCGAGCGTATCGCCGACCTTACCCGCGAGGACGCGCACAAGGAGCTCCTCGATAAGGTTCGCGGCGAGGTCACCCACGAGGCCGCCACGATCATTCGCGAGTCCGAGCAGCAGGTTCGCGCCGAGTGCCACAAGACCGCCCAGGAGATTCTGTCTCTGGCGATTCAGCGCTGCGCTGCCGATCACACTGCCGAGGTCACCGTTACCTCCGTGCACATTCCCTCTGATGACCTCAAAGGCCGTATCATCGGTCGCGAGGGTCGCAACATCCGGACCTTCGAGCAGGTTTCCGGCGTCAACCTCGTGATCGACGACACGCCCGAGACCGTCGTTCTTTCGAGCTTCGACCCGGTCCGTCGTGAGACCGCCCGCGTCGCCCTCGAGAACCTCATCGCCGACGGCCGCATTCACCCTGCCCGTATCGAGGAGATGTATCACAAGGCCGCCGACCTGGTTCAGCAGCGCGTGCGCGAGGCTGGCGAGCAGGCTGCCTTCGATACCGGCATCCACGATCTGCACCCCGAGATCGTCAAGACCCTTGGTGCCCTGCGCTACCGTACCTCGTTTGGTCAGAACGTGCTTCAGCATTCCCTCGAGGTCTCTGATCTGTGCGGCGTGATGGCTTCCGAGCTTGGCCTGGACGTTGTGACCGCCAAGCGCGCCGGCCTGCTTCATGACCTGGGCAAGGCAATCGACCACGACGTCGAGGGCCCGCATGCCGTCATCGGCGCCGAGCTTGCCCGCCGTTATGGCGAGAAGCCCGTTATCGTCCACGCTATTGAGGCTCACCATGCCGATGTCGACCCCAACACGGTGCTCGATGTCCTGGTGCAGGCCGCCGATGCTGTCTCTGCCTCTCGCCCCGGTGCCCGTCGCGAGTCTGCCGAGAACTACATCAAGCGTCTTGAGAAGCTCGAGGAGATCGCCAACTCCCATGACGGCGTCGAACGTACCTATGCCATGCAGGCCGGTCGCGAGGTCCACGTCATGGTCCAGCCGGACAAGATTTCCGATGCCCAGTCCACGGTTCTGGCTCACGATATCGCCCATCAGATCGAGGAAGAGATGGAGTATCCCGGTCAGGTGCGCGTCGTCGTGATTCGCGAGAGCCGCGCTGTCGATATCGCTAAATAACATGAGCGACGCGAACGAGCTCATCTCATTTATCGCGTCGATGTCGGGGGAGGGCAACCTTCGCGTCGAGGAGAACCTTGGCGAGGGGTATGTCCGCCTCCGCGTTTCGGAGGCCGAGCGGCGCCAGGCTAAGCACGACATTCAGCATGTCGAGGACATCGTCATCGAAATGCTCCGTAATGCTCGCGATGCCGGCGCCGACAAGGTTTATCTCGCCACGACCAAGGAAGATGGCGTCCGCACGCTTGTCTTTCTGGATAACGGTTCTGGCGTTCCGCAGGATATGCAAGAGCGAATCTTTGATGCCCGCGTTACCTCCAAGCTCGAGAGCATGAAGATGGATCGTTGGGGCGTTCACGGTCGTGGCATGGCATTGTTTTCGATCAAGCAGAACACCGATGAGGCCCGTGTGGTCACGTCCGGTGTCGATCTTGGTTCAGCCTTTAAGGTGAGCGTCGCGGCCGACCGCCTCAGTGAGCGTGCCGATCAGTCCAGCTGGCCCCAGGCCGTCAAGGATGAGGACGGACGTTATGTCTGCGCTCGCGGTCCACATAATATTATTCGCGCTGCTTGTGAGTTTGCGCTCGAGGAGTTGCGTGGTTGCGATGTCTATCTTGGTTCTCCGTCAGAGATTGCCGCGACCCTTTATGCTCAAGCGTCAAGTCGGCTCGATACGTCTCGTCTCCTGTTCATTGATGACGAGAGCGAGCTTCCGGTTGTCGATCGTTTAGGCCTTGCTTCTGATGCCGAGGACTTTATCCGTATTTGTTCGGGTTTGGGTCTTGAGATGTCCGAGCGCACGGCCCATCGCATTTTGGCAGGGCAGATTAAGCCCGTTCGCGGTGTGACCGCGCGTCTGCTGCGCGAGCGTGATTCGTCCTCGCATGCGCCGACTCCTGTCGATCTCGCGAAGGATCGTCGCGGGCTACGTATTGCCAAGGATGACATGGCACAGTTTTCGCGCGCTGTGGAACGCGACTTTAATGACCTTGCCGCCCGGTACTATCTCAACCTTTGCGGCGACCCAAAGATTCGTGTTTCGCGTGATCGAATCACCGTGACCTTTGATCTTGCCAAAGAGGAATAGTGCCTTTACCGAGTCCACTCGGTACGATACAGTTATTGCAGTTAAAACGTACTTTTAAATGCAGGAGTTTCTTCATGGATTGCCTGAAGGTATCAAGCAAATCATCGCCCGCGTCCGTTGCCGGCGCCATCGCCGGCATGGTCAAGGATGGTGTACCCGTCAACATCCAGTGTGTCGGCGCCGGTGCCGTCAACCAGGCCATTAAGGCCGTTGCTATCGCGCGCGGTTTTTTGATTCCAACCGGTTTTGATATTTCCTGCGCGCCCGTGTTCTCCGACATCCTCATTAACGGGGAGTCGCGCACGGCCATCCGCCTTTCTATCTACGTTCACCAGATCAATCGAGCTGCTATGGATAACGTCGTCATGGATGATGTTAAGCCTGTGGCATAGCGTGTTTGCTCTTTGCCCGCGCTCTTTGATTCCGCCTTTTCCACCTCGTTAGGACTTATACACATGGACCAGGGTTCCGTACGCGATATTCTTGCCGGTAAAACCTACTTTATTCGCACCTTTGGCTGCCAGATGAATCAGCACGACTCCGAGCGCGTGAGTGGCTTGCTCGATTCGTATGGCTGCCTTATGGCGCTCGATCCGGAGCATGCCGACATTGTCGTGTTCATGACGTGCTGTGTTCGCGAGGCCGCTGACACCCGTCTGTACGGCCAGTGCAACTCTTGTAAGAGCCTCCCGCCTTCGCCTTCGGGCAAGCGCGTGGTCGCCGTGGGCGGCTGCATCGCACAGCGCGACGGCGAGGGACTGCTCACCAACGTCGATAACGTCAATGTCATCTTTGGCACGCATTCCATCGCGCATGTGGCCGAGCTCATTGCCGAGGCATTCTTGGACGGCAAGCGCCATATTCGCACCAATGAGCACGAGGACACGGATGCTATGAGCATGCCGTGGCATCGTGAGACCCAGTATCACGCCTGGGTCCCCATTATGACGGGCTGCAATAACTTCTGCACCTATTGCATCGTGCCGTATGTGCGCGGTCGCGAAAAAAGCCGTCCTTTCGAGGAGATTGTCGACGAGGTGACCGGTCTCGTACGCCAGGGCGTGCGTGAGGTCACGCTTCTGGGTCAAAACGTCAATTCCTATGGTCGCGATCTGTTTGGTAAGCCGCGTTTTGCCGATCTGTTGCGTGCCGTTGGCGATACGGGTGTAGAGCGTATCTTCTTTACCTCCTCGCACCCCAAAGACCTGCTGCCCGAGACCATCGACGCTATGGCCGAGACGCCTGCCGTCATGCCGCAGCTGCACCTGGCAGTTCAGTCGGGCTCGACGCGCATCCTTAAAGAGATGAACCGTCGCTATACGCGTGAGGACTATCTGGGGCTCGTCGATCGCATCCGCAATCGCATGCCCGATATCGCGCTTTCGACCGATATCATCGTGGGCTTCCCCGGCGAGACCGAGGAAGACTTTGGGCAGACGCTCTCGCTTGCCGAGACGGTCCGTTATGCTCAGGCCTATACGTTTATCTATTCCAAGCGTGCCGGTACTCCGGCCGCCGAGATTGATGATCCTACGCCGCATGAGGTGATTCTTGAGCGCTTTAACCGTCTGGTGAAGGTTATCGAGACCACGGCGCACGAGTATAACCAAGGTGAGCTCCACACCGTTGTGCCGGCGCTCATTGAAGGTACCAGTAAAAAGAACGACGCGGTCCTGCTAGGCAAGAGTCCCAAGAATCAGACTGTTCATGCTCCGATTCCCGCTGGCTACAGCATTGATCAGTTGATCGGTAAGATCGTTGACGTTGACGTTGACGTTGCCAAGACCTGGTATCTGTCTGGATCCGTCGTGGGCGAGCCGCGCTAATGATTTCTCCCGGGGCAGGTCTTTCCGCCGTTGCGATTGTCGGTCCGACTGCGGTTGGCAAAAGTGATGTCGCAGATCGTTTGGCAGCTCGGCTTTCGTCCGAAGTGCTGTCGTGTGACGCGATGCAAATCTATCGAGGTATGGATATCGGCACCGCCAAGATGGCACCCGAGGAATGCACGGCGCCTCTGCGCTTGGTCGATATTGTTGAACCGGGCGTTGCATATTCTGCAGCGCTGTATCAGGCAGACGCACGCGTGCATCTTGAGCGTTTGCTGGGCGAGGGCCGCCTACCGGTGTTTTGCGGGGGCACAGGCTTGTATCTCAAGGCCGCTCTAGATGAGATGGATTTTCCCTCGGGCGAGCTTGAGGACGATCGCCGCGCGGGATATCAGGAGCTTGCCGAACGCATTGGCGAGGAAGCGCTGCATGCGCTGCTTGCCGAGCGTGACCCCGAGTCCGCTGCGGTCATCCACCCTCATAATGTTCGCCGCGTGATTCGCGCGCTCGAAATGCACGATGATGGTGTGTCCTACGCGCAGCAAAAGTCGCAGTTTAGTGTTCCGCGCGAGCATTATCACGCTCTGTGGTTTGGATTGATGCGAAATCGCGAGGCGCTTTACGAGCGCATTAACCTTCGCGTCGACCTGATGTTTGAGCAGGGTCTTGTTGATGAGGTTCGTGGTCTTATGGACCAGGGGCTGGGAGATGCCCTGACTTCGATGCAGGCGATTGGCTATAAAGAGATTATCGATGCCTTTAACGGCGTGATTTCCATGGATGAGGCTCGCGAACTCATCAAGATGCGTTCGCGTCGCTATGCCAAGCGTCAGCTTTCGTGGTTTAAACGCGATGAGCGCATCGTGTGGTTCGATATGGACGAGTTTACGATCGATGAGGTCGTTGAGGACATCCTTCACCGTATTGAGGCGGCATAATGGCTCGGTTTCCCCTCGTTCCCACGGCGCCTGAGCCCGAACGTGCCGTTCTTGTCGGAGTTGAGTGGCGCGATAACGCCTGGCCGCTCGATCGTTCGCTCGATGAGCTTGAGCGCCTGGCCCATACGGCTGGCGCCCAGTGCGTGGCACGTTTGTCGCAGCGTCTGGTTAAACCCTATCCCAAATCGTTTATCGGCTCCGGTAAGGTTGAAGAACTTTGCGGCCTGGTGCATCGCATGGATGCCGACGTTGTTATCTTCGACGACGATTTAACGCCCTCGCAGCAGTCCTATCTGGAGAAAGCTGTGGGCGAACCGGTCAAGATCATCGATCGTACGGCGTTGATTCTCGATATCTTTGGCCTGCATGCTCAGACGCGTGAGGGCCGTCTGCAGGTGCAGCTAGCTCAGTTGCAGTATCTGTTGCCCCGCTTGCGCGGTATGTGGAGCCATCTTGCTAAGGAGCAGACGCGCGGTGGCATTGGCTCGCGCTTTGGTCAGGGCGAAAGCCAGCTCGAAGTCGACCGTCGTTTGATTCGCAACAAGATTGCCGCGCTTCGTCGCGAGCTCAAGCAGGTTGAACAGCGCCGCGATGTACAGTCTAAGAGCCGTATCGAGTCGCCGGCGTTTCGTGTTGCCTTGGCGGGATACACCAATGCCGGTAAGTCGACGTTGCTTAATCGCCTGACGGGCTCTACGGTGCTTTCGCAGGACAAACTGTTTGCCACGCTCGATCCGACGACGCGTTCGTATCGTTTGCCTGGTGGCCGAGGCATGACCATCACAGATACGGTGGGATTTATTCAAAAGTTGCCTCATGGCCTGGTCGATGCATTTAAGTCCACGCTGTCTGAGGTCCTCGGTGCCGACCTGATTCTCAAGGTCGTGGATGCTTCTGACGAGGACTACGAGCGCCAGCTCGAGGCCGTCGACCGTGTGCTCGATGAGATCGGTGCCGGTGAGCGTTTGACGCTTACGGTGTTCAATAAAATCGACCTGCTCGATAGCGTTGATCGCTTGAGCTTCCGTCGTCGCTATCCCGAGGCCGTCCTGTTCTCGGCCCAAACGGGCGAGGGCCTCGACGATCTCGTCGACCGCATTGCTCGTGAGGCAGCTGCCACCGATGTACTCCTTTCGGCCGACATTCCGTATCGCGAGGGCGCCCTCATCACGCTGGTGCATGAGCAGGGAACCCTTCTGCATGAGGAATATCTCGAGGACGGCGTGCGCATTGTGGCGAAGCTGCCGGCCCGTATTGCACCGCGTCTTGAGCGCTATCGAACGGAATAAATGAGCTCCAGTACGCCTAGAATGACAGGCTGATGAAGCAGATAGAACGGTAAGGCATGCCGACCAAGGCTTGCGAGCGCTGGGATAGGATTGGCGTATGCCCACTCCGGCGTCTCGAAGTTTGATGCTTGTGTTGCACGGGCAGCAAAGAAGCCGGTAAGGTACATAAAGATAAACGGAATGAGCGGATAGTAGTCTCCCGAAACAAATCCGGGGCCCGGAAATCCAAGCCATGCCAGGTAGGGGAGCGGGTAGACCGCTTTTGGAATGCCCCAGGTTAGGGCAAAAAGAACAAGGCACGCTGCGATGCCCCACGAGCCCGGCAGTTTTTGAAGTAACGGACGGGTGAGTGCAACCACCGCGGTGCACGCCGCCATGCAATAAATGATGCCAAAGTTTACCGAATCGTCGACTGATACCAGTGTAGTTGCAATCCATACGACCAAAGCTGCGGCCGCGTACTTGAGGGCGCGCTTAACGTTATTACGCGAGAGCGTGAACAT
Organism: uncultured Collinsella sp.; assembly: GCA_902496645.1. Lineage (GTDB taxonomy): Bacteria > Actinomycetota > Coriobacteriia > Coriobacteriales > Coriobacteriaceae > Collinsella. The sequence continues at coordinate 9,673 of CABVBR010000021.1, forward strand.
CCAACCGGCGATAAACAAAAAAACCCAGCTGATACTGGCGCGCCAGATATCCTGGAAAACCGTATCGGTAAACCATGGCATATCCCATCCATATAGATAGGCCAAATCGTAGCAGGCGTGAAAACCTGCCATCGACAGCATCGTAAACCCGCGGACTGTATCAAATATGGTGATGCGTTTTTGCATTACGAGAACCGGCGCATTAACCCGACAACCTTACCCAAAATAACGGGGTTCGTCGCATAGATGGGCTCCATAGTGTCGTTCTCGGGCTGCAAGCGAACGCGCCCCTGCTCCTTGTAGAACGTCTTGACAGTCGCCGAGCCATCGATCATAGCCACGACGATTTCGCCGTTCATCGCGCTCTTTTGCTCGCGAACGATAATGTAGTCACCGTTGTAGATGCCGACATTGATCATTGAGCTGCCGTGCACTTCAAGGATAAAGGAGCCCTGGTCTGTGGCGATTTCGGTCGGGATGGTAAAGGTGTCCTCGATATTTTGTTCGGCCAGAATGGGAATCCCAGCCGCGACGCGACCGACGAGCGGCAGCGAGACCGTTCCGCGGGGCGCCGTGGGTTCATCGGATTTGGAAATCGAGACAGAGGATCCGTCCTCATCAAAGAGCTCTAGGGCGCGAGGCTTGGTGGCATCGCGCTTGAGCAGTCCTCGAGCCTCCAGGGCAGAGAGATGAGCATGCACCGTGCTGGGGGAGGAGAGGCCTACGGCCGATGCCATCTCGCGAACACTGGGCGGATAGCCCTTCTCCTGTTGATATTCCTTGATGAAGTCGTAAATCTGCTGCTGACGCTTGGTAATTTTGCGAGCCATCAGGGGATCCTCTCTGCCAATGTCAAACAAATGTTCGATTTTTGCTTGACAGGAACAACTGTTCGAAGATAATAATAACCGAACATTCGTTCTCGCGCTAGACATTTTTGTCCGCGCGGCTTGATAAAACTGTTCTCAGCAAAACACGCGAGAGGAGAACATGATGAACGCAACGGATATGGTCCAGGGTAACCTCGCCCTTAAGCTCGAGGCGCCTGCGGCGCCGGCTTTCACGGTTGTCAAAGGCGGCCGGTCTGGTTTCCAAACACTGCCTGTTAAGCCCGTCCGCAGCCAGTGCGTCGCCACGAGTTCGGCCCCCGTTGCCCTAAAGGTCTCGACGATTGTCGCCCTGGCCGTTGCGCTCACGCTTTTCTTTGTACTTGCTACCTCGATCTTCAGCGCTCGTCACGCCGCATATGCCGAGTCGGTATCCAACGTTACCTACGAGACCGTCCGTGTTCAGTCTGGCGATTCCTTGTGGTCGCTTGCCCAGGAGCATCCGATTGAGGGTCTTTCCACACAGGAGACCTCTGATATGATCCGCAACGTCAATCACCTGGAGCATGGCTCGCTCGATGCCGGTGCGTATCTTAAAGTTCCCGCACGTTCCTAAGATTTACGTACCGTCGCATGGTACCCTTGTAATCGTTTTAGAGGAGGTACCATGCGCTGTCCCAAATGCGGCAAGGCACATACCCGCGTCGTTGATTCCCGCATGCAGGAATCGAATAACACCATCAAGCGTCGTCGCGAATGCTGCTCATGCAATTATCGCTTTACGACATTTGAGCGTTGTGAAGACCCTATCGAGGTCATTAAGTCAGACGGAACCAAGCAACGGTTCGATCGCAATAAGCTGCTGGTCGGTTTGATGCGCGCCACGATCAAGCGAGATATTGACACTAAAAAGCTCAACGAGATCATTGACGATATAGAGGTCGAGCTTCGCTCCCGTACACTCACAGCCGTTACGTCTCATGAGCTGGGTGATATGGTTCTTAAGCGCTTGGCCAAGATCGATAAAGTGGCCTACATCCGCTTTGCCTCGGTCTATCGCGATTTCAAAGATGTCGATGAGTTTCTGCAAGAGCTCGACAAGCTAAGGTGATTTCATGTCCAACATTACCGTTAACATTAAGCGTCTCGACCCAACCGTCGAACTTCCCAAATACGCTCATCCCACGGATGCCGGTCTTGACCTCCGAGCCAACGAAGACTGCACGCTCAAGCCCTTTGAGCGTCGCTTGGTCTCCACGGGCCTAGCTATCGCCCTACCCGACGGCTACGCCGGCTTCGTCCAGCCCCGCAGCGGCCTGGCCATTAAGCAGGGCCTGTCTATAGTCAACACGCCCGGTCTCATCGATGCTCACTACCGAGGAGAGCTCAAAGTCATCCTCATCAACCTAGACCCCACGAACAACATCCAAATCAACAAAGGCGACCGCATCGCCCAACTCGTCATCCAAGAAGTCCCCACGGTCAACCTTGTAGAAGTACAAGAACTAGACGAAACCGACCGAGGAGCCGGCGGTTTCGGTTCTAGCGGCGTCGCCTAGGGGGCACTCGTATCCCTCCCGTCCGCCTCTCACACATATCATTCCATGCTCAAACATTCTCGCTTCGCTTCGCTCGCTGCGAAACTGCGCGTGGAACGATATGTGTGAGAGGCGGTCGGGCGGTTACTCGCTTGAAAAAAAGCCTTTCTTTCTAGTAAGCCGATGCGATAAAGGAAAACCTCCTTTCTCGCATCGGCTTACTATATTTATTTTTTCCGGTTTCTCCTTTGCAGGTTCTAATGGTAGGGAATCTGGCATAGCTGCTAGCACGTAAACGTAGCTGCTCGGCGGGAGCCGCCCATATATCGTTCCACGCGCAGTTTCGCAGCGCAGCGAGAATGTTTGAGCATGGAATGATATATGGGCGGCTTCCGCTGAGCAGCGGACCTTCGTCTACCTGATATGCGCAGGCTTCCCGCCCCAGTAGAAGCGGCAGAAGGCTCGTTTTCGCTTTTGGGGTTTGCCTACGAGTTCCATGGTGGCGACGGCGATGTCTTCGGCTGCGCGGGGACGGCGCAGCACTTCGCCATTGATGAGCAGCGCCTTGAGTGACTCCGGGTGATCGTGGAGATGGCGCAACGTCACGATGAGCTCTCGTGCCGTGGTGACGTGCATGCTGGCGCCCATGCCGGTGAGCATAGTGGTGTTGGCTTTTTCCTGGCCATATGACTTGCCCAGCAGGATCATCGGCAGATGTGCGCAGAGACACTCGGTGACCGTGAGTCCGCCCGATTTGAGGATTGCCAGGTCGCAGCCGTGCATGAGGGCCGCCATGTCGTCGACATAGTCCAGCACCGTGACGTTCTCGAGCTTCATGGCATCGAAGAGCGTCTTCAGCCGGGTGGCATACTCCACGTCTTTGCCAGGCAAAAAGACAAAGTGCATGTCTTCGAAGCTGCGCAGGAAGGGGAGTGTGTGGTCCATCGCCGCGCGAAAGCGGACGTAAGGCTGGGGCAAGCTGGCACCGGCCATTACCAACACGACGGTCTTGTCGGCGGGGAGGTTGAACTTGGCTAGCTCTTCCTCGCGATCGTATTCCGTGTCGAATCCGGCGCGAATAGGGATGCCGGTAATGCGAATCTTTGTCTCGGGCACCTTGCGCGGACGCAGCGTTTCAGCCATGAATTCGTTGGCAACACAGAATAGATCGGTGTCCTTGTGAGGCCACCAGCCCTCGACTTCGTAGTCGGTCGGGACGCAGATGACCGGATAATCGATACCCGTAATTACGCGGGCGCCCACGGCAACGTTGGCTGCCGTGATGTGCGTTGCGACCACGGCTATGGGCCTGCGGCTACGAATATATTCGTTGAAGGCGGGGAACATAATTCGCGACCATGCCGTGCCGCCACCCCAGAGCAGATGTCCCGTAAGCGTATATCGCCAGGTCAGGTCGTAAATGGGGCGCGTGGCTCCCGTAAAAGAAGCCGCGGTCTTATTACCGTCGAATTTAATACGTCCAAATTCAAGGATATCGAGTACTTCAATCTCAACATCCTCGGGGATGCCACTGGTGCCGCGGATGAGGTCGAATGCTTGCGCAATCGCATTTGCGGCGGCCTTGTGACCCGAGCCGACCGAGGCGTGCACGATGGTCACGAGAGGTTTTTGCTGTGCCAAGAGCGTGGTTTGCTCCGATTGAGGAGTGCTGTGCGTGAGCAGGGGAGCGTCGTCGCTCGTCTGCGTCTGATCCATCGATAACTCCCCTTCGACGTTGTAACACGGAATTTATCATTGTAGTGCATGAGTGTCACGTTCACGTAAATTTGGGTATGAGCGCAAAGAACGACAACGTTTCGACGAGAGGACTCTTCATGACTACCGATCAGACAATCGATGTTGCGATTATCGGTGGCGGCCCTGCGGGCTATGCTGCCGCCATTTATGCGGCGCGTGCCAACCTAACGACGACTGTCCTTGAGCAGGGCATGTCGGGCGGACAGATTGCCACGAGCAACGAGATTGAGAATTATCCTGGTATTCCACTGCTGAGCGGCGCCGAACTTGGTGAGCGGTTCCAACAGCATGCTGAAGGCCTGGGGGCTCAGGTTGAATGGAGTATGGTGACAGGCGTCGATTACGATGCCGATGCGGTTCAATTTACCATCCATCATGATATGGGCGACACAGCGGCCAAGAGCGTCATTGCGTGCATGGGCGCCACGCCGCGTCCTGCGGGTTTTGTCGGCGAGGACACGTATCGCGGTCGTGGCGTTTCGTATTGCGCGACGTGTGACGGCATGTTCTTCCGCGGCAAGCAGGTCTTTGTTATCGGAGGCGGCAATTCGGCATGCGAGGAGGCGCTGTTCCTGTCCGACATTGCCAGCAGCGTGACCATCGTGCTACGCCGCGATCAGTTCCGTGCACCTGAGGTCGTTGTGAATAAGGTGCTTGCTAAGGACAATATTTCAGTTAGGTACCAAACTAGTGTTGTTGAGGTTTCTGGTGAAGCGATGCCCACGACAATCACGTTCAAGGACAATGCGACTGGTGAACTGCACACTGAGTCCTTTGAACCTGGCTCTTTTGGCATCTTCGTCTTTACGGGGACGCAGCCACATACCGAGCTTGTTGAGCATCTCGTCGATCTGGCTCCCGACGGCGGCATTGTCACCGACGATTCGATGGCCACCCGTACGCCCGGCTTATTCGCAGCCGGTGATATCCGTTCCAAGCGTTTGCGTCAGGTTGCGACCGCTGTTTCGGACGGAGCCATAGCAGCAACCAGCACATACGCTTTCCTTCGCGGATAAGTACGATAATATATCTTATGTAAGGTTGTTATCAATTTACTAAATGGCGGGACGAAGCATCAGTGCACTGTCCCGCCAATTTTCTTGGCGGCTATGTGGTATGCAAAACTAGATAACCTAGAATACAATATAGAAAACGAACGGAGGCCTCTTATGAACCACGCTAAATACGTTATTCCGATGTCCGATTCGTCGGTCAGCATTAAGCCTGAGGATATTCAGCCGACGGTACTTCCTGATGCATTTATTCAGTCGGATATCGTACGTAAGCTCAATACGCTGAGCCTGCCGCGCTATGATCAGCTGCCCAATGTGACGCTCTACCGCGATCAGGTGATTGAGTATGTCGCGCTGTGGATGGAGCCGCTTTCGATTTGCGTGGAGCAGCCCGTTATTACCCCTTCGATGATCAACAACTACGTGAAGGTGGGCCTGGTTCCGGCTCCGGTTAAAAAGCAATATGGTCGCGAGCAGATTGCTCGTCTTATTGCCATCTGCATTTTTAAGCAGGTGCTGCCCATCGCTGCCGTTCAGGCCCTCTTTAACATCCAGCGCTTGAGCTACGATGCCCCTACGGCCTTTGATTATGTAGTTGACCAGCTCGAGGCTTCGATTCGTGCGGCATTTTCGGTCGAGCAGGTTCCTGTGCCTGACACGGCCCATCAGGTGACGCGTGAGTCACTGCTCGTTCGCAGCGCCGTCTCGTCCTTTGTGTCGAAAGCGTATCTGATGAGTTACCTTAAGTTCAATGGGTTTAGCAGTTAGCGACCTGCGAGGTGGTGGGGCAAGGCAATCTTGCCCCACTGTTGTTTTTGGTGGTTAAAAGTTAGCGGCCGGAAGCCACGCCCATGCCGTAGCCGATAATGAGGCCGTGCATCTCGGCGTAGTATGAATCTAGGCCGTTGCAGGGCATGATAATCGTCTTGGAGCCAGGCCAGTGCTCGACAATGCGATCTGCCAGTGCCTGGGCACCTGCCTCATTCTCGACATGGTCGATAACGACCTCGCCGCCCGTAAAGCCCTCGGCTTCCATAGTGTCGACGATCTTGGTCAGCATTTTCTTTTCCCCGCGAGTGTGGCCGATCAGCTTGATTTCGCCTGCTTCGCTCGCCGTTCCCAGAACACGAATATTGAGTTTGTTGGCAATGGCGCCAGCGGCCTTGGGGATGCGTCCGGCCTTCGCGAGGTTCTCATAATTGCACAGGTTGAAGAGAATCTTGCTGTTTTGCTCGAGGCTATCGAAGTAGGCGCAGGCATCCTCAAATGAAACATTGGGATTGCTCGCGAGATAGCGGTCGAACAGCAAAAAGATCAGGTCCATCTTGCCGCCCGCCGCACGCGAATTGACCAGATGGATCTGGCGGTCCGGCTCCTCGGCAAGCACCATGTCGCGCGCGGTCGCAGCCGCGTTGTAACTCCCCGAGACACCCTCGGAGATGGGCATGCAGATTGTCTTATCAGCGAGCTTAAAGAGCTCGGCCCACTCGCCCACGCTGGGACAGGCGCTCGAAGAAGCACTCGTCTCTGCCTGTACGGCGCAATTGAGCTCATGAACTTCAAGCGTGAGATCGTCGACAAACTCGCGCTCCCCCACTCGGATCTTGAGGGGTGCGAATGCAAAGGTGGTATGGGGCGCGGTCGGTTGCCAATCGCGGAGGTTGCAGCTCGAATCGGAGATAAGTGCCCAGCTCATAGAGGGTCCTTTCTAGTTGTTCCTCAATAATTATAGCCATCTTGCCGTCTGATGCGACGTCTATCTAGTATTCAAAACTAGATAGGTTGCCTTACTAAAAATGACGTTGCACCCAAAACAATGGACCCCGCAGCCCAAAAGCCGCGGGGTCCAAATCCGTTCGCTGTTATAAAAGCTTAGTAGCGCACGAAGATGTAGTTGTTGTTCATGCCGGCGGCAACAGAGCTGATAATTACGCCCGTATTGTAGTCCGAGGCATGGATCATCTGGCCGTTGCCGATGTAGATGCCGGTGTGGTACGAGTTGACCACGACATCGCCCGGCTGCGGATCGGACACACGGGTCCAGCCCATAAAGGTGCCGGTAGTGCCCAGACGGCAATAACGGCCGGTGAGGCAGTAGCTTACAAAGCCGGAGCAGTCAAAGCTGTTCGGTCCAATACCGCCCCAAGAATACGCGCAACCGAGCTTGCTGTAGGCGCGCGAAACAACGGTGCCGCCGTCAACGGACTGGTCCGGAGTAGAAGGCGTAGGAGTCGGAGTGGGGGTCGGAGCGGGGGTAGGAGCGGGAGCCGGAGCAGGGGTCGGAGTGGGCTGGTTCGAGCCGCCACCCTTGTTGCCATCGTTGTTCTCGGTCGTACCGGCAGTCTCGTTGCTCACCGTGGCCTTCTCGGCAGTGCTGGCGTTGATGCCGGCCTGCAGCGCGGCGTTGGCCTCGGCCTCTGCGGCAAGCTCGGCCTGCAGCTGCGAATCCAGGGAGTTTACGACGTTCTGGGCTTCAGCCTGCTGGGCGTTAAGCTCGTCGACCTTCTTTTGCGTGGTGGCGACGTTCTTCTCCTGCTCGGCCTGCTTATCGGTGAGCTGCTGCTTAAGCTCCTTGACCTCTTGAATGGTCTGAGCTTGCTTGTCGGAAACTTTGCCGTAGTAGAACAAACGGTTGAGCATATCGCTCAGATCATCGACACCCGTCAAAACCTGAAGCAGGCTCAGACCGCCGGTTTTGTACTCGCCGGCGACATAGGTCGAGAGCTTGGCCTGACCATCGGCGATCTCCTGCTGCTTTTGCGTGATCTCGCCGGCAGTCTGATCGAGCGCCTGCGTCTGCGTGGCAAGCTCATCGTAAATCTGCTGGGTTTGGGTGCCGATCTGCTCGAGTTTCGTACGAGCAGCGGCAAGGTCGGATGCGGTATCGGCGTAGGCAGGAGCCGCGAGGCCCAAGCCCAAAACACAAGCGAGGGTTGCCGTAGCAGCGCAGCGTGCCATGTTTTTGTGCGTGTTTGCTGTGCGCATGTAGCTTCCTTTCCAGTAACTAAGGGTAACGGCTAGTCTACCGTCACCAGGCTAAAGAGCTCAACATCGTCGTCAGTCGGCGTGAGCTTCTCGCGCGGGTTGAGAAACGCAAGCTCAAGTATACAACCGTAACCGATAAGCTTTGCGCCCATATCTCGCACCAGTTTACCTGTTGCCTCGACGGTTCCGCCCGTCGCGACCAAGTCGTCCAGAATCAACACGGTATCTTTAGAGCTGATAGCGTCGGCATGGATCTCAATTGAATCGGTGCCGTACTCGAGCTCATAGCTCTGGCTCACCGTCTTGCGGGGTAGCTTGCCCGGTTTACGTGCGGGAACAAAGCCGGCGCCAAGGGCTACAGCCACCGGTACGCCAACCATAAAGCCGCGAGCCTCGGGTCCCACGACCTTGGTGATTCCCATGCCGGCAAAGTGCTCGGCGAGGGAATCGGTCATGGCTTTGAGCGCCTCGGGATTGCCAAAGAGCGGCGTGATGTCTTTAAAGATGACTCCGGGCTCGGGATAGTCGGGGATGTCGACGATTTGAGATTCGAAGTCGTACATTGCATGACCTTTCAATGGGTTGCCGGATAAGCGGCGGCGGTTATTTGCCCGCCGTGGCGGTGCCGGAGTGCGAAGGGGCGACGACCTTGAGCGGCTTTACGAGAGAATCCTCGTGCGAAGCCGGCGTGGCTATCTCTTCGTTTTTGGCTTTGGTGGACTCGGAGCGAGTGATTTCCTCATCGAGTGCATCGATGTCGGCGTCCTCGACCACGGCATTGAGCGACTCAAAAACGCGGTTCTTGAGCAGCGCAGTGTGCACACCTTCCGTCAGGTCGTGAAGCTTCTTAAACGCACGCTCGAGCTTGGCGTCGCGCTCGTCATCGGAGGTATCCATTCCGAGCATGCTCACGAGCACCTGCTCAAACATCGAGGACTCGCGGTTGGCGGAAGACACGTACTGACGCAGGTTGCGGGGCTCGATATGGAAGCGTGACAGCTCGGAGCAGTAGCGGATGATTGGAAAATCGCGACCATCGACGAGCTCACGGTTCTGCGGACTCTTGATGATGCGAATGAGGTCGTTCTCGGCGAGCGAGCGGATAAACGAAATCTCGACGCCCAGCATATCGGGAATGGTCTCGATGGAATGCAGCTTTTGCTTAGTCTCCTTGGGCTCCGTCTTGAGCGGAACATCGGACAGCAAGCCCACCTCGTAGGCGAGCGTTGACAGGTCCGTGGCGTTTTCCAAGCGCTGCTTAATCACGTTGAGCGGCATGTAGCGGGTCTTCTGCAAGTGCAGGATGACCTCCAGGCGATCAACGTCCTCCTTAGAGTACTGACGGTATCCCTTAGGCGTACGATGAGGGGTAATGAGCCCCTCATCTTCTAGAAATCTAATTTTTGAGTTCGAAAGATCGGGGTATGCGCCTCGAAGAAGGTTGACGACTTGGCCGATACTCAGATAGTTGCGTTCGGCCATGCCCTACTCACCGGTTTCGATGCGCTCCGGCGTGCTCTCGTGGTAGATGAGCGTAAACGTACCGATCTGGACGGAAGAACCATCGTGCAGCGGGGCCGCGTTGACAATGGCGCCGTCGACCCAGGTGCCATTGAGCGAGCCCAGGTCCTCGATGCGAGCGCCGAGGCCCTCGCGGATAATGCGCGCGTGGCTGCGCGAAACGGTCATGTCATTGAGGAAGATGCCGTTCGCAGGATCGCGGCCGATGGTGGTCACGTCGTCCTCGAGCTCAAAGGCGGCACCAGTCTGCGGACCCTTGACGATGGACAGAACGGGGGCGGTGATGCGCACGTTGGCCATGAGGTCGGGAACAGTGACGTCGCTTGAAGGCACGCGGAATACGCAGGTAGCGTCAGCAGTCTTATCATTCTGAGGCATATTGTTAACCATGTTGTCCATGACAACCCCTAACTTATCGCGGACGTGCCGCAAATAATGAACCGTACGTAATCATACCCCAACGAATCAGTCTTCGATTTCAGGGTTCAGAAAGTCGATGTCCTCGTCTTCGGGATGCGCGAGAGCCTGTTTAATGGCCACTCCGCCCTTAATGGAATAGATGACAGCCGTGAGCATGGAGAAGATCACGCCGCCGTACACAAAGAAGATGCCGAGGGGCACCGAGCTTCCGTTGAGGCCCGGGAAGGCCGTAAGGGTTGAAGGTAAAAGATGCAGGCCGTCAATAACGGGGAACCCGAGCAGCATGAGCGAGAAGCCGGTCATGAGCAGTGCAGTGGCAATCTTTCCGGGAAAGACGACATCGATGGGGCGACGGTGATAATGACGCACGATAAGCGTGCCGATGCCCAGATAGATGTCGCGGCCAATAATGAGCACGCAGACCCAGATGGGCAGCTCTCCGCGGACCACCAGCCCCAAGACGCCGGTGAACAGCAGCGCACGGTCACAAATGGGATCCATGACCTTGCCGAGCCACGAGACCGTCTTAGTCATGCGGGCGATCTGACCGTCCATCCAGTCGGTGGAGGCGGCAACGGCGTAGATAACGATGGCGATGACGCGGTTGTTATCCGTCACAAACAGGTACAGAAATACCAGGGTGAGGATCAGGCGCGTAAAGGTGATGAAATTGGAGATCGTAAAGATCTTATTCGACGGGTAATCGGAAGTGCCGATAAGCTCCTTTTTGATCTTCTTTTTGATGCCCACAGGACTCCCCCGCTGGTTAACGACAAAACTTTCGATACTATACCCGTTCCGGCGATGTCTATCCAGCGTAAGCATAGAGAGTCCAGACATATGGAGGATGCTACTGGGTTATGCGAGATTCTGCATTTGTGTACATCAGCCTTCAAATATGACATTTTTCGGCATCTTTGATGGCTGATGTACACGTTTTGATTCGGTGATTACATCGATCGGGAAAGTTGTTGCCTTAAGCAAATTAATCATGATGTGCGGGTCGAGAAGGGTTGGCGCTAAAAGAACCCAACGGCTGTTACGGCTTCGTTAGAAACGCGCCCCACCATGGATGGTGAACCCGAAAGGTAAGGCGCGCGGGCACGGTGGCTCGGCCCGCGCGCCCGGAAGAGAAAGGATAAACCCATGGGTTACATGCTCGAGACGCGTGGGCTCACCAAGCGCTTCGGCCGCGGCGACCAGGCGCAGGACGCCGTGGCCGACGTGAGCCTTCATATCCGCGAGGGCGAGGTGTACGGGCTGCTCGGTCCCAACGGCGCCGGCAAGTCGACAACGCTCAAGACGATCTGCGGGATGCTGCGGCCGACGGCCGGGGAGATCCTCTTTGCCGGGCACGCCTGGTGCCGCGAGGACCTCTACGCAATCGGCAGCCTCATCGAGGAGGCGCCGCTCTACCCCAACCTCACCGCGCGCGAGAACCTGCGCGTGCGCACCACGCTGCTGGGCCTTCCCGAGAGCCGCATAGATGAGGTGCTCGCCGCCGTGGACCTCGCGGACACCGGGAAGAAGCGCGCCGGGCGCTTCTCGATGGGCATGCGGCAGCGCCTGGGGCTCGCGCT
>CABVBR010000022.1 GCA_902496645.1 uncultured Collinsella sp.
GCACAACGGCCTGCGCTCCATCATCGACAAGATGGGCAGCCGCGACTTTAGCCGTATCCGCACCGGCATCGGCAACCCTCCCGGCAAGATGGCCGTGGCAGACTATGTGCTCAAACAGCTGCGCGCCCGCGAGGCCGATGACTTCCAGGACACCTGCGCCCGCGCCGCCGACGCCGCGGGTCTCGCCATCGTGCACGGCGTGATCTATGCCCGCGACCACGTCAACGGCGCCGCCTCCGCCAACGGCAAGCACTAAAACCTATCATTTAGGGACAGGTTTATTTTGGCAGGTTTTATCTGCGGAAACGCCCCAGTTGCGGCATCACGATAAACCGCGCGCCGCCATACACGCATAGCACCCCAAAGGGGGCCGGCCTCATCACAACCCGAGGCCGGCCCCCTTTGCCGTTTTGCCTGATAAAACCGACCAAAATAAACCTGTCCCTTTTTGGTAGGTCGAACCGGATAAACCCTTTTCCCACCTGCCGAAGATACACGTAAGCGACATGCCCATGAGGGTATAATTTGTACCGTATGTCTGCACAACGCCTGTGCGCGTACGGTTTTATTCGGGCTACCGTCCATTTCCGTGGAGGCACGGTTCGGCAGCCCTAACAAGAGAGGGGTTCTATGTATAAGATCCTGGAGAAGACGCAGTTCTCGGAGAAGGTGTTCAAGTTCCGCATCGAGGCGCCTGCAATCGCCAAGCATGCGCACGCTGGACAGTTCCTCATGGTTCGCGCCAACGAGACGGGCGAGCGCGTCCCGTTTACCCTGGCCGGCTGGAACGGTGACGAGGGCTGGGTCGAGTTCATCTTCATGGTGATCGGCAAGACCACCGAGATGCTTTCCACCTACGAGGCCGGCGAGTCGCTGCGCGACGTCGTGGGCCCGCTGGGCGTTCCCACCGAGATGGCCGAGGGCCCCTGCGCCGTCATTGGCGGCGGCGTCGGCCTGGCAATCGCCTTCCCGGTCGCCAAGCACCTGGTCGAGACCGGCCACGAGGTGCACGCCATCATGGGCGCCCGCACCAAGGACCTCCTGCTCATGGAGGATCAGTTCCGCGAGCTCCTCGACGAGGACCACATCCATATCACCACTGACGACGGCTCCTACGGCGAGCAGGGCGTTGTCACCGCTCCGCTGGAGCGCCTGCTGCAGGACAAGGCCGTGAGCCAGGTCTTCTGCGTCGGCCCCGTTCCGATGATGAAGTTCTCGACCCTCACCGCCCAGAAGTACGACACCCCCATCACCGCGTCGCTCAACCCCATCATGGTTGACGGCACCGGCATGTGCGGCTGCTGCCGCGTCGAGGTGGGCGGCGTGACCAAGTTCGCTTGCGTCGACGGCCCCGACTTCGATGCCACCCTGGTCGACTGGGATGACCTTCGTGCCCGCCAGGCCGCTTACCGTTCCGAAGAGGGCGAGTCCCTCAAGGCCTATGAGGAAAAGAGCTGCGCATGCCACTAGTTAACGGTCGTTTCGTTGCCGATATGAAGTCGCCCCGCACCCCCGATAACGAGGAGCCGGCTGCCGAGCGCGCCTGCGACTTCCGCCCCGTCGACAAGGGCTTCACCGAGGAGATGGCGCTGGCCGAGGCTGAGCGCTGCCTCAACTGCAAGAAGCCGTTCTGCGTTGAGGGCTGCCCCGTCAACATCAACATCCCCCGCTTTATCGAGCAGATCCGCGCGAAGGACTTCGGCGGCGCTCTCGATACCATCCGCGAGGACTCCATGCTTCCCGCCATCTGCGGCCGCGTCTGCCCGCAGGAGAACCAGTGCGAGGGCAAGTGCATCCGTGGCAAGAAGTCCGAGCCCGTGGCCATCGGCCAGCTCGAGCGCTTCCTGGGTGACCGCCCCGAGCTCGCCTCCACGCCCAAGATGGCCCCCAAGAACGGCAAGAAGGTCGCCGTCGTCGGCTCCGGCCCGTCCGGCATCACCTGCGCCGGCGAGCTCGCCCGTAACGGTTTTGACGTCACCGTCTTTGAGGCATTCTTCACCGGCGGCGGCGTGCTGGTCTACGGCATCCCCGAGTTCCGTCTGCCCAAGGCAGTCGTCAAGCGCGAGATTGACGGCCTGGAGGACATGGACGTCAAGTTTGAGTACAACTCCGTCGTGGGCAACATGGCCACGGCCGAGGAGCTGTTCGAGCAGGGCTTCGACGCCATCTACGTGGCGACCGGCGCTGGCCTGCCCAAGTTCCTCAACGTCCCCGGCGAGAACCTGCCTAACGTCTTCTTCGCTAACGAGTACCTCACACGCGTGAACCTGATGAAGGCCAACAAGTTCCCCGAGTACGACACCCCCACCAAGCACGGCAAGAACGTCGTCGTCTTCGGTGGCGGCAACGTGGCTATGGACGCCGTCCGCACCGCCAAGCGTCTGGGCGCCGAGCACGCCATCATCGCCTACCGTCGTACCGAGGACGAGATGCCCTGCCGTCGCGCCGAGCTGCACCATGCTAAGGCCGAGGGCGTCGAGGTTCTGCCGCTCGTCTCCCCGCTCGAGTTTGTCGCTGGCGAGGACGGCTCCGTGTGCGCCGTCAAGGTCCAGAAGATGGAGCTCGGCGAGCCCGACGAGTCCGGCCGTCGTCGCCCGGTGCCCATCGAGGGCGCCATCGAGGAGATCCCTTGCGACGTCGCGATCTCGGCTATCGGCACCAACGCCAACCCCTTCGCTGCCAAGATCGGCGGCAAGATGGAGCTCAACAAGTGGGGCTACATCGTCGCCGACGAGGAGACCGGCCAGACCACCGATCCCCGCATCTGGGCCGGCGGCGACATCGTCACCGGTGCCGCCACGGTCATTCTGGCGATGGGCGCCGGCAAGAAGGCCGCCGCTTCCATCACCAAGAGCCTGCTGGGCGAGTAATCACCTGCAGCGCTAGCCACCAAACGGCAAAGTCCCCGTCGAGCACACGCCCGGCGGGGACTTTTCTATGCCGGCCGCCCAACCACCACAAAGGTGCTGTCCCCTGTGGTGGTTTTGGTCGGCTAGCCTTTGAGCTGCGCCACCTTGTAGCGGTAGGCAGCGGCGATAACGTCTTTACAGCCCTCGCGACCCAGCTTGGCGCGGTTGACGACGATGTCCTTGCCGCTCGTCATCTTCCACTTGCCGGCGCTGTAGCGCTTGTAGAATGCCTCGCGCGCCTTCTGCTGCTGTTTAACTAGCTTGGCGCCCTTCTTTTTGTTGAGGCCACGCTTCTTGCGCACGATCTCGACGCGGTCCTCAAAGGGAGCGGTCACCAACACAGCGATGTGGTTGGGGTTGTTGCGCAGCAGGTAATCGGACAGGCGGCCTTCGATAATGCAGCTCTCGGTCTCGCCCAGATCCAAAATCACTTGGCTCATCTTTTGGAACAACTTGTCCGAGTACGAACGCGCGTCGTAGCGGTCGGGCAGGAACGCCATGTTCTCCACGGCCAGGCGCTCGTCGTAGGCGGCCATCTTGTCGAGCGACTCGCCCGCGCGCAGCGACGCGCGCACCAGCAGCTCGTTGTCATACAGCGGAATCCCCAACTCGTTGGCGAGGATGCGTCCGATCTCGTGGCCCTCGGCACCAAAGTCGCGCGCGATGGTAATGACCACAGGACTCTTCTTGTTCTCCAGATCGCTCATCGCGATTCCTTTCTAACAAATGAGAAATAGGCGATTCCTGATTCCCATTTTGTCACTTACGACCGTCCTGGTTTCCCAAGTGCGGCAGATTGCCCCGAAAGAGGAGCGCCGCGTACTAAATGTACGCAAGCGACGATTGAGGGGCAAGGTGCCGTGCTTGGAGAAGCAGGACTACGCTGCCACGATACGACGTTGATACGCTCGGACCAGCAGAGAGATACCAAAGTTGAGCACAAAGTACATCGCAAACACCAGGCCGTAGAGCATAAGCACCTGTGACAGATCGATTGCGTGAGCCATCACGACGTTTGCCGTGTACATGAGCTCAGCCACGTTAATGCCCGAAAGATACGAGCTGTCCTTAATGACGGTCGTGCACTGGCTAAACAGCGCCGGAATGATCGTCTTAAACGTCTGCGGCAGAATAATGTAGCGCATGGTGGCAAAGAAGCCGAAACCCTGGCTCTGCGCCGCCTCAAACTGGCCACGCGGAATCGAGTTGAGACCGCCGCGCACAATCTCGGCCATAACAGCGCTGGTAAACAGCGTAAAGGCGATGGTCGAAATCACAATGTCCAAGCCCTGCACCGTAAAGTAGATAAACAGAATCCACAGCAGGTTTGGCGTGCAACGGAACAGCTCGATATAGGCGCTCACCAAAATACGGAACGGACGGGGCGCATAGCTTTTAACAAGCGCCAGCACCGTGCCAAAGATGAGCGAGAAAAAGATCGACAGCGCCGAGATCTCGATTGTCTTAACAAAGCCGCCCCAAATGTAGAGCAGGTTGGTCGCGTTGAAGATTTCCATGCGCTAGGCCTCCTCTACGTTGTCGAGCCCCAGCTCGGCCAGGCTCACGCCGCGCGGACGCTCTTTGGAGCGGCGCTCGAGCCACTGCACCAGCATGGCGAGCGGAAAGCAGATGATGAAGTACATAAGGCAGCAGACGATGTATCCCTGCAGGTAACCGTACAGACTCACAAAGTTGTCGGAGCGGTACATAAGGTCGCCGCCGGCCACGAGTGCGAGCACCGACGTGTTCTTGACCAGGTTGAGCGCCTGGTTGCACAGCGGCGGCAGAATGATCTTGAATGTCTGGGGCAGCACGATGTACCAGTAGGCCTGCGCACGGGTGAAGCCCTGGCTCTGCGCCGCCTCCATCTGACCACGCGGAACGGCCTCGATACCGGTGCGGATGACCTCCGAGATGTAGGCCGCGTGATACAGGCCCACGCCCAAGAAGCCCAGCACGAACGGCGCGATGCGCACCGGCTGGCCGGCACCGGTTATGGCCTGCAAAAACTGCGGACCGGCCATGTACATAAAGAGCACCTGCACGGGCAACGGGGTGTTCTGGTAAAACTCCACGTACACGCGGCTTATGGCGCGCAGCACGCGCGAACGGGTGGTAGAGAACACGCCCAGCAGCGTGCCCAGCACCAGCGACAGCAGCAGACCGGCAACGACCACCTGCAGCGTCACGCCAAAGCCCTCCCAGAAGGGCCCCATGTTTTGAAATGTCGTCGACCAACGGTCGGCGTCAAATAATCCTTCGAGCATTTGATTCCTTCCTTGGACGATGCGCCTATACAAGACCCCAGGTCTTGACCTCTTGGTCGAGCCAGCCATCGGCCAGGCGATCGCAAATCACCTGATCGACCACGGCCGAAAGGTCGCAGCCCTTCTTGGTCGCCACGCCGTAGCCCTGCTCGCCAAACTTGACCTCGGGCTGCAGCAGCTCAACGGTCTCGTTCATGTAGCCGGCCAGCGTGGAGCGGTCCATGGCAAAGACGTCGATATTGCCGGCGTCGAGCGAGCTCTTGATGATGGGGTAGCCGCTAAAGGCCCTAAACTCGGGCTTGCAGCTAAAGCCGTTGTCCTTGATCATCTGCTCGATCAGGCCCTGCGTGGTGGCGCCCTGGCTCACGCCAATGACCTTGCCGTCCAGATCCTCAATCGAGGTAAAGCCCGAACGCTTCTTGACCATGAGTCCCACGTAGTCGGTGCGGTACGGCGTCGAGAAATCCCAGCTCTTCTTGCGCTCGTCGGTGATGGTGTAGGTCGCCGCGACCACGTCAAGCTGGCCGTTATCGATCAGCGGGCCGCGCGTCTTGGGCGTTACGTCGGTAAACTCGACAAGCTCCTGGGCACGGGCCTCCTTGTAGCTCACGCCAAAGACGGCAGCGGCGATCTGGTAGCACAAATCGACTTCCATGCCCTCAAAGCGGCCCTTGGCGGTGTCGTAATAGCCATAGCCGGGAACGTCCTTCTTGACGCCGGCATTCAGATGACCACACGACTTAATGGCCGCAAGCTTGGACCCCTTGTCGGAGCCCTCGCCGCTGGTAGAGTTACCGCAACCGGTAAGCGCGGTCCCCGTCAGCGCAAGCATGCCGGCGCCCGCCAGCTGCAAAAAGTGACGGCGCGACACGGCCGCCCTCGTCATATCCGTCATGTCCATCACCGCGCCTAGTGCAGAATCTTGGACAGGAACTCGCGGCAGCGCGGGTTCTCGGGGTTATCGAAGAAGTGCTCGGGCGTACCCTCCTCCAGGATGCGGCCGTCCTCCATAAAGATGACGCGGTCGGCCACCTGGCGCGCAAAGCCCATCTCGTGCGTCACGCAGATCATGGTGATGTCCTCCTGCGCGAGCTCAATCATAACGTCCAGGACTTCCTGGACCATCTCGGGGTCGAGCGCCGAGGTCGGCTCGTCAAACAGGATGATGGGCTGCTTGGTGCACAGGGCGCGGGCGATGGCGATGCGCTGCTGCTGACCACCCGAGAGGTTCTGCGGATACTCGCCGGCCTTATGCGCCATGCCGACGCGCTTGAGCGCGGCGATGGCGACCTCGGTCGCCTCCTCCTTGCTCTTCTTTTGCAGCTTGATGGGCGCGAGCGTCAGGTTGCCGAGCACCGTCATGTTGGGATACAGGTTGAACTGCTGAAACACCATGGAGCTATACTTGCGAGCCATCTCCAGGTGATTCTTTTTGGTAAGCGGCGTACCGTCGATGATGACCTCGCCCGACGTGGGCTCCTCCAGATAATCGACGCAACGGATGAGCGTCGACTTACCCGAACCGGAAGGCCCGATCATTACGAGCTTCTCGCCGCGCTTGACGGTGAGATTGATATCTTTGAGCACATGCAGGTCGCCAAAGTACTTGTTGAGATGCTTGATCTCGATCATGTCTGCCATGAATGTCCCTTCCCTGCGTTTACACGAGTTGAACTATTGTACGGAAAGAACCACGTTTCCGCAGCCCACACTACATTCCCGTAAAGAACCCGCAACCTTCCACCCACTCATTGGGGACAGACTTAAATGAGCACCCAATGAGCGGGCACTCATTTAAGTCTGTCCCCAATGAGTGCCCTTCAGCTGCCATCAAAAAAGGGGCGCGACCTCGTGGTCAGCACCCCTCAACATCAACTATGTGTCGGCCGGCACTTACGCCAATTTTGCGCCGACGATCTTTGCCGCTGCCGGCTTGTCGAAGTTGCCGCCGGTGGCCTTGCCGAGTGCTCCCATGACCTGGCCCATCTGCTTCTTGGACGTGGCGCCCAGCTCGGCGATAACCTGCTCGATCAGCGCCTCGAGCTCCTCGCCCGAAACCTGCGCGGGCAGCAGGCTCTCCAGAATCTTGACCTGCTCGGTCAGGTTGTCGGTACGGTCCTGGTCGGTACCGGCCTTGATGGACATCTCCAGCGTCTCGCTCGTCTGCTTAATCAGACGCTTGATCATGCTGTTGACGTCTTCCTCGGTCACGTCGCGGCGCTCGTTGACCTCGATATTCTTCACCTCGGCCTTGACCTGACGGATGATGGACAGGCGAACCTTGTCCTTGGCCTTCATGGCGGCGATCATTTCCTTCTGCAGCTCTTCGTTGGTCATCTGCAAATCCTCTCTAATAGCGTGGGCGGCACTTGCGCGAGCACCGCCCCATGATTACTCAGTCGTCGACGAATCGTCGGTCGAACTCTTGGTGACGCCCTTCAGACTGACGTTGTATGGCACGTCTTTGGGCATGGGGTTGACGGTGATGTCGGCATCCTTCTTGTACTGCTCCAGCCACTCGCTGTACGCAGTGCTGGCCGCTTGCGTCTTCACCACGTTGGAGACGTACTTTTTGATGGCCTTGGGCACCTGGTTGATGTCATCGACCTGATTATCGACATGGAAGTAGTCGGTGCATTTGATGATGTGGTAGCCATAGGTCGACTCGATGACTTCGCTCACGTCGTCCTTGTTGAGCCCCTCGAGCGCCGTCTGGTAGCTGTCGACAAAGGTGGTGAGCTTATCCCAGCCCACATCGCCCTTCTTCTCCTTGGAACCGGTGTCCTCGGAGTACTGCTCAACGGCGTCCTCAAAGCTCAGCTCACCGGAGTTGATCTTGTCCAGGCACTCCTGCGCCTTGGCCTTGGCGGCAGCCTTGTCCTCGTCGGAAGCGTCGGAATCAACCTTGATCAGGATGTTCGACGAGCGGCGGGCGTCGTTGTAGCTGGACAGGTTTTCGTTGATGTAATCGACAATCTCGCTGTCCTTGGGCTTGCTCGTGGGCGCGACGGCATCCTTGAGTTTCTGCTGCGCCAGACTCTCCTTGAGCGAGTCCTTGTAGGTGTCTTCGGTATAGCCGTAGGTCTTGAGGGTCTTCTTAAAGGCCTTGGCACCGCCCGCGCTCTTGCACGCGTCCTTCCAAGCCTTCTCGACCTCCTCGTCCGACACCGTCACGCCGTTCTCTTTCTGTGCCTGTTGAAGCAGAATCTGCTGCGTGTAGGAGTCGATGAGTTGCTTGCGATACTTCTTGGGCGTGAGGTCGTTGTCGACCAGATACTGCGCCCAGTCCTTGTCCTTGGTGTAGCCGTAGGACGTGCGCATGCTCATGATCTGCTTGGTCACGGTGTCCTCGGTGAGGTTGGTGCCGTTGATAGTAGCAGCAACACCGCCGGTCAGCTTGTAGCCCGAGGTGTCCTCGGCCTGCGACATAAGGCCGGAGCACGCCATCGCCGAGACGGAAAGCAGCATCGCCAGCACGCCGATGACCACCAGAACGACCTTAACGGTCTTGGACACGCGGGTCTTGCGCTGCTTCTTACGAGAGCTAGAGGCGGCGCGAGCCTGCTGCTCGGGCGTCGGCTCGGGTGCGGAGTTCTTTTTCTTATTTGCCATAGTTGGCCTTTCGCATAACGAATCGAACAAACGCCATTGTGTCACAACGCAGCCCCCGCGGCACGCTTGGTGCATTGGGGACAGGTTAATCTGCACCATTTTGGTGCAAAGGGGACAGCTCTGGCAGCCGGCAGTTAGGGACAGTCCCCAAGTGCCGGCACATAAGGAACGTCCCTAGGTGCCGGCTTAGCCCCACCTTAGAAGTGACGGCGGATGGCGTCGACCATGCCCTGGGGCGTGATCTGACCGAGCACGTCGGATGCGGCATCGGCGTCCATAAAGATGTTCATGAGCGCCTGCAGGGCCTCGACCTGGCCGCCCGGCTCGGCGATGCCCAGATTGATGACGATCTGCGCCGGCACCGGAGCGCCCATGCCAGCCATAGCGTTAAATGTCACGGGCGCGGCGGGCTTCACCACCGCGATATAGGGCTTGGCCACAAACCCCGGATCGGTATGCGGAATGGCAATGTTTGCCGCCGGCATGGCAAGACCCGTGGGATAGGCATCCTCGCGCGTGCGAACGGCGTCGAGCCAACCGTCGGCAATGTAGCCGCGCGGAGCAAGCTCGCTCTCGAGCTGCGCAAACACCTCACCCGGCGTCGCACACTGCCAATCAAAAAACACCAGCTCAGGCGTAAACAGCGCTTCGTTATCCGCCATGCGCTCACCTCTCTCACCTAGTCACCTGCGACGTTCTTAAACGACTAGTCATTCAAGAACGTCGCGGGTGACTACCCAAAACAAAAGGTGGCCACGCGCGCCTTGGCGCCAATGACCACCCTGACCACTCAACTAAATTGTACTGTGCGCCGCTAGCCGCGGGGCGCATCAATTGCGACCTTGCCGCTCTCCAGCACGTGGACGCGACCGTCGGCGAGCATTTGTACGACCTCGGGATACAGCACATGCTCGATCGCATGGATGTGCTCCTCGAGCGTGTCGACGTCCCAGCCCTCCTCAACAGCCAGCGCACGCTGGGCGATGATGGGGCCGTTGTCGTAGATCTCGTTGGCAAAGTGCACGGTCACGCCGGTCACCTTGACACCGCGAGCAAACGCATCGTCAATCGCATGGGCACCGGTAAAGCTCGGCAGCAGCGCCGGATGCAGGTTGACCACGCGATTGGGGAACGCCGCCAGCAGCGGCGTGTGCACCATGCGCATATAGCCGGCCATCACCACGTACTCGCAGCCGCGCTCGAGCAGCTCATGCGCGATGATCTCGTCAGCCGCGATGGGGTCGGCATAGATATCCTTGGACAGCGTGAGCGTCTGGATGCCCGCACGCTCGGCGCGCTGCAAGCCCTTGGCCGAAGGACGGCTCGACACTACAAGCTCAATCGAGGCGTTGAGCCTGCCGGCGGCGATAAGGTCGATCAGCGCCTGCAGGTTGGTGCCCGAACCGCTGATAAGCACGCCGATCTTGAGCGGCTCGGCCGTATCAGTGCCGGTCGGACGGGTGTAGGGCACAAAGCCCAGGCCCTCGGCAGCAGCCATCTGCTCGCTAGCGCTCATCGGAGTACACGACCTTACCGGAGCCCTCGACGCACTCGCCCACGCGGAACGGCTTCTCGCCCAGCGCGACCAGTGCCTCGGTCACGGCGGCCTCGTCCTCGGGGGCGACGATCAGGCACAGGCCGACGCCCATGTTGAAGGTCTTGCATGCCTCGTTGGGCGCGAGCTCGGCCTGACGCGACACGTAAGTAATAACGGGCGGAACATCCCAGCCCATCTCGGCGCCGTTGCGGGTGACCACGGCGTCAACGTCGTCGGCGAGCGCGCGGTTGAGGTTCTCGGTAATACCGCCGCCGGTGATGTGGGCGATAGCATGCACGTTGGCGCCGCCGCGCAGCAGCTCAAGAATCGGCTTGACGTAGATGCGCGTGGGAGCCAGCAGGGCGTCAGCCAGCGAAGCGCCACCGAGCTCCTCGAGCGGACGGCTCAGCTCCTCGGCCTTAGCGGCGGCCTCGGGCGTGCCCGGCTTAATGCCGTCGACGCCAATGACCTTGCGCACGAGCGAGTAGCCGTTGGAGTGCACGCCAGTGGAAGGCAGGCCCAGGATCACGTCGCCGGGGCGGACGTTTGCGGGGTCGAGCATCTTGGGACGGTCGACAACGCCCACGGTAAATCCGGCAAGGTCGTAGTCAGCAGGAGCCATGACGCCCGGGTGCTCGGCCATCTCGCCGCCCACGAGCGCGCAGCCCGCGAGCTTGCAGCCGTCGGCCACGCCCTTGATGATCTTTGCCATGTGCTCGGCCTCGATGTGACCGATGGCAACGTAGTCCAGGAAGAACAGCGGCTCGGCGCCCGAAGCCAAAATGTCGTTGACGCACATAGCGACCAGGTCCTGGCCCACCGTCTCGTGACGGTCCATGATCTGGGCGAGCACGAGCTTGGTGCCCACGCCGTCGGTACCGCTGATCAGGATCGGGTCTTCCATATCCTTAAGCGCGGCAGCCGAGAATAAGCCACCAAATCCACCGATACCGCCGATGACCTCGGGGCGGTTGGTGTCCTTGACCATCTGCTTAATCGCGTCGACGGCGCGACCGCCCTCGGCGGTATCGACGCCGGCGTCCTCGTACGTCACATGCTTGCTGTCGCTCATCTGAGCCTTCCTCTCCCACTACCGTGGCGCCGCGCGGGCGCCAAACGGTGCTCATAATTGCGTTCATTTCGGCGTGTGTCATAACAGCACCCGCCGTCATATCAACAAAACAGCAGGTAAAACCTACCAAAATATACCTGTCCCCATATGGCAGGTTTTAGGCCTCGCCGTGCTCCTCTTCCCAGCTGCGGTCGTCGTATTTCTCGACCACGGCGTCGTCGTCAAAGTACAGCGGCTTGTCCAGGTTGCGGGGCTTAAAGCCCTCCATAAACTTGTCGCGGCCAAAGCTCTCGGGAATCGCCACGGGATAGCGGCCGGTAAAGCACGCGTCGCAGTAGCCGCCCTTGGGCATGACCTTAAGCAGGCCCTCGACCGAAAGGAAGGCCAGCGAATCGGCGCCGATATACTCGCAAATCTCGTCGACCGTCTTGTTGGCGCTGATGAGCTGCGACTGAACGTCGGTATCGATGCCGTAGAAGCACGGCCAGATGACCTCGGGCGAGTTGATGCGGATGTGAATCTCCTTGGCGCCGGCGTTGCGCAGCATCTTGACGAGCTGCACCATGGTGGTGCCGCGCACGATGGAGTCGTCGATGACGACCAGGCGCTTGCCCTCGATATTGTCGCGCAGCGGGTTGAGTTTCATACGCACGCCCATGGCGCGCAACTCCTGCGTAGGCTCGATAAACGTACGGCCCACGTAGCGGTTCTTGATAAGGCCCTCGCCAAAGGGAATACCGCTCTCGTGCGAATACCCCTCCGCGGGCGGCAGGCCGGAGTCGGGCACGCCGATGACCAGGTCGGCCTCGACGGGCTCCTCGTGTGCCAGCTGGCGACCCATGTCGTAACGGCAGGCATAGACGCTCTTGCCGTTCATGATGGAGTCGGGGCGGGCAAAGTAGACCTGCTCAAAGATGCAGTTGGCGGGCTCTTCGGCTGCAGGCACGCCCTGCTCGGATACCAGACCCTCGGCGCTGATGCGCAAGATCTCGCCGGGACGGACGTCACGGACGTACTCGGCACCCACGATGTCGAGTGCGCAGGTCTCGGAAGCAACGACCCAGCCGCCGGCGCGCGTGACACGGACGGCGGAGTCGACCGTCGCGGCGCCGTCCTGCGACGGCAGCTGCGAAACGGCTGCGGCGTCGGCCTGATCCAGACCCTCGTCCACCAGCTTGCCCAGCACGAGCGGGCGAATGCCGTGCGGATCGCGGAATGCATAGAGCGCCTGCTCGTTGATGAGCGTCATGGCGTAGCCGCCGCGCACGAGCTCCATGGTCTTGCGAATGCCCTCGCGCAGATGGCCTGTACGCTGGGTAAAGTAGCCGATGAGTTTGGTCGCGACCTCGGAATCCGAATTGGAGAGGAATGGCACGCCCAGCTCGATCAGCTGGCGGCGCAGCTCGTCGGTGTTGACCAGAGTGCCGTTGTGAGCAAGCGCGATAATGACGCTGTTGATGGTAGAGAGGTGCGGCTGAGAGGCTTCCCAGCTCTTGGCGCCGGCGGTGCCGTAGCGCACATGACCCACGGCCAGCTGGCCGGAGAGCGTCGACAGGTCGGCATTGGAGAACACGCGGTCGAGCAGGCCCAGATCCTTGCGGACCATAACCGTGCCGCCGTCACCCACGGCGATTCCCGCCGATTCCTGGCCACGGTGCTGCAGTGCACGCAGGCCAAAGTACGTCAGTCGAGCCACGTCGCGATCGGGCGCCCATACGCCGAAAATGCCACATTCCTCATGCAGCTGGTCGGAGTCCGGATCATACGTCGACATGGTGTTCACCTGTCCCGCGGCACGCTCGGCCGCGCGGATGGTTTCTTGAGACATGGTATCCCCTCAGAGCCTCGTATTTTTGGCGTTACCCGCCTTATTATACGCACGGCGCGACGTGCTCCCCAGCGCATGAGCAGCGCTTTTTAAAAGCCCACCGAGCTAATAATCCGTTTTGTTGCCAAACATTTTATCGGTCTGTCCAGCGTAAGTGCCCGCGCCCCCAGATGGCCGCCGCGTCCGCCGTTGGGGATTACAAAGTTGCAATTGGGACGTTCGTCCTGTCTTTTGGCAGGTCGGCGGCGTATCCTTATAATCTACAACAAAGCGAGAAAGGTTCTGTATGGATCGAAACGAACTCGACCCCAGCGTCCCCAGCGCCACGGAGGTCAAGAAGATCCCCCTCATCATTAAGGTGTACGCCGTCCTGTGCATCCTTTCCGGCGTGGGCACGCTCCCGTCGGTCGCTGCCTTTATGTGGCAGGTCATCACGGCACTTGTTAACGGCAACGCCACCGAAAAGCTCGGCGACAACACGCTCGTCGCAGTCGGCCTTATCGTCGCCGGCATCATGCTCTCTGCGGCAAGTGCCGTCATCCTAATCATCTTTGGCCTGGACCTTATCAAAAACCAGCGCCGCAACGCCGCCCGCCTGTCCTACATCCTTATTGCATTCACCGTCGTCGAGCTTTTGGTCGACGTGATGCTCCAGGGCATCGGGCCCTTCCTACTGCGTCCCGCGATCCAGCTCGGCATCCTTGTTGCACTTTCGGCAACCGTCGACCCCACGCTGCGTCAGGAGCGCGAACTGCAGCGCCGCCTGCAGGAGATGCTCGACCGCGACGCCGCCGCCGAGGGCATGCTCGGGCGCGATGAAACCGGCGAAGGCTACATCAAGCTCAACTACTTCAACCTGTTCTGGGTATTCTTTGTCTGCTGCGTGCTCGGCCTGATCGCCGAGGACATCTGGCACATGACGGTCGACGACCCGGGCGTCTACCAGGACCGCGCCGGTATGCTGTTTGGCCCCTTCAGCCCCATCTACGGCTTTGGCGCCGTACTCATGACCATGGTGCTCAACCGCTTCTATAAAAAGAACCCCATCATCATTTTCCTGGTGAGCGCTGTGCTCGGCGCAAGCTTTGAGGTGTTCGTGGGCTGGTTTATGCAGACCTCATTTGGCGTGGTCTCGTGGAGCTACTCGCACATGAAGCTCTTTGGCATGCCCGACCCCATCGCCGTGCTTACGGGCGGCCGCACCTGCACGGGCTTTGCCTGCCTTTGGGGCCTGGGCGGCCTTATCTGGATCAAGCTGCTGCTGCCGAGGCTGCTCAAGCTCATCAACATGATTCCGTGGAAGAGCCGCTACTCGGCAACCGTCATCTTCACCATCGTCATGCTGGTCGACGGCGTCATGACGCTGCAGTCGCTCGACTATTGGTATCAGCGCGTCAACGGCACGGAGCCGGATATTCCCGTCGCGCAGTTCTATGGCAAGTACTTCGATAACGACTACATGGAAAACCGCTTCCAGAGCATGACCATGAGTCCCAAGGACGCGACGCGCGTGTAGCGCCCACGCCCCAAAACGCAAAATGCCCGCCGGTATCACACGTACCGGCGGGCATTTTTTGTAAACGAGCCTTCTATCGGCGCGAAGCCTATGCCTCGCGCTCGACCTCGCTCACACATTCATTTTTAATGGTACCGACAAGCGCCTGCAGTGCATCGACCACGTGCGGGCGAATGTCCCCGCCAATGAGCACGAGCATGATGTCGTCACCCACGGCAAGCTCGCCGCTTGCCAGCCACACGCGCACATAGCCGATGCCCGGCATCGCACGCGTTGCCTCGATGGCGGCTCGCACCTTGTCCGCATCGAAGCCGAACACCATACCGCCCACCTTATGTCCGGGCGCCACGCCGTCGGTCTCGACCCCGCGCACCTCGGACTTAGGCGTCGCGCGCACCACGCCGTTATGCGTCAGATACATGCCGCACCCGGATGCCGAAGCATCGGCCTTGGCCTCGCGCAGCCAAGCATCAACCGAAGGCATCAATTTGCCACTCTCAAGCATTGTTTCTCCCTTTGCTGTATTCAATAGCTAATTTACTCCTCGACCGGCGTGAGCACCATGACGGCTCGCGTGTTGCTCAGCGATAGCGAACGACAGGTCACAAGCGTTACGACCTTGGTTGCCGAAGCAGCACGATCGGTGGCATCGCTTGCCACGGCAGAGGCGCCATCGAGCATCTCGGACAGATAATTCGTCAGCCCATCATCGCCCTCAAAGTTGGGCGTGCGCGCCTTGGCGTATGTGTCCTCGACCACCTTGGTCGCCAGCGGGCGCAGCTTATACGTTGCGTCGCGCGTGATGTAATACACATACTCAATACTGTCGAACGTCGCCTGATCGGTCGTGTCCGAGATCACGTTGAACATCGAGCCGTCGTTCATATGGTGACCGTAAATCGTAGTCTGCTGGTCCACCATGCCCGGCGCGGTATCATCGCTATCCAAGAAGATGGCACCGGACGCATTGGACGTGCCGTCGAACAGCGTATTGAGGTACTTGGAGTTGTTGTTGGTCTGCACCACGGGGTAGTTGATATTGGTACCCGGCGCATAAATCCAGCCCACGACCTCGGGATTTGTCTGAGCGAGCGCATTGAAGTCGATAATCGGCACGCCACTGGCGTCTTTGTCGCTCACATATTGCTTTTCGATCTTTTGATACGAATCGCTTGCCTGCTTGTAGCCAATCTGCGCATTGATAAAGATGGCAGCGGCGGCAACAATCAGACCGATGCCGATGATGATGAGCAGGATGGGGATGACGGAACGGCGCTTCTTGCGCGGCGGCTCAGCATAATCCGACGGCGCGGCGTGCGACGAAGACCGGGGCGGCTTCTTGGCCGTGCTGTATGACGAGGGGCGATACGCGGCCGGTGTATCCTGTCGGCGATGCGTCGCCGGCGTCACAGGGCGCGGCGCACGCGGCTGCTGGGGAGAGGATGTCCGACCCTGCTGCGCCGCATGGGCAGCATCCGGCTTCGACGGATTGGGAATCTGAGAAGCCTTGAATCGTTTTCCCTGATAGTCGGACATGGCTCTCCTTATACTGCGGTGAAACGGCAGGACGCCTAGGCGTCAGCCATCTCTTGCTTCATCTTCTCGATAACCTTGCGATACTCGGGGTCGCAGGCACCCAGGATCTGCGTGGCGTAGATAGCGGCGTTTTTAGCGCCGTTGATGGCGACGCAGGCCACGGGCACGCCCGAGGGCATCTGAACCATCGACAGCAGCGAGTCCATGCCGCCCAGGTCACTCGTCTTCATGGGCACACCGATAACCGGCAGCGGCGTAAAGGCGGCCACAACACCGCCCAGATGAGCGGCCTTGCCGGCAGCGGCGATGATCACCTTGATGCCGCGATCGGCAGCAGTCGAAGCCCACTCGTGGACCTTCGCCGGCGTGCGGTGCGCGCTCGCAATGACGAGCTCATAGGGCACGCCCAGTGCCTCGAGCTCGGCGGTGCAACCTTCCATAACGCCCAGATCGGACTTGGAGCCCATGATGATCCCGACAACCGGCTTCTGATCTGCCATAAACAAAGACCTCCCGTTGAGAGCGGTGACGCGGCGAATCCGCGACCCTTAACTACTGAGAGTAGTATAGCTGCTCCCGTCCCTGCGGTCTGCGTGGTGCTTTGCGGACGGGGCAGGCTTTATCTTCACTCCGGTTGCTTCGCAAAGTCGTTCAGATAAAGCCTGGCCCGCCCGCAAAGCACCCCTCGACCTACCGGGGATTGCCATGACGTACGTTAGCTGAAATAAAAAAGCGTGCCCACCGTCCTTGGGTGGGACGGCGGGCACGTTTGCTTAGTTGTCGCTGGGACTACTCAGCCTTATTGCGACGGTGGAAGAAGGCACCGATCGCAGCGATGATGGCTCCAAGGCCACCGACAGTCGCGACAGTTGCCGCCGTTTGATCGCCAGTAACGGGGATCGCCGAACCGTTCTTCTTGCCGCCCTGGGCCTTGTCGCCTGCGGGCTTGCCCGCCTGGCCGCCGCCGTTCGAGCCGTTGCCGGAACCCTGGTTGCCCGAGCCGCCGGTGTTGCCCGAGCCGCCCTGGTTGCCGGAGTCGGCATCCTTAAGGCCCTCAATGGCCAGTTTGAGCTGGTCATAGGCCGCCTGGAGCTGGGCGTCGGAAGCATTCTCATCACCCAAGACATCCTCGGCGTAGGTAATGGCATCCGTCAGGGCCTTGACAGACTCGGCCGTCTTTCCCTTGGTGTCAGTCTCCTTCGCCTGCTTGACCAGGGCCTTGAGTTGCTTCTTGGTCGGGTTCTCGACCGGGGTCACCGGGGTCTTCTCGAGCGCGTCACGGGCATCCTCGAGCGCCTTGAGTGCCTGGTCGACCTCGTCCTGCGTGGCGTTCTCGTCGCTCAGGATGGCGCGGGCGCTCGCCAAGGCGTTCTGGAACGCGGTCCAGGAAGCCTCGGTGTAGTCGCTGGCCTTAAGGTCGCCGGCTGCAATCTCGGCATCGACCTTTTCAATCGCAGCGGTGAGGTCGTCCTTCGCCACCGGGTCGGGAACAGCCGTGCCGTAGAACTTGAGCTCCGATAGGCTGCAATACGTATCGACGCTGTCACCGCCGGCATGGAGCACCTTAACGGTTACGTAGCGGCCGCGCATTGAACTGAAGCTCATCTGCTTCCAGTCGCCGCGGTCGCTGAGCACACGGCCGTCGTTGTCGAAGGTAAACGTACCCATCGATACGGCGGAGCCGTTCTCATACCCGTCGGCGGTGTCGGACACGAGCACCTCAGCCTCAAAGATATCGCCGTTGGTACCAACGTTCTGACGCGGCAGGAACGTTACGTCGGTGAGGTCGTAATCGCGACCGAGGTCGACAGTCAGATGCTGGGGCATGCCCGTCGGGTTGGCCCAGTCGCTGTGCCAAATCGTCTGCTCGTCGCCGTCGAGGGCGTGGGAGGCGTCACCGTTGTCGTAGTCGGCTTCGCTTGAGAATTCAGTCACCTTGACATTCTCGCGATTCTCGGGCGTGTTGATGAGGTTCTTCTCATCCACGGGGCGCATCTTGAGGCCGCCGATCGCCTTCTCGATCTTAGCCGTGGCGTCCGCCACGTCTTTCTTGCTGTAGCTGCCCTGGCCGCTGTCGAGGAGCTTTTGCGCCGCCTCGACCGCAGACGCGAGCGCTGCATAGGAATCCTTGGTGTAGACGGACTCGCTGTAACCTTCGGCCTTGGTGAGTGCGCCCATAAGCGCGGACGTGTCAACACCGGCCTTGACTTCGACCTCATAAGACGCGGTCTTGGTGGGATCGAGCACCGAAGCCACGGTGATCTTGGCCTTGCCGGCCTTGTTGGCGCGCAGGTAGTAGTTGACGCTGTCGCCGGCCTGGACGGCGGAAACGCTCACCACAGAGGGGTCGGAGCTCTCGACCGTCACGTAAGGATAGCCAGCGCTCTCGGGCGTGGCCTTGGCGTCGACAAGCGTCATGTCGCCCTCGAAGAGCGCGGTCTGGTTCTCGCCCAGCTCGACGCCCCCGATAGCCTCGACGCCCTGCGTGTAGTTAAAGTTAATCTCGCGCAGAGTGAGCATCTGGTCACCCGATGCCTCAAGCGGCGTTACCTCAACCTTGGTCGCCTTCTTGCCCTTATTCTCAGCTGAGAGGCCAAAGGCATAGCGGGCCTGATAGGAATCGAAGCGTCCGCCCGAGAACTCCTGGATCGAGCCGTCCTCAAACGTCACGACGGCCTTGATCTTCTGCACGGTGCCGTTGCCGCCGTTGCGGTTAACGACCTCGACGCTATCGAGTTTCGACGGCGTCTTGAAGGCGAACGTCATCGTGGCGGGCAGCTTGACGTAGGTCGGCATCTTGCCGTCGATCCAGTTGGGCTCATAGTTCCACAGGAACTCGAAGTCGTTGCCGCCCTCATTGTTGTCGAACAGTCCGTCATAGCTCTTCTGCTGGATGAACTTCTCGACGTTGGTGCCGTCGTCGGTGGGGAGCTCGTCGTTGGTCATCGTGATGCCAAAGGCGTCGCGGCCGTACTCGGACTTGGTGGGCTGCGGGACATCGGGCATCGTCACCGTGCCATCGCTCGCAAACTCAAGTGCATCGCATGCCGGGCCGATGAGCCACGATGTCGAAGGCAGTTCGACCTTGCCGGCGGTCTTGGCCTTGAGCTTGAAACTCGCCACCGCGCCGGTGCCGTTGTAGAGCTTGCCATCGCCACGGTTGGCGAAGGCCAGGTTGATAGTCTGCGTGCCGTCCGTGAACTGTACCTTCTCGCGCGACAGGTTCTCCATGCCGGCGGTCGAGCCGTCCTGCGAGATGCTCTCGGAGACAAACTCGAACTGATCGCTCTTGAAGTTGACGAGTGCACCCAGGGCGTTGACGTTCTTGGCGTCGGCTGCATAAACGTCGACAGTGATCTCGTCGCCGGCCTCGACTTCGGTCTTGCTGGGGATCACCGCGAGCGTGCCGGCGACCTTGCCCTTTTGTTTGGTGCCGCCGTCGAGCCCCGCCATGGTGAACGAGTAATCGTAAGCGTCATAGACCCCGTTGCCGTTGAGGTCGGCAAAGTGGTCGCGGATCTGCGAGATGAACGTCGAGGCTTCGGGTTCGCGGTTCTCGAGACCCAGGTAGTTCTTCATGTTGGAGTAGTCGCCGTCGGAAATCATTGCCTTGTTGAGGTTGGATCCCACAGCAAAGCCGTCGGTGCCGTCGGTCTTGTAGATGGCGATCTCGGTGGCGGAGAAGAAGTTGCCGACCGAGGCGAGCGGCGTCATGCGCACGTAGCGCGCGGCCACCGTGCCCTCGAATGCCACTGTCTTGCAGGTGGCGGAACGCGCCCAATCGACCTCCTGGCTCGTCCAGTGGACACCGTCGAGGCTCGTCTCGATGCGCATCTTG
>CABVBR010000023.1 GCA_902496645.1 uncultured Collinsella sp.
GCCGCAGGTCGGGCGCGGATTTGGTAAGCCAGTCCAGGTAGTCAACCAGGCCGCCCTTGTAGACCTCCCAACCCTCCTTGGCTCCGCGATCGGGGTCCAAAAGGTCGTCCGGGTGCATAAAGTGCGTGCTCACGTAGTGCATGTTGAGCTCGGACACGGCAGCCAGGCGCATGTAGGAATCGTCGACCATGCCGCCCGAGACAATACGCGGCTGCTCCACAATACCGTCGCTCGCCACGCCAAACTCCTGCACGTACGGAAGATCGGTGCCGTCCTCAAAATACGTACTGGCAATGGTCTTAATGCGCGGCACGTCGGTGCCGATAAGCTTGCGCGCGCGGGCCGAAAGGATATTCGACGGCGGCACGTAGACCGAGCCGTGCACGTTGGGCAGCACCTCGTCCTGAAAGGCGATAAGCTCGTTGAGCGATGCAACGATCGTCTCCTTATTCTTCCACGTCTTGTAGTCGTAAAGCGTGCCATAGTCGGTGTCCCAGAGTGCCAGCGGCTGATGGTTGTAGCCGTGAAAGCCCAGCTCTCCGCCCATCTGCAGCAGCATGCCGCCAAAGTAGCGGAACTGCGTGGTATCGGCCTGGCGCGCGGGCTCGGTCTGGTTGACCGCATCCTCGTAGTTTTCGATCATCACGCCGGTATAGCGAATGCCGTATTTTTGCGCGAGCTTTTGCAGATCGGGCCACCAGACCTTGGCATAAAAGTCGGCAATGGAAAGGCCGTAATCACGCTTTATGTAGGTGCCATCGCCCGAGGGAACGGGGCTGGGAAAGTCATCCAGATAGAAAACGGCGCTGTTGATGACCGGATAGGCCGTGGCATCGCCCAATAGGCTCACAGCCGCGGCATAGAAACCACGCATGACCTTGTCGTAGATACCGATATTGCACACCACGGTACGGCCGCTGCCGCAATCGCTCGACCAAATAAGCGGAGTACCCGTGTCACCGGTTTTAGCCCACACACGAGCCGTCTCACGCAGCGAAACCGAAAGCGACGAATCAAAGGGGTCCGATAACTCATAACGCTGGCCACCGCCGATCATAAAGTCCTCGCTCGGCACGATGCTCTCTGCCGTCGCATATTCATAGCCGGCAGAATCGATGCCCAGCTTGAGACCGATTGCCTGCAGGTAGCTGGAGTTATCCGGCGTCATGGCGAGCATGAGCGAACCGCCGGCACTCACCCAGCCCATAAGGTCGGTCAAGTGCGTACCCAGCCCGTCGAGCGACGGCATGAGCAAAATCACGCGGTCGAACGAGGTGAGCGAGGGGATCGCGTCCACGCCGTCGGTGGCGATATCCACATCGCGGTGGGCGATTTTCATGTCCAGCAAAATCTGGTCGAATTGGCTTTTAACGTCATCGACACCAGCTTGGTCCGAGTCGGTAATAACCAAGCACGAGGGCTTTTCGCCAAACATCGCCGAGCTTGCCGGCACCGCGTCGTTGGCAGCGAGCATGCCCAGCTTATGCTGCCCGGCGCTGTACTGCACGCCGGCACGCTCGATCAACAGCACGGCGGCCATGGCGATAAAGACCGCCCATACCACGAGCAGCCCCATCCAGCGAAAATGGCCCGCACGCTCGCGGATATGTTGCACCACGCTCATCGGGCCTCCTCGCCTTCACGCCAAAATGCCAGCCTCTCGCGATTTTCGGCATTCAAATACACATGCTGCTTGTCGATCGCGTCGATTACACGCCGCACCGCCTGCCCATCGCGACGAATCACGGCCAAGCGCAGGCAGAGCATCCACACGTCCTGCTCGTCTGACGCATCGATCACCAACTGGCTAGCGACGTCCTCCGCCTTATCAATCTCGCCGGCATCGGCCAACGCCGTGGCATAGCGAATGCGCAGCGCCGACCCGTCCTCACGTTCGCAACGACGCGCGAGCAAGCGTGCATACTGCTGACGCTGAATCTGTGCCACGCGGCCCTCTGCCAAACCCGAGTCCAGATAGGCGCCCAAAAAGTCGCAATACGAATCCAGGTTATGCGAACTGGGATCGGTCTTAAACGCGCGCTCCAACTGCTGAAGCTTAAGGTCGGACTCCTTGGAAATCTGCGCCACCGCCGTCGCGGCATAGTGCGCGACCTCAACATCGTCGTTGAGTTTTGCTGCCTGCAACTGTGCCAGGTACGCATCCGGATCCTCGGTAAGCATGGAGAGCATCAGACGGCGGCGGTCGCCCGGGTCGTTGACGATCAGTGCTTCCTCGAGCGGCACCACGCCATCATCGCCCTCGCGCCCCTGCACCAGCATGCTTCGATGCATGTCGTCGTTAATGCGAAGCGTCTCCAGCGTGGCGTCCTTAAGGTCGTCGCCGAACACCGCGCTACGCACCGAGAGTAGTGCCACGAGCAACGGGCCCCACAGCGGTACGAGCACCATCACGGCAAGCATGTGCCCTCGAACCGGCAGCAGGCCCAGTTTCATAAGCGTCCACAGCACCAGACACACCAGCGCATGAAGTAATAGCAGTGCGGTAGCAACGACAAGCGAGATCAAGCGGCCTCACCTTCACCGCTTCCGGTGGGCGCGATGCGCTGCAGCAGGGCCACAACGTCCTCGCTGCCGACGGGTTCCACCGTAATGTGCTTGGCGGCCAAGCGCGCACAAATAACGGGAAGGTCAGCCTCGGTTGCCTGTCGCATGAGCAGGTAAAGTGTGTCTCCATCGACCAGGCCCGCAGCGTCACTCTCGCGAATCGCCGACCCAATGGCGCCAACCAGCTCGCCAACAGGCTCCATGCCCGGCACCACGCGCAAGAGCAAGAAACTCCCCATCTTATTGTCCGCAAGCGCCTGCTCGGCGGCGAGTTCCTGGCCAAAGGCGTCGTGGTTGAGCACGCACGTGCCGGCAACGCAGCGCTTATCCTGCGCCACTGCCTCGTAATCGAAGGCGCGTCCCAGCGCGCTTTCCACCAGGCCGCACAGGATGCGGAACAGGTTTTGGTAGTACAGGGTCATTTGGCTTTCGGCCACGTGACGCACAAAGATCAACACGGCGGGGGCTCCATCGCGCTCGATCGCATAGCCAAACATCGGAAGCCCCGACGTCAGCGCGCGGTTCACCCACAAACCCGAGATCGCACCCTGGAGCACGGGCGCAAGGTCATCGAGCGAGAGCGAGCGCGGCACATCGTTGGAAATCGCCGGGCTCGCCGCTACCAGGCGCGCAAATGCCCCGCCCGAAACATGGTAGATCGTCACCGAATCGTTCTCGAGAATCTCGCCCAGCAGCTCACAGCACTTGCGGTATATATCACGCGGGTTGAGTACGTCGAGCTCCTGCGTCACGGCAAAGATTTTGCCAAAGCTGTCGTGGCGCCCCACAATCTGTCGCTTGTAGGCGCGTTTGTCCTCGATTGCGTCGTGATAGAGCCGCGTTAGGAACGTGTTGCGGTTTCGCACAAGCTCGTTCTCGTCACGCTCCGCCTTAATGGCCTCGCTGTTGCGCAGCTGTACATAGCCGCACACAGCGCCCACCACAAAGTACGCAATAAACGGCAGCCAGTTAGACGGCTCGTAGAACAGGCCCTGGAAAGTGTATCCGTACAGGGCAAAATAACTCACCGCTAGACCAATCGACGCCAACAGCGCGGCAACTAGGCCAAAGTCGAGACCGTAGAGCGTGCCAATCAGGACCACATAGAGCAGTCGATAGTCGAGCACGTTGAGCTGGGCGGATTGGGAGAACAGATGCTCCAGCGCCTCGAACAGCACCCATGCGAAGCCCGTCTCCAGGCATTTAATGGGCAGCGCGCGCAGCTGGATGCGATCGATGGCCGCACGTAAGGGATTGGCCTTTTTGGTACGGTCATTAGCCCAGCGGGCGTGAATGGTCGAAAGGTCGCGCAGCAGGTCGTAGCGCTGAAACCAGCCATGGCGTTTGCGAGCGACATCGCCTGTGGGCAACACATAGCCGGTCGAATCGCCATACGCAACGGACAGCCCGGGGAACAGACCCTGGAGCGCGCCGCCCAAGTCGCCCGTTGTGCGATGGAAAGCATCTGCAACGTCGAGCGTCTCAAAGGTCGCATCCCAACTATCAAAGACGCGATGCACCAGCACCGCTAGCTCCTCCGCGCACAACAGGGGAAACGGCGCGTCCGCGGCACCTTGGAGCGCGACCGATCCGGTCGAACAGGCTTCGAACAGCGACACCAAGAAGGGATCGTTGAGCGCCGCGGAGGCGGTATACAGATAGGGCGTGCACAGAATCTTGGCTTGGATGTTGTCTTGAGAGGCATAGTAGTGGCACAGGTCGTTGGCCGCGCGGGCGATAATGCCCTTACCCGTTTGGGCGGCAGCATCTGTGGCATCAAGCGAATCGACATCGCTCGCCGCGCCGCCAGCACCCTCCGCGCCCGCAGGCCCCGCCACAAACAGCAGCTGCACACGGCGGCCCATGCACGCACGAAAGACCGAGCGCAGCAACTCAATGTCGCCAAAAGTCTCGGTATGCGGAGTGAGATAAGTGGAGAGGTAGACCACACGGTCGAACTCATAGGCCTGATCCAGGTGACGCAGCAGCTCTTTCCACGAGCCGTGGGACGATGACTCGCGCTGCGCATCACCGGCGGCTACAACCTGAACATGATCGCCAGGAAACGCCTTGGCACAAAAGTCGTCGTCAACATACGCGGTATTGCCAACAACCAGCACCTCCATGGCGCGCCCCTCCCTTAAAATCCACCTTTGCTATAGTCAACATGCGTATTGTACGCTGTCAACGCAAGCCAAGGCGCCTTTAAGGCTGTCTTAAGAACTTTTTTAGAGGACGAGGGGATGGCAGGGAGGACCAAGAGGTCACTATGCCGAGCTACTCTTTTGGCCAGTCAGTCAATTAATCGATTCCACTCGCCTTAAATAATGATCAGACAGTGCCGCGGCACACCAAGATGGTCGCCAACATGCTCGAGGGCATCGAGGTGCGTTGCGGCGTGGAGTACAAGGAGCCGATTGCCGCCGAGCCCGACATCGCTGCCAAGACGATCTACTGCGGCCCCATCGACGCGTTACCCGCGGAGGCGTAGGCAAAGCGGGCCATCGCAAACAGAAGCAAATCGAACAGGGCGGCTCACGGCACCTTACCGTGAGCCGCCCTCAATCGTTGTACATTTAATCTCGGAGATTTAATCTAGAATTTTAATACCTCGATAGAATCTCATCTCTATTATCTTTGAGATACTCGTCCAAATCCGGCACAGCAAATTGAACATAGCCCCTCTGAGGCGCCTGGATAACTTCTCGTGAAAGCAGCTTGGCCCTAACAGAACTCAGCTCACTCGTCTTTTTACCAAGGCGTTTGGCTAAATCCGAGGTCTTGGATTGCCTACTATCCTCGCACATGGCATACAGGTAGTTGATTTCATTACGGGAAAGACCCGAAATTGCAGGCTCGTGAACCACGTCGTGGAAACGCGCTTCGGCGAGCAGGATACCTTCATCAACATCGCGCCCAGTAACGAGAGTTGATTTCTCCCGATGAAGGTTGGCGCGCTGCCAGATTGAATACCCAACAAGTTGAACTAAATACGCATAACCTTTTGTTGCTCTCGCCGCTTTTGATAGCAAATCCCCGTCGAGAGAAAGACCGGTCGCGTTAAAGCTATCACTCAAAGAAAGTGCAATCTCGATTTGATTGATAGGAGCAAGGTCTTCAGGAACCGCGCGACGAAGAAAAGTAAGCGCTTTGCCGTTAATGAGATCCATAACGCCCGATGGCAATCCGGCAAAGGCAAGAGCGATGTTGGCTTTCTCCCCAATGAGTAATTGAACTGTCGAGGCAATAATGCGCATTTCCTCAACTGGGGCATCTTGGACTTCATCAACAGCGATAAACAGGCCCTTTGAGCCCTGTGCAATCTGCTTTAGTTTTGCCCGAAGGCTCATTTCGCTTGAAGAAATGTCCAACTTGGCAGAAGCAATACCAACGTTAACGCCAAGCGAAGCGGAGGAAAAAGACAGTTGGTCTTGAATCTGCTCCATAAGATCGTGCGACAAACGCGGACCAGCCGAAACAACAACGGCCTTCCAACCCAGTTCAATCGCTCGGTCGCGCAGATCGCAAAGAAGAACCGTTTTCCCCGACCCGCGCGGGCCTGTGATTCGCATAAGACGTGCGGGGGCGCCAACGCCGGACATAAGACCCTCCACGAACTCGAGAGAGATATCATCACGACCGATGATTCGAGGAGGCTCCGCGCCGGCGGTCGGACGAAATGGATTGTAGAACTTGGCTTTGTCCATAACCAGAATCCTCAGGCAAACGTCGCTTATATAGATTTATAAACTATTATATAAGAATATATAGCTTAATAAGCGGCTATACAATCGATAATGTAAAGAGAATTCATCGAATTAGGGGATACATTCAGGCAAAACTAACCCAACGAAACAAAAATGTGGAAATAAATGCTCAATCGTAGCCAGACGATCACCAACGCCGATCCTGCACGTGCAATAAGCGCAGAGATGGCCCTGCTCTGCAAGCAAGGCCTCCAGAACTTCTCGCTTGCTCTCTCCGCGCAACGCTGTGTAATTAAACGTCGTATCGGGGGTGTTGCGTATGGCCCTCTTGGCCTTGGTAAGCGCCGCAGGCTCTTTTCCCTTAACGATCGGAATCACGACAGCAGCTCCTCAAGCTCAAGGGTCGTCTTAGCGGCAACGACATCGGGGTCGTCCACGCCCACAAGCTCCTCAAGTTTTTGAAGCGCAAGCCTAGCGTCGTCAAAGCGCTCCTCATCAACGGCGCAATAAAAAAAATCGAACAATTGACCCGCCTCTTCAGGTCGAGAGGATGCGCCCAGGACGGTGTTGAGAATATCCCCGGCATCGCGTCCACGCGTTTCCATAGCAGGCACCGTTGCAGCGTCCTCTCCAAGAATGCGGATGTTTCCGCGAGGTACCGACGCCACCACAACAGGTGAATGCGTTGTAACTATAAACTGTACGTTTGGAAATATGCGAACCAGGTCCTCGAGAATCCGCGCCTGGCAGCGGGGATGCAAATGAAGGTCGATCTCATCGATCATAACAACGCCGTATGGCCAACCACTTCAGACTTCAATTGTGCAGAGAAAAATGGGCAGGAGATAAGGCCTTTCGAGTCAGCGTTAGTGTAAGGATGTCGATGGCTAACCGCCAAACGCAAGCGAACCCTGTCTTAGAATCTGGAATTGCTACATAACTCATAAATCGTGGAGCCCGCAGAAACAGAGTAGCTCAACTTCGCATTTGTGAACAAAAAAGCCCAGCAAAAGCTGAGCTTATTAAACAAAAGGTGCTCCATGGCGGATTCGAACCGTCGACCTTGGGATTAGAAGTCCCCTGCTCTATCCAACTGAGCTAATGGAGCAAATAACCGCACGCCAAGCAAGCGCGAGCCCGCCAAGCGCAAATAAGTATAACCTACTTGAACTGTTCGCGGTATGCCTTGCATACCTCATCGACCGGGCCGTCCATACGAAGGTCGCCCTTCTCAATCCAAACGCACGCTGGCAGATGTGCTCAACCTGCTCCATGGAATGCGACACGAACAAAACCGTCACGTCACCGCTCTGGATAAAGTGCTGAATACGGGCCTCGCACTTTTGCTGGAAGAACACTTCGCCGACGGAAAGCATCTCATCGACGATCAGGATATCGGGCTCGGTAATGGTGGCGATTGCAAAAGCAATGCGCGCAACCATACCCGAAGAGAAGTTCTTGAGCGGCATGTCGACAAAGTTCTGCAGCTCAACGAACTCGATAATGCCATCAAAGTCGGCATCGATAAATTCCTTGGTATAGCCGACTAGCGCAACGTTCAAATAAATGTTCTCGCGTGCCATCAGCTCGGGATCAAAGCCAGCTCCAAGCTCAATCAGAAGTGCAATGTTGCCATGAACCTTAACGCTGCCCTCGCTAGGCTCGAGCACACCAGCGATAATCTTGAGCATCGTGGACTTGCCGGAACCATTAGTACCGGCCAAGCCCACGACCTCACCGCGGTGAATATCAAACGAAATGTGCTTAAGCGCCCTAAACTCCTCAAAGAACAACTCATGCTTAACGAGCTTAATAAAACATTCTTTGAGGCTGGTCAGCGAGTCAGACGCCACGTTAAAGATCATGGTGGTGGCGTCGACCTCGACAGCCAGAGGCTGCTCGTTGTAATCAACAACAGATTCAGTCATCACAGCATTCCTTTAGATGTAGAAGATGAATTTGCGCTCGGACTTGTGGAAGACGGCTACATCTCAGGATGCCAGGGCCAAACGGCTATACTTTCTACGATTGAATATCAAAGGAGCATTGAGTGAATTCTGAATCTATTGCCGTTATTATCCCCTGCTACAACGAAGCCCTCACGATCGGCAAAGTCATTGACGACTTTCGCCGCGAACTACCGCAGGCGACAATCTATGTGTACGACAACAACTCGTCGGACGATACTTCCCGCATCGCTGCAGAACATGGCGCAACGGTGCGTTTTGAGCCGCGTCAGGGAAAGGGCAATGTCTGCCGTCAGATGTTCCGCGATATCGATGCCGATTGTTACCTGATGGTTGACGGAGACGACACCTACCCCGCCGAAGCGGCAAAAGCCCTCTGCTTGCCCATCCTTAATGGCACGGCCGACATGACGGTCGGAGACCGCCTTTCCAATGGAACCTATGCCGAGGAAAACAAACGTGCCTTCCATGGTTTTGGCAACAACTTGGTTCGAGCCATGATTAAGTGGATCTATGGCTACAGCTTCGAGGATGTTATGACGGGCTATCGCGCCATGAGCCGCCCCTTTGTCAAAACGTTCCCCGTGCTTTCTGAGGGCTTTCAGATCGAAACCGAACTCTCCATCCATGCCGTCGACCACCGCTGGCGCATCAAGGACGTGCCCATTGAGTACCGCGATCGCCCCGAAGGATCCGAATCTAAGCTTAATACCGTCAGCGATGGCATTAAGGTCGTCGCCATGATTGGCACGCTGTTCAAGGACTACCGCCCGCTCAAATTCTTCAGCCTCGTTGCGCTCCTGTTTGCAATAATCGGTCTTGCCCTGGGCATTCCCATCATTGTCGAGTATTTCCAGACCGGTCTTGTTCCGCGCTTCCCAACCGCCCTGCTCGCCGCATCGTTTATGTTCCTGTGTGGCTTAAGTCTCGCGACTGGTTTTATCCTCGACTCCGTGGCAAAGGTCGAAAAAAAGCAGTGGGAAGTCAATGTGTATAGCAAATACGCCTTCGGTGACTATCGCAACGACAACCCGAACGCAAGGTAAACCGCCATACCGCGCATTTCCATCGTCTTGCCGTGCTACAACGAGTAGGCGCAGACGGCGCTTGGTACGAGCTCGACAACACCGAAAGCCTCTACGCCGCCACGATGGACAAGTGGCGCCGCACGCAATACCCGGAGTTCGCCGAGCGCGTCTCATAACCAGTACTCCGGATGTGACCCAGAATGGCGGGAAGGCAAAGCCGCAACCGCCATTTTGGGTCACATCGAGGCGGCACATAACGATGTGTAGCCCGCTCGAGACCACAATCTGCGCAGCCTCGGGGTCGTCCCATATGTTGAACTCGGCGTACACGGTCGCGTTTCCGCCAACCGTGGTGCCGCCCATGAGGACGATGCGATCGATACGATCGGCACGCCCCGAGTGTGTACATGGGAACAGCGTGATGTTCGTCAAGGGACCGGTTGGAACGAGCGTCATCTTGGTATCGTCGGGCAACCCGGAAATAGAGCGGGCCATCTCCACGATTGCCGGCTCATCGGACAGCTTGCGGTCGGCCGCCCCCTCAAGCACGGCCTCGCCCAACCCCGACACACCATGCACTCTCCTATCAGTCCGAGTATAGGACGAGCACGCCTCACGGGGGCAATCTACTTCGAGCGCTCGGCGATCAAACTCCGAATGAGGTCGACGGTCGTCTCGTAAGAATGCGGGCGGTCGAACTGTGCCGCCGCGAGCTCGCGCGCCACGCGACCCATGCGCGCGCGTCCTGTCTCGTCCTCGACAAGCTCGCAAATCACCCTGGCGAGCCCCTCGGCGTCACCCGGCACAACGTTCACACCAAAGCCGTCGCGCACGACCTTCTCACGAAACTCGGCGTTCATGGACGTGTTGATCATGGGACGTCCCGAGGCCAGGTAATCGCCGATCTTGGTGGGCACGCTCTGGGGCGCGTTCGCCACCAGCGAGTTGACCACCATGTCGGACGCCTTGAGCCAAGCCGCCATGGCGCGGTACGGCATGTAGCCCAAAAGCTCAGCAGGCGACCCGGTTCGCTCAACCGCCGCCTCGACGGAAGCGCGCTCGGGGCCATCGCCGAGAATCTTGAGCCTGAGCTCGGGATGCGCCTTGGCAGCTATCGCCACAGCCTCGACGAGCGTCTCCAAGTCGTAGAGCGCCGAGATATTACCCGCGTAGGCAACCCAGACCTCGCCCTCGGGCTTTTCCACGGAGCCGGCGTTCTCAGCGGCGCCCGCGTCAAACTCCTCGAGGTCGTTGCCCACGTACACCACGAGCTTGGGGATATCCTCGGCGCGGTCGCGGAAAGGGCGCGCGGCGTACTCGTCGGACGTACCCACCACGGCGTCCGCCAACGCGTACGCGCGACGAGCTTGGCGCTCGAACGGAGCGAAGGCTATGTCGGACAGCACCGGAACGTCGAGCGCGATACGGAAGGCCTCGGGCCACAGGTCGTTCACGTCGACCACGAAGGGGATGCCGTAGCGTTTTGCGGACCGTCCCACGGCGAGCGTCACATCGTTGGGCGGAATCTGGCAGTAGATGAGGTCGTAGTCGTGGTCCGCATCGAAGTACGCCGTCACGTGCTTGGCCATCACATGGTGCGCCCAGATGCGCTGGGGACACATGTTGGCGGGATAGCTCGGCTCGGCAATGAACTTCACGCTGAACGCGTGCATACTCGTGTCGAACGTCGCCAAATCACGCTGGCGCTTCTCCCAGTGCTGGAAGCCGCTCGTGATGAAGTCGACATCGAAGCCCCGCTCCACGAGAAGCGTCGCGAGGAACGTGTAGCGCGTGGCACCCTTGACCTCGTGGCCAAGCTTGGCGTCGGCGCTGAATATGGCTATGCGCGGTTTGCGGCTCATGGATCATCCCTTGGTAACGTGCTAGTGACGGCGCTTGGAGACCAAGCGCTTGATAGAGTTGTACGAGAAGCTCAGGCGGTTGAGGAGCGTGGCCATACGATAACGCTGCTCGCCGCGCGCCCACTGGTCTATGTCCGCACGCCTCAGCTCGCGTCGGAACGCCTTGGCGCGCGCACGCCCACGGCTGCGGTCCTCATCGAACAGCAACGCGATGTTGTAGTGCGTGTCAACGATGAGGTGGACCTTCTCGCGCACGTAGCAGACGGACTCATTCGAAAGCTTCTCCCCGCTCGCGGCGCACACCTCGCCATGCTCACAGCGTTCAAGGTAATCCAGGAGCTCCATGACCACACGGTCGTGATCGTCCCAGCGGCGCACGTAGTTCGCCTGGCTCACGGACTGGTTCTCGTTGCCCAC
The DNA here is from genome assembly GCA_902496645.1 of uncultured Collinsella sp. Taxonomy (GTDB): domain Bacteria; phylum Actinomycetota; class Coriobacteriia; order Coriobacteriales; family Coriobacteriaceae; genus Collinsella. Next base: position 11,547 of record CABVBR010000023.1, read on the forward strand.
CAGGTACTGGTATACCTCGATATCGAGGTAGCAGATGGTAGAGGCGGGCACACTTGCCTTGACCACATACTCGTAGTCCTCGTAGAAGGTGTGCTCGAGCAGGTGGATGCCGATACCGCGTAGGTAGTCCGTGCGCGCGGTGAGCGTGTGAATCATGATCTGGAACACGGTGTCGCCGTTGGTGAGAACGCTGGAGAAGTCGAGCGCGCGACCCGTGACAACACCCTTGGCGAGCGGGAACAGACGCTCCTCGCCAGAAGTCATGTCGATCTCGCGCTTCTTATCTACCACAAGGTCGCAATCGAGGTCGGCAAGACGCTCAAGCAGCTCAGCCATACCGTCCGCGTTCACCCAGTCGTCGCCGTCCACCACGCGGAAATAGCGCCCGCGCGCCTCGGCCAGGCCGGCGTTCACGGCTGAGCCGTGGCCTCCGTTCTTCTTGGAGATGACGCGGATCACGCCATGGCTGCGCGCGGCGAACTCCTCCGCAAGTGCACGGGAGCCGTCGGTGGAGCCATCGTCCACCACGACGACCTCGAGCTTGCCCACGAATCTCGGGTCGAGGTAGGACTCGAGACCTCGCGCGAGGTAGCTCTCGACGTTGTACGCGGGAACGGCAATGGTAAGCTGCGGCGCAGATGTATCAAACGTGCTCTTGGACACGGGAGCTCCTAACGGGAGAACGTGGCTTTACGGTACGCGAGGCCGGCACGCGACCTCATGAGGTGGATGATGCGGCCGGCGGCGCACCACACCAGAGCGCTGTGCGTCTTGAGGAGGCCCACGCACACGCGGGCTCCCCTGCCCTGCGGGCACGCATCCAGGACGAGCGCGCGGAAGAGCTCGTCGTCCATGATACTGCGGCAGAAGGCCACGCGGCCTGCATGGTTTAGCCCCGCGCGCGCATCGCAGTTGCGCTCGAGCGCGGACAAGATGTAGCGCGCATAGCGAGCCCCGAGGCGGGAGCGGACATCGGCGGAATCGAGGCCCCACGACACCTGCTGGCGGTATACATCATCGATGCGGCGGCGATGCACCTCGTAGTACTCGGGCACGAATTTGGCCGTCAGGTTGGCGGCCACGCGCTTCTCGTAGCGGTACAAGGGACGCGCAACGAGCGCAAGGTTCTCAACGCGATTAAAGACAGCAACGTTAAAGACGATGTCCTCGATGAGGGGAACGGTCTCAAACGCGATGCCGTCCAGCACCTCCGCACGGTAGACCTTGTTCCACGCATAGCCTAGAAGCGTGCGGTCCTCGAGGTCGAGAACCTGCGCGTGCGCATCGGAGCCCGAAAAAGCCCCGTCGAGCGCCGGCACGATGTCGTGCGCACCGCATACGGAACCGTCCGCATCGAAGATCTCCTCGGTAAGTCCGAACACCACGACATCGGTCCTGGCCTCCGCATCAGCCTGGGAACGGATCTTCTCGGCACAGCGCTCGAGCAGGTCGGGAGCGTACGCATCATCCGGATCGGGCATCCAAACGTAGCGTCCGCGGGCGGCGGAGATGCCGGTGTTGCGAGCATCGGCGAGACCATGGTTAACTTTATGACGCACGAGGCGAATGCGCGGATCCTCGGCAGCAGCATACTCGACGAGCTCCGCGACGTTATCGGGAGAAGCGTCGTCCACGCAGATGAGCTCCCAGTCCGCACACGTCTGCGCGCGGATGCACGCGATGGCGGAGGGTAGGTAGGCCGCGACTCGGTAGCACGGCATAATGATCGAGAACAACGGCCGGGCGCCGACGCCCCGCTCCGCCGGCTTGTCGCACGTGCCGGACATGCTAGTCGAACTGTGCCCTATATGCCGAGCACACCTCGTCCACAGGACCGATCATGCGCTCGTGGCCCTTCTCGATCCACACCGCGGAGGTGCAGATGCGCTCCACCTGCTCGATGGAATGGCTCACGAACAACACGGTCACGTTGCCGGAATCTATGAAGCTCTGGATACGGCGCTCGCACTTCTGCTGGAAAAACACGTCGCCCACGGAGAGCGTCTCATCGACGATGAGGATGTCGGGCTCCACCACGGTGGCGATGGCGAACGCGATGCGCGCGACCATACCGGATGAGTAGTTCTTCATGGGCATGTCGAGGAAGTCGCGCAGCTCGGCGAAGTCCACGATCTCGTCCAGGTGCTCCTCCATGAACTGCTTGGAGTAACCCAAAAGTGCACCATTGAGGAAGATGTTCTCACGCGCGGTGAGCTCGAGGTCGAAACCAGCGCCCAGCTCGATGAGGGGCGCAATGTTGCCACGAACCGTCACGGTGCCTTTCGTGGGCTCGAGCACGCCGGCGATGATCTTGAGCATGGTGGACTTACCTGAACCGTTGGTTCCCACCAGGCCGATGACCTCGCCCTTCTTAACCTTGAAGCTCACGTGCTCCAGAGCATGGAACTCCTTGAAGAACAACTCGTGGCGCATGAGCTTAATGAAATACTCCTTGAGGGAGTTGAGCTGCTCGCTGGCCATGTTGAAAACCATCGTGACGTCGTCGACCTCGATGGCGTACTCGGTGTTGGTAGCGTCTGCCATGGTTCCGCCTTAGACGTAGAGGATGAACTTGTGCTCGGTCTTCTTGAACACGAAGATACCGATGATGAGTGCGATGATGGCCCACGCGATGCACATGAGGAGCACCGTGGGCGTTGGGTTCTGCTGCCACAGGAAGATGTCACGCATGAACTCGAGATAGTTGTACATGGGGTTTATCTTCACCAGCATGATGATCCAGTGCGGGGCGCCCTTGTCGATAAGCAGGGAGAGGTCCCAAAAGATGGGCGTGAGGTAGGTCCACGCGATGATGACGACGCCCCACAGGTGGATAATGTCGCGGAAGAAGACGGAGAGCGCGCCAATGGCCATGCCCACGCCAATGCAAAAGAGCATCAGCAAGAACAGGCACAGGGGCAGCCAGATGAAGTGCCACGTGGGCATAACCTGGAAGAACAGCATGACGATGGCCACGGCGATGAGCGAGAAAGCGAAGTTCACGAGCGCGAACAAGACCTTCTGCACCGGGAAGATGTACCGGTTGACCTTGACCTTCTTGAGCAGAGACGCGGCGTTGATGATGCTCGTGAGCGCCGCGTTGGTGGAGTCACTCATGAGCGAGAACGTCACGTTGCCCACGATGAGGTAGAGCGGGAAGTTGGGGACGTTGCTGCCAAACATGTAAGAGAACACGATGGACATGACGATCATCATGAGCAACGGGTTGAGAACGCTCCACAACACGCCGAGGAAACTACGGCGGTACTTGAGCTTGAAGTCCTTGGTGACGAGCTGCTCGAGGATGAGCAGGTCCTTCTTATACGGACGCGGGGCCTTTTCGGTTGCGAGAGTCTGTGAGGACACCGACGACGCCTCCCTATTGATTGCACGTTAGCGGCAGATGCCGCCCTTGCCGAACAACGTATGATAACACAGGGGCGCTTGCGCGATTTCTTGCCTCGACGAGCTGCATACAATCAGGAGAGTCGGGTGCGCGCTCATGAGAACACAAGCAGGACCCCTACCCCTTTGCGTTCTCCTTGGCTCGACGGGCGGCGACCGCCTTGCCGTTCGCAAAACCACCGACCTTGCGCAGCAGGCCGCGAACGCCATTGCTCTTCACGAAGAAGCGCGTCTCGCTCGCGAAGTACTTCACGCGCGGCCACACCGGCACGCGTCGGCCAGCTATGCCCATCTGCTCCAGGTAGAAGCGCTTGCGCTTGGGGGAAAGCTTGGGATGCCCCAGCACAATCTCAGTGTCCATGCGCGAGAACACACGGCGTGTACCGTCCTTCACGATGGGGTTCTCCCAGCCATCGTCCACGATTCCGCCGTGGATGTAATTGAAGCCGCGCATGTAGTGCGCCTCGAGGATACCGCGGTCGGTCACGTGCAATCGCTCCAGGATGTCCGTCATGTCGCACCAACGGTCGAACGGCAGGGCGACCGCGCTGTCCTTCTTATGGTTGTACGTGGCGCCGGGCAGGTCGCAGCGGTAGTGGTAGAACGCCTCGTCGAACGTCATGATTGCCTTGGCCTGGCAGAACGACTCGATAAGGAACGGGTTGTCCGCCCACCCGGCACCCGGGTACGGAATGAAGCGAATACTGCGCTCGTTCAGGAAGTCGCGACGGTAGATGGCGCTCCAGATGCTGGGGTGCTGCTCCACCATGATGGGCAGGTCGGTCAGGGTCACGGGACGTGTGGTGTTGGGCAGGCGGTGCGCCAACACGCACTGCTGCTCGTACTGCGTTGAAGGGTCATCCCAGTCGTGCACATCGATCCACGGGCACTTGACGATGTCCACCGGCACATCCACCATGGCTGCGCGCGCAAGCATGCGTTCGTACATGGCCGGGTCGATCCAGTCGTCCGGCTCGATGATGGAAACCCACTCGCCGCGGGCCATCTCCAGGCCTCGGTTGCACGTGGCGCCATAGCCCTCGTTGGGCTTGTCGACCACAACCACGCGCGGATCGCGTGCCTCGAACTCGCGCAGGATCGCGAGCGAGCCATCCTTAGAGCCATCGTTCAGGCAGATGACCTCGAGCTCGCGGTGCGTCTGGGAAAGAATGCTTTTCAGGCACTGGGCGAGGTACTTTTCCACGTTGCACACGGGAATGATGACGGAAACGAGCGCGCGAGCGTCGGATTTCATGCAGAACGACCTTTCGGGGACATGGCGGTTGGGCGCACCAAGGAGCGCCGCCGCATTCGTATCTGAACAAGGATACCAAGGAAGCCCAGCGCGCGCTCCCCTTTGCTATCATTTGACCCGAATCACCAAACCTCTCGTCGCGGGCGCACACCGTAGCCCCGGCGCTTCTAGCACGCTTGCAGATCGGATATTCACATGACCGTTTCGTCCATCACCGCAACCATCGCCCAAGTATTCGAGGCCGATGGAGGCCGGGTAGTCTACCGAGCAGAGCTGAAGGGCTGCGGAAACGCGCTGCCCGATCCCGCGGACTTTGCCCTTACCGCCAAGAACGGCACGCCCCTCGGCGCGCATGCGGAATTCTTCATCCTGGAGCCCCAGGCCAAAGGAGCCAACCCCGTCCTCTCGATCAAGGTCGATGGATCCGCTGCCAACTTCGCCCTCACCTACCAGGGCCGCGCACTCGACACCATGACCGGGCGTCGTCGCGAGCGCATGCGTATCCGCCGCGACCTCGACATGGTGAATCCCAGCATCGACGGCGCGTACGCGAGCTACCCCAAGCCCCAACCCCTGCCGGAGGGCTCCATCCCCCAAGACTTCCACCCACTCGTGAGCATCATCTGTCCCCTGTACAACACGCCGCTGCCCTACCTGCGCGACATGATCAACTCGGTGCTCGCGCAGACCTATACCTCCTGGGAGCTCGTGCTGGTAAACGCGAGCCCGGACAACGAGGGCATGCAGGAAACACTGGCCACCTACGCGGACCCGCGCATCAAGACCATTGACTTCCCCGAGAACTTAGGCATCGCCGGCAATACCAATATAGGCATTCGCGCCGCCACGGGCGACTACGTGGCTTTTGCCGACCACGACGACACGCTCTCGCCCTACGTGCTCGAGCGCTACATGGCTTTCGCGGCCCAGCACCCCGATGCCGACCTGTTCTATTGCGATGAGGACAACTTCGAGAAGGACGATGCCGCCGGCTACGCACCGCGCTTCAAGCCGGACTTCAACCGCGACCTGCTATACTCGTACAACTACGTGGTGCACATGCTCATGGTGAGCCGATACGTGCTGGACCACGTGGAGCTTTCGGGCGACGAGATGTCCGGTGCGCAGGACTATGACCTTTCGCTCAAAGCCGCCGAGCATGCCCGCCGCATCTGCCACATTCCCGAGGTCCTCTACCACTGGCGCGTGCACGCCGGCTCCACCAACGGCGGCGTTATGGAGTCAAAGCCCTATGCCATCGCCGCCGGCGAGCGGGCGCTCAACGCGCACTTCCACCGCCGTGGCATCGCCGCGACCGCCCACGCCACGGACATCCCCTGCGTCTACCGTGTGGACTACGCGCCCAACGGTATGAGCGTGGGCGCCGTGGTCATGAGCCTAGACGCTATGCGCACCGAACGCGCCTTAGCATCCATCGACTACCTAGACGGGATTGCGGGCACGGTCACGCTCGCGCACCCCAAGAGTCTCAAGGCAGTAGCCGAGCACGCGCTCGACACGCTCGATAGTGAGCTCATCCTCTTCGCCACGGATGCCGTGGAGTTCACCGACCCCGCCTGCGCAAAGACTCTCGCAACCTACTTCTGCCGCAAGGAGGTGGGTGCAGCCTGCCCCAAACTCTTCTACCCCGACGGCCTGGTGGCCCAAGCCGGCACGGTGCTTCTGGACGACGGTTACCCGGTAGCGCCCAATCGCAACTTCGTGGACAACATGGGCGGAGGCTATGCGGGCCTCGCCGAGGTGACATACGATACGAGCGTCTCCACCCCGGACGCCTTCATGGTGCGCCGCGCAGACCTGCAAGCCGTGGTAGACAGGATGCGCGAACACGGCGACCTGCTCACTGAGGCTATGGAGCTCTCGTTCCTCCTACGCGAGATGAACCGGGTCGTGGTGAGCACCGCGCATGCACACGCCACCACCCATGGCAGCTCCTACATGGAAGCCCGCGACCTCAGCGCCGCCTACGGAAGCACCCACGCCCTACACCGCCTGTGGCGCCGCTGGCCCTCCATGCGTGCCGACGTACTCGCGAATCCCAATGTTGAGTATACGAGCGGCTATCCGCGTCTCAACATCGAGCGAAACGAGGACGCCGAGACCAAGCGAATCTACACTAGAGGGGTTCTCTCAAGCATCAAACACCGCATCTTGGGATAGTCACGCAATTCCACCATCACCAAGTTCAACCTCATGACCCCTGGTCGCGATGACGAGGACACCGCCGCAGAGCACGCGGTCAGGATCATCACGCTCGTCGTGGCCGACAACCCCGTTCCCGGCAGGAAGGCGGCGTGATATGGGCTGGAATAACGGCGTTCTAGGTGGCCCTCGGTTCCCGGGCAGCCTGCGGCTACCCTCGAGAAAAATTGTCGGATTCACTTAAGAAGTCGGCGCGATATCTATAATCGCCGCCAACGTTTAGAATGCCAAAAAAATCGGTCCCTCGAGACTCCTCGAGGGACCGATTCATTACACGAGCGTCTTGAGGTACTCTCCCAGCTCTTCCTCCCAGTCGGGCATGCGGAAGCCGACCGACTCGAGCCTGGACAGGTCGAGCGCGGAGTGGACCGGGCGCGGGGCGATGGGGCCGGCGGCATTTGCGTAGTAGTCGGTGGTGCTGACGGGGACCACCTTGTCCCCGTTGCCGTTGGCGGCCTCGAAGACGGCGCGGGCGATGTCGGCCCAGGACTTGACGGCGCCGGAGCCGGTGCAGCCGTAGGTGCCGTAGGGGGTGTGCGTCCCAAGCACGTGGAAGATGGCCTCGGCCATGTCGCGCGTGAAGGTCAGGCGGCCCAGCTGGTCGTCGACCACAGTGACCTGCTCCAACTTATCCTCCGGGTCGGCGACGCGGTCGGACAGGCCCTTCATGGTCTTGACGAAGTTGTGCCCCCCGCCGATGACCCAGGAGCTGCGCATGATGTAGTGGCGCGGGCACCCGGCCACGGCGATGTCGCCGGCGGCCTTGGTCTGGCCGTAGACGGACAGCGGGGAGAAGGGCTCGTCCTCAGTATGCACCTCCGTGGTGCCGTCGAAGACGTAGTCGCTGGACACGTGGACGAGCGTGATCCCGTGCTCGGCGCAGGTGCGTGCGAGCAGCGCCGGGCCGGTCGCGTTGGCCTTCCAGGCGGTCACGCGGCCCTCGGGGGTCTCGGCCCTGTCCACGGCCGTGTAGGCGCCGCAGTTGATGACGGCGCCGTAGAGCGACCAGTCGAACTTGCCGTAGGCCGCCGGGTCGGACATGTCGAAGGTGTCGATGTCGCAGTAGTCGAAGGAGCCGTTAAGGCCGCGCTCCTCGGCCATGGCGCGCACGGCGCGGCCCAGCTGGCCGTTGCAGCCGGTCACGAGCGTGCGGCGCGGGGCCATGGGCAGGGCGTCGGCGAGCATCGGGTGCGCCCTGTCGGCCTCGGAGAGCTCGCACTCCTCCAGAGGGATGGGCCACTGGATGGCGAGCTCGGGGTCGGCCAGGTTCACGAAGGTGTAGGTCTTCTTGAGCTCGAGCGA
>CABVBR010000024.1 GCA_902496645.1 uncultured Collinsella sp.
TCACCTTCTTTGTCGTTCTTGCTATCCTGCATCATCTTCATGGTGTACGGCGCTTGGGGGTTCAGGGCAAAGTCAAACAGAAAGTTGCCGGCAAACCCCAGCAGCGCTACAACGAACACCAGCGCAACGATGCCGGCTATCTTGAGCTTTCGATGGGAACGTGCGTTTTGAGACATAAGAAGCTTTCCTATAAGATGTTAATACATCAACATTTAATGCAAGCGCATTATGGACGTTCGCCGTTGATGCGTCAACAGGCAAAGAATGGGTAAACGAAAGGTCACGTATGGTGCAAATTTCGCACGTACCTAGACGCTTTGATATAGTGTTGAGAACTCTTTACGTTGGAGGATGTAACCGGCATGTCCGATTCGAGCGACAGTTCTAAGCCGCGACCCAAGACCGCGGCCGTTCCACACTACACGGTGGGCGAGGAGATCATGAACTCCGTCACCCATGGTGTCGGCTGCCTGCTGGGTATCGCGGGCCTGGTGCTCCTGATCGTATTCGCTGCCCTGCGCGGCGGAGGCCCGGCCCACATGGCCGCGGCGATTGTCTATGGCGTCAGTATCATCCTCGAATACTTGGCCTCCACGCTCTATCACGCGATTCAGCCCGCTCGCGCCAAACGCGTGTTTCGCATCATCGACCACAGCTGCATCTACCTGCTCATAGCCGGCAGCTATACCCCGTTTTGCCTCATCACACTCGCAAACGACGGCGGCCCTGCGCTGTTCTTTGCCGTGTGGGCCATCGCCATCATCGGCATCGCACTCGAGTGCTTTTTGCGCGAGCGTCAGCCGCACTGGGTAAGCGGCCTGGTCTATCTGCTGATGGGCTGGCTCGTCGTCTTTAAGCTGCCCGAGCTCGTGTCGCTGCTCAACCCCGTGGCACTTGCCCTGCTCGCTGTCGGCGGCGTGTGCTATACCGTGGGCGTGCCGTTCTATATCGCCAAAAACGTGCGCTATCTGCACAGTGTTTTCCACTTGTGGGTGCTCGCCGGCAGCATCTTCCAGTTCATGGCGGTGATCCTCTTCGTAATCTAGCGACCACGCCCACGGCCCCGCTCGCACGGGCAACCGGCGCAATTGCCCTATCCGTCACCTACGCTTACTACCCAACGTCCCGAATCTTGGAGGTTCGAGAAACTCCCGATGGACATAACCATCTCCCTTATTACCACGCTCGTTTTAACGCTTATCAACGGCTACTTCTCCATGTCCGAGATGGCTCTCACCACGGCTAAGCGCGCCGTGTTGGAACACGATGCCGAGGAGGGCGATAAGCGCGCCGAGCGCGCCGTCCAGCTTGCCGCCGATTCCGACCAGCTGCTCGCCACCATTCAGGTCGCCATCACGCTCGTGGGCTTCGCCTCGTCCGCCGTCGCCTCGACGAGCCTGTCCGACCCGCTCGCCACATGGCTCATGAGCTTTGGCATCGCGCCGCTTTCCGCCATCGCGCGCGGCCTGGCGCCGGTCATCATCACCGTCGCGGTCGCCTTTGTGTCCATCGTGATCGGCGAGCTCGTGCCCAAGCGCATCGGCCTTGCTAACGCCGAGGGCGTATCCAAACAGGTCGTGGGACCGCTCTCCGTGTTCCAAAAGATCGCCCGCCCGCTCGTGTGGCTGACCGGTGCCTGCTCCGACGGCCTGGCCCGCATCCTGCGCATCAAGAGCGCCGATGACCGCCAGAACGTCTCGGAGGAAGAAATCAAGTACATGGTCTCGGAGCAGGACGACCTGCTCGACGAGGAAAAGCGCATGATCCACGAGATCTTTGACCTGGGCGACACCGTTGCCCGCGAGGTCATGGTGCCGCGCGTGGACACCACCATGTGCGAGGACGACGAGACGGTCGCCGACGTGTTGTCCACCATGCGCCAGACCGGCTTCAGCCGCATCCCCGTCTATCACGAGGATCCCGACAACGTCGCGGGCATCGCGCACATCAAGGACCTGATCCAGCCCGCGCTCGACGGCAAGGGCGACCAGCCCATCGCTGGCTTTTTGCGCGATGCCACCTTTGTGCCCGACACCAAGGACATCCTGCCGCTGCTGTCCGAGATGCAGACTTCGCACGACCAGATTGTGGTCGTCGTGGACGAGTACGGCGGCACGGCCGGCATCATCACCATCGAGGACATCGTCGAGGAGATCGTCGGCGAGATCGAGGACGAGTTCGATCCCGACAACAAGTACCTCACGCGCCTCTCGCGCCGTGAGTGGCTCGTCGATGGGCGTTTTTCGTGCGATGACGCGATTGAGCTTGGTTGGCCGCTCGAGGAAAGCGATGATTATGAGACCATCGCCGGCTGGATTTTGGAGCTTTGTGACTCAGTGCCCGACATCGGAGAGGTGTTTGAGGTCGCAGGGTACAAGTTCAAGGTACAGTCGATGCGTGGCCAGCGCATCTCGCTCATTCGCGTGATTGCTCCGGCCGAAACCGATAAGAAGGATTCCGAGTCCCCGGCAGAGAAGCCGGCGGCGTCGGGTGCGGGCTCTGCGGATCCGCACGACGGCGACGAGTAGGGCAAGGACGAGTAGGGGAGAGTTATGGCAGGCCTGTTCAACATCCTTAAGGTCACCGTCAGCGAGGACAAGATTTGCGCGCACGTGCTGGTGAACCCCGGCATGCCGCTCATGACCTCGGAGGATATCGAGGCCACGGCGCGCGTGTACTACCTGGTGCCCGCGATTGCCAAGCACCTGTGCCTGGGCGACTCCGGCCGCGAATTCCAGGATTGCATGGGCCAGACCGAGCTTTGCCATCTGCTGGAGCACGTGACGGTCGAGCTCATGAACGAGACCGGTCTTGCCGGCAGCATCTCGTGCGGTCGCACGCGCGTGAGCGAGCATGACGAGCGTGTCTTTGAGATTGAGCTTTCGTGCCCCGATGATGCGCTGGCCATCGGCGCGCTGTCTTCGGCCACCTTTATGATGGACTGGGCGTACCTGCACGCCGACCAGCCGGCCCCCGATGTGGAGGGCACAGTCGCGGGCCTGCGCAACCTGGTGCTGGGCATGCGCGCCGAGGCCGCGGGCAAGGACCCGCACGAGGCCGTTGCCGCTGCGAACGGCGAGGACGTGGCGGAGGATGCGGCCGAGGGCGACGCTCCTGTCGACGCCGACACCGAGCCTGCTGTCGATGCCGCCGCCGAGCCCGTTTCCGCCGAGCCCCAGGGCGTCCCCAGCTTTGACGACGAGCCGCAGATGGCAATCGATACCGAGGGCGCGGTCGCCGAGAACCACGAGGCCCCCGCGGCCGTCTTTGGCGGCGCGGCAACGGCTCCGTCCGGCTCGGCACACGAGGGCGGCCTGCCGCTCGTCGATGGCGCCGGCGAGGACCCGGCCGCCACGATGGCCATGCCCACCATGCCCCAGGAGTAGGTCCACGCATTTATCACCATCATGTACCTGCGCTGTTACCGTACGCAGATGAGCGGGACGGCAAGTGTTGCGCTGCGGGTATAATGGACAGCATTCAAACGGTGGGCATCGAGGTGCCCGCAGGAGAGGAATGATCATGGGAAAGACTTTCAGCTTTGTCTCCGGTGCGCTCTTTGGTGCTGCTGCCGGCGCTATCATCGGCGTTGCCCTGGCCCCGCGCTCGGGTGCCGAGACCCGTGCCATGGCTGCCGATATCGCCAACGACGCCTGGGACAACATGCGTGACACCTACGAGCACAGCGCCGAGGAGGCCCGTGCCGCGGTCAACGACTTTGGCCCGATGGTCGACGCCAAGACCGATGACCTGCGCGCCAAGGTCGACCTGGCCCGCGAGCGCATGGACCAGCTTCGCGAGCAGCTCAACGATGCCATCTCGGGCGGCAACGTGACGCCCGCTGCCGACGTCGTGGTCGAGAACGTCACCGAGGCCGGCACCGAGGCCACGGAGTCCTCGACCGAGGCATAATGCGCGCAGGGGATTTTGTCGGCGTCAAGGTTTATCGTAAGCCTGCCGAAGACAAGCGCACCAAAAAGGACGGCACGCCGCGCAGCCCTAAAAAGCTCGGCAAGATTCACTTTCCCGTCTTTACCCCGGGCGGCACGCGCGTGGTGGGCTTTATGGTCCGCCAGTCCGATATCGCGGGTATGATCGAGCGTCCCGACCGCTTTGTGGCGCTCGATGCCATCGGCGTCTATGAGGGTGCTGTCGCGGTCGACGACGTCAAGGGCACCTATGATGCCGCCGCAGCCAAGCGCCTCGATATCAACCTGGACGATTGCATCATCTGGGTCGGCATGGACGTGCGCACGGAATCGGGCGATGTCGTGGGCTACTGCTCGGACGTTGAGTTCAAGCCGCGCTCGGGTATTGTGCAGATGTTCTACGTGACCGCCGGTGCCGCTTCGAGCGTGCTGGTGGGCGACACGCAGGTGCCGCCGACGATGCTGCGCGGCTACGAGAACGGTGCGATGATTGTCTCGGACGAGGTCAAGGCGCTCGGGTATTCGGGCGGCGCGGCCGCCAAGGCTGCCGAGGCCAGTGTCGTGGTAGGCGATAAGGTCAAGAAGGGCGCCAAGGTGCTCGATGACAAGGGATCGGTCGCCGTGGACAAGGGCAGTCGCGCACTGGGCAAGCAGCTCGGCAAGACGCGCGGTATGTTCAAGGCCTTTAAGGACGAATATCAAAAGGCGAGCGGGGGCTCGTCAAAAGCTAGCAAATAGAGACGTACCAAATGATGGGAGGCGAGCCGGAGACATGTTGCTCCGGCTCGCTGTGTTTATGGGGGAGGGCACATGCGCCAAAACGGATCTAACTTAAACGGGCGCTCGGCTGCGCGTCCGACGGCGCGCCGCGACCTGGGGCAACTGCCCGGCGGTCAGCGTCGACGTCGCCGTAAGCCCGGCGCGATGTACCTCAACCATAGCCGTGGGTTTAGCGATCGCAGCGCGCGCATCGGCAACGGGCGCTCGCCGCGCCGACCGTCCCGTCTGCCCTATGCGCTTATCGCCGTGGGTTGCGCGCTCGTGCTGTTTATCGCTGCCGTCGTGGGCTACGTCAACCGCAGCGTGGACGTGGAACTCAACGGGCAAAAGACCGCGGTGCGCGTGGGCTCTACGTTGCAGAATCTTATCGACGATCAAAGCCTGACCGAAACGTACGACGCCGGTGATCTGCTGGCCGTCGACGACAGCGTGCTTAAGCGCCATGGCGGCGAAAAGCTGTCGGTGAAGATCGACGGCAAGCGCGTGAAGCAAGGCAAATGGGGTAGCCGCGAACTTGAGGGCGGCGAGAAGGTGACGGTCAAGGATGGCCGTAACACCTACGAAAAGCACGAGGTCCAGGCCACGACTATCGAGCCAAAGCTTAAGGTCGAGGGCACGGGTGCCATTGAGTATGTCAAAGCCTGGGGTGTTCAGGGCCGCTCCGAGGTATGGGTCGGCGAGCAGTCGGGCAAGACGCAGGACCGCGGCGAGGTCGTGTCCGCCACCGACTGCGTAGTCGAGTGCGCAAGCGTAGCGCCCAAGGGCAACGAAAAGTACGTGGCCCTGACATTTGACGAGGGCCCGAGTAGTGCGACCAAGCAGATCTTGCAGGTGCTCAAGGAAAAGGCCGTCACGGCGACGTTTTTCCTTTCGGGCGATGCCGCGGAAGCCTCGCCCGCTACTGCTAAAGCGATTGTCGATGCCGGGTGCGAGATCGGCTCCAACAGCTACAGCGATGATTCGCTCAAGGGCGAGGATCGCGAGACGGTGCGCAAGCAGATCACGAAGGGCACCGAGGCGATTAAGTCGGCGACCGGCGTCGAGACGATGTTGCTGCGTGCCCCCTACGCCGCGTTTGACGAGCAAAACTGGATCGACTCGATGGACCTGGTGTCCGCCGTGGTTTCGTGGAATATCGATTCGGGCGACTGGCTGCTCAACGGCGCTGACGAGCAAGTATCGACCGTGCTCGATTCGGTGACGCCGGGCAATATTGTGCTGCTCACCGATAGCGATGAGTGCGCCGAGCAGACGCTCGAGGCGCTGCCGCAGATTATCGACGGCCTTGTCGCCGACGGCTACAAGATCGTGACGCTCAGCGACCTGGTCAAGACGGACACGGCATTGAGCAAAAAGCTCACCTCGCTCACCAAGGTTTCCATGCCCAAAAACGCCGTGTTCCCCCAACTTCCCGAGGACGACGACACCACGGACTAGTCATTGAAGAACGTCCCCAATGACTATGTCACGGATACGTCAGTGTTTGGTATGCCTGCAATGTGCAGCGCATAAATTCGGTGCCGCAGCGCGATGCTGATGCTATAGTTACTGCGGTTAATGAGGGTCAAGAGAAAGGTTACAGGTGAAATCCAAACCTCGACCATACAGTCGATGACCCCATGCAGGTGCTTTCTGCGCGTGCACGGGGTGTGAGCGCCGAGCGGCGTGCCGCCTGCGCATGCGTATATATGTCTAAAAGTCCACGAATTGCGTGCCGGCATGGTCACGCGGTCCGCAGGAATAATGATGGGGAGCACCATTGAATTATCTGAGTGAGATGCTCAAATTGCCGGTCTTGGACGTCGACGGCGAAAAGCTCGGCGTTGTGAACGATTTTGGCATTGCAACCGGCGAAGTTTTTCCGCACGTGACGTCGCTCGCGTTCCGTGGTCCCGGCAAGACGCCGTTTATGATCAGCTGGCGCAAATGGGTCGACCGTATCGACGAGACGGGTGTACACCTTAAGACGTCGGCCACCGAAATCCGTTTTTCGTACCTGCAGCCGACCGAGCTGTTGCTGGCGCGCGATGTTCTCAACAAGCAGATTGTCGACACACAGGGCATGAAGGTCGTGCGCGTCAACGACATCAAGTTCTCCATGTCGGGCGAAAATCAGCTGCGCCTGCTGGGTGCCGAGGTCGGTGCCCGCGGTCTGCTGCGTGCAATCAGCCCCGCGCTCGAGCACGTCGTCGAGGGCTTTATGAAGCACCTGGGCAAGCCGCTCAGCGAGGACATTATCGCCTGGTCTTATATGGACCTGCTCGATCGCTCGACTAAAAACATCCAGCTCTCGGTGTCGCACAAGACGCTTGGCGAGCTGCATCCTGCCGACATCGCTGACATCATCGAGCAGCTCGATCCGCGCCTGCGCGCGCAGGTGTTCGCCCAGCTCGATACGGCACAGGCCGCCGAGGCCATCTCGGAGTTCGATGACGACGAACTCATGACCGAGATGCTCGAGGGCCTGTCCGATACCGACGCATCGTCGATGCTGGCCATGATGGACCCGGACGACGCTGCCGACCTGATCGACGAGCTCGATTACGAGAAGGCCGAGAAGCTCCTGCGCCTGATGGGCGTCAAGGAGGAGAAGGCGATTCGTAATCTGCTGGGCTATGAGGACAACACCGCCGGCCGTATCATGACCTCGGAGTTTGTCTCGCTGCCCGCCACGGCGACAGTCGGTGATGCCATCGAGGCGATTCGCAAACTCGACGAGGACTTTGAGAGCGTCTACTACGTCTATACCGAGGATCCGAGCGGCATGCTGACGGGCGTGCTTTCGCTGCGCACGCTGATCGTGGCCGACCGCGACGCCACGCTGGGCCAGCTCGCCTATCGCGATCTGGTCTACGTGTCGCCCGACGAGGACCAGGAAGACGTGACGGACGAGATGACCAAGTACGACCTGGTTGCCATCCCTGTCTGCGATGAGAACCGTCATATCCTGGGTATCGTGACCTTCGACGACGCCATGGACGTTATCGCCGAGGAGCATCAGGAGGACCTGCAGATCGCCGGTGTCGGCTCGGGCGATAGCGCGTCGGACGACTCGACGAACGTGCTCAGCTGGTTCGTGCATCGTCAGTACTGGGTCGTCGTGTGGGGCATTGCCTCGTGCCTTATGGCGACGGTGCTGGGGACGGCGCTGGGCTCCGCGCATCTGGTGGTGTTCCCCATGTGCGCCATGCCGCTCGTGCTGCTGGCTGCCTCGCGCATGGTGTCGTTCGTCAAGAACTACTTCCTCGAGTACGACGGTCACGACGACGAGCCCAAGCCGTACCTGGGATTCTTCTTCCAGAGCACGGGTATGGGCCTGATCCTTTCGCTCGTGACCTACCTGTGCGCGCAGCTGGTGCGCACCGCCGCGTTCCCCGATGCCACTATGTTTGAGGAGCAGCTCTTTACCGGCTGCTTTAATATCGCTGCCGTCATTTGCCTGGTTGGCAACATGAGCGCTGTGATTTATCTGATGGTGCTGTTCTGGCGCGACGAGCACGACCTTAACACGTCGGGCACCGCCATGAACGTCATCGCCGTCATGATCTCGTGTGTGGCGTACTGCATCGCCGCGGTGCTGCTCACCATGTCGGTCATGGGGTAGGTGGTCGCGTGCAAAATACGAAGCAAAAGCCGAGCACCAAGCAAAAGCTGACCATCGCGGCCATCTTTGGCGCCATGGGCCCCGGTCTGTTGGCGGCGCTTTCGGGTAATGACGCCGGCGGCATCGCCACGTATTCCAGCGCGGGCGCCAGCTATGGCTATAAGATGCTCTGGATGCTTCCCGTCATGACCGTGCTGCTTATCGTGACGCAGGAGACCGCGGCGCGCTGCGGATGCGTCACGGGTAAGGGCCTGGCGTCGCTCATTCGCGAGCGCTTTGGCGTGCGTAAGAGCGTGCTGGCCATGGCGGCGCTGTTGATCGCCAACACGGCGGTGACCATCTCGGAGTTCGCGGGTATCGCGAGTGGCCTTGCTCTGTTTGGCGTTCCGGCGAGCATTTCGGTGCCGCTCGTGGCGCTGCTGGTGTGGATGCTTACCATGTCGGGCAGTTTCCAGCGCATCGAGAAGATTTTGCTGCTGGTAAGCTGCGTGTTCGTGACTTACATCGTCGCCGCGTTTATGGCCGGCCCCAACTGGGGTGAGGTCGCGGTCGACTTGGTCGTCCCCAATATTCAAAACGACCCCAGCTACGTGTCGCTCGTGGTCGCAACAATCGGTACCACCATCGCACCGTGGATGATCTTTTTGGCTCAGAACAACGTGGTCGATAAGAATGCGGGCGAGGAGGACATCGTGCTGCAGCGTATTGATACCGTGAGCGGCTCGATTGCTGCCGATATAATCGCCGGCTTCATTATCATCACGACTGGTACGGTGCTGTTCCCGGCGGGTATTCAGATTGGCGATGCCGCCGATGCCGCCCGCGCGCTGGAGCCCATCGCGGGCCAGTGGTCCACGGTGCTGTTTGCCTCGGGCCTGGTCGCAGCGAGCTTTTTGGCTGCCTGCGTGCTGCCGGGTGTTACGTCGAGCGCCATTTGCGAGGCTTTTGGTTGGGAGCGCGGCGCCGATCGCAGCTGGGATGAGGCTCCGGTTTACCGCGGCATCATTACGGCCATCATCGGCATTTCTGCCGTGTTGGTGCTTATGCCCGGCGTCGACCTGTTCCAGATTATGATGACCTCGCAGGTCATCAACGGCGTGCTGCTGCCCGTAGTCTTGGTATTCCAGGTGGTTATCGCGGCTGATCGCCACATTATGGGCGCCAACCGCAACGGCCGCATATGGAACGTGCTCACGTGGGCGACTATCGGCGTGATTACGGTGCTGACGGTCGTCATGTTTGTGCTGCAAGCGATGGGCTACAGCGCCTAGCGCCTCTTTTGGGTTTCGAGCGGGCCGCGGCCATGGGCTGCGGCCTCTTTTTTGCCCGCTACGGGGGGTCAGCTATATACCGATGGGCAAAAAATGCCAAATATGAGTACTGTTGCTAGACTGATGGCATTTACGGCCAAGAAGATAATGAACATAACATATAGTATGTTCATTAAAATTGGCTCCAATATGCCTTAAACCAGTTAGGCTGGCTGCTTTAGGGGGTTGTAGGGGTCGCTCGTACGTCATTTTGGGTGGTTTTCCATGCTACTAAAATGGTAACAGTACTCATATTTGCCCTTTTTTGCCCACGGCCCTTCGACACGATGAAAAAAGCCGCCCCTGGACTGGAATTTGACAGCCCAGGGGCGGCTTTCGCCTGTCGCAGGAGTGTCCCCCAAGTGCCGGCCGAAAAGGAACGTCCCCAAGTGCCGGGTTATTTGTCGGTACCCAGCTTGTGTGGCTTGTAGGCGAGGGCGTTGACCAGCGCGTCGGCGGCGGACTTAACGGCTGCCGGCTGTGGATCGTTGACGTGGTCCTCGGGGTGCACGGGCAGATCCTTCTTGACCGCGTCGTGAATCAAGTTGAGATATTCGGCCACACCGGTAGTCGACAGGTGCGTGCCGTCGCCATCGAACAGGTCATTTCGGTTGGTGCTGTATCCGTACCAGTCGATAACGCGCACGTTCTTGTAGCGCGTGGCGGCGTTGGCGATGGCCTGGTTGGTGGATCCGACCCACGGCTGCGGACTGCGCGTGTTTACAAACACGACAATGCGCTGCTCGCCGGCATCGGCCATGATCGCGTCGACTTGGGCATCGGTCACCAAGCCGTTGGTGCCCAAGGCAAAGACGACGATCTTGCCGGCAAGGTTCTGTTGGATATAGCCCTCAAATGTCGCGCGGCCCGCATCAAACTGGCGGCCCTTTTCGGCATCGATATGACTGTGCGGGAACACGCCGTCAAAGGAATCCACGGCGCGTAGCGACACGGAGTCACCGATCATCAGCAGGTCGTAGGAGCCATCGGGGAAGCCGTCGTTGTCCTTGTCGGTGTCGTCGGCCGCCTGCTGGTCCGCAGGCGCGGCGTTTTTGGCTTCCTTATTCAGGACCTCGGCGCCCTCGCCACTCAGTGCGGAGGTCTCCGGCACAAAGATCAAGCCGCCCAGCGCGATGACGAGCACGATGCCACAAGCGGCGCACACGGGAACGTGCGCGCGTGCCCAGTTGGCGGGCGTGGTGGTGCCATCGCGGAATTCGGCGACGGTGCGGCCGAAGGCGCCCTTCCTAAACGGCGTTTCGATAAAGCGATAGGAGCACTCGGCTACGGTGACCACCAGCAGCACCTGCAAAATGTACTGCCACCAGGGCGTATCGTTGATGTTGGCGACCGGGTTCATGAGCAACAGCAGCGGATAGTGCCACAGGTAGATGCTGTACGAGCGCTTGCCAACCCACACGAGCGGCTCGGCGGACAGCGCGCGGGCAACCATTCCCTGGGGCTGCACGCAGGCAGCGATGACCATGAGCGTGAGGATGGAGCACAGCAGCGTGCCGCCGCGATACTGGAACGCGGTGTAGCCGTTGGTGAGCGCGACCATGGCGGCAAGGCCAACCAGGCCCACGACGCCCAACACATCGATGGATGCGGGCGAGGACCAAAAGCGCACGAGGGCGCTCGGCTGTGCCGGAGCGGTCTCGGCTGCTTCGTCGGCCTTCTCGCCCGACTTGCCCTCGGCATTCTTGCCACGCTTGGCGGCGCCCGCCAGGCGATTGAGTCCCAAGCGATGGGCGAGGCGCACCGGCGCCAGGTCGCGATCGGGGATAAAGGCCATCCAGGCACCCAGCAACAGAGAGAACACGCGGGTGTCGGTGCCGTAGTACACACGGCTGGGATCGGCGGCAGGGCTGTAGAGCACCATCATGGCGACGGCGGAAACCGCGGCAAGGCCCAGAACCACGCGGCGCGTGTTGGGTTTGCTCACATGCATGGATACCATGGCAAACAGCAGCGGCGGCCAGATGAGGTAGAACTGTTCCTCGATGGCGAGCGACCAAAAGTGCGTGAGCGGCGAGGGGTCGCCCAGGGCATTGAAGTACGAGACGTCCTGGGCGATCTGCCACCAGTTGTTAAAGAACAGCAGCGACGGCAGGATGTCGGGGCGCATCTTGGTGAGCATCACGTGGTTAAAGATCGTGCACAGCGCGCAGGTTACGAATACCACCGTTACCACGGCGGGGAACAGGCGGCGGATGCGGCGAATCCAGAAGCTCTTGAGGTCGATGCGTCCGGTCTTGGCGACTTCGTTGAGCAGCAGGCGCGTGATTAGATAGCCCGAAAGCACAAAGAAGATCGTGACGCCGAGCAGGCCGCCCTGAGCCCACGTGAGGTTGAGGTGATAGAGCACCACCGCGACGACGGCAAGCGTGCGCAGACCGTCGAGCGCAGGAATGTAGCGAGATTTGGGGCGAGCGGTCGTCTGCTGGTCGGTAGCGGGCGAGCGTGTGGCGCCGGTGTTGGTCTTGGCTGCATGGGAGCCCTTGTTGGTGGGCGTTCGATGCGGGCTCGGGCCGCGTCGCGACTCGCCGGTGCGGCGGTCGGCGCGCGGGCGTTCGTGCGGCGCCGGCTCGTTGCCCGTGCGGCGTCGACCGCGTGGGCTCGATTGTGGGAATTGTTCCATAAAACATCATCCAATGACGAGAATAATCAGCACATATTCATTGTAGCTGCCTGCTCCTGTGAATGCTTGCTGCTGGCGCAACCTCAAGGGCGCGTTCACATCAAAGTGAACTAAAGTTATAGGGGTGCGAGACCGCACAATTGACGGTCGACGGTGGGCATAAAGCCCGCAGATGAGGAGGTTTCCATGGCAGATCGCGGCATCGTTGCGGTGTTCGGCAGCATGAACATGGACCTTTCGGTGGCGTGCGAGCGCATGCCGCGCGCGGGTGAGACGGTCGGTGGCAGCGGTTTTATCACCAATGCCGGCGGCAAGGGCGCCAACCAGGCCGTAGCCGCCGCACGCATGGGTGCGCGCACGTGCATGATCGGTGCCGTCGGGCGCGACCCGTTTGGCGATGCGCTCGTGGCGGGCCTCCAAGATGCCGGCGTGGGCGTTGAGTTTGTGGCGCGTCGCGACGACGTGGAGACCGGCACGGCGACCATCATTCGCTGCGCTGGCGACAACCGCATCGTGCTGTCGCCGGGCGCCAACCATGCGCTTGCGGGCGAGGACGTTGCCCACGCGCTGCGAAGCCTGGTGGCCGATGAGCTCGATGTCGGCGCCGGCGAGATAGCCCCTGCCGCCGGAAGCGTCTTTATCGCCCAGGGCGAATGTGACCTGGCGGCGACGGCCGAGGCACTTGTTTGCGCGCACGAGCTGGGGTTCTATACGGTCTTTAATCCAGCGCCTGCCTGCAATCTGCCGGAGGGAGCGTGGCCCGCGGTCGACTTGGTCTGTCCCAACGAGACCGAATGCCAGATGCTGACAGGTATTCTGCCCGCAGACGACGAGAGTTGCGTCGCCGCACTCAATGCCCTGCTCGCCAGGGGCGCCGGGGCCGCGGTCATCACGCTGGGCGGAGCTGGCTCGGTTACGCTCGGCGATGACGGTGAGCTGCTGCGTATGCCGGCGCTTTCGAGCGCGGTGGTCGACACCACGGCTGCGGGCGATACGTTTATCGGCGCACTTGCAGTGGCTCGTCTGGAGGGGCTGCCGCTTTTTGAGTGCATGGCCGCGGGCGCTCGCGCCTCGGCGGTGACGGTGTCGCGCCTGGGCGCTCAGCAATCGATTCCCACGCGCGTCGAAGTTGAACATTGGTTTGGTTAAACGATAAAGACGGAGAAGCGGAGTAGAACAATGGCAACCAAGAAGCTGATCCTTGATCTGGATATGGGTGTGGACGATGCGATGGCGCTGGCCTATGCCATCGCGAGCCCCGAGGTGGAGCTCGTGGGCATCACCACGTGCTTTGGCAACGTGCGCGTCGAGCAATCGGCGCACAACTGCCTGGCGGTGCTCGATCTGCTGGATCGCCCCGAGGTTCCGGTATACCTGGGCGCCGATCGTCCCATTAAGGCGACTGAGCCCTATACACCGCCGGCGTCCACCACGCTCATCCACGGCAAGAACGGCATTGGCGGTGCGAGCGTGCCCGCGTCGCCGTACGAGCCGGTGGGCGCTACGACAGCCGAAGGCAATGCAGCGGTCGACTATCTGATCGATGCCGCACGCACTTATGGACCCGACCTGGTCTATGTGGCGACCGGTCCGCTCTCTAACTTGGCGCTCGCCCTTGAGCGCGACGCGGCGGCGATGATGTCTATTGGCCGCGTGGTGGTGATGGGCGGCGCCCTTACCGTGCCTGGCAACGTGAGCGCAGGTGCCGAGGCCAACATGGCGAGCGACCCCGAGGCCGCCGACGCGGTGCTGCGTTCGGGCCGCAAGCTCACTATGGTGGGTCTGGATGTGACGCATCGCGTGGTGCTCACGCGTCGCGACATTGCCGGCTGGACGGGCTCGGGCACCATGGCCGGTTGCGCGTTTGCGAGCATGGTGGAGCACTACATTGGCTCGTACGAGATGAACGCCCCCTACCTGGGCGGCTGCGCGCTGCACGATCCGCTGGCGGTTGCCGTGGCGATTGATCCCACGCTCGTGGGTGCGCTCGGCTGTAACCTGCGTGTTGACTTGCTGGGCGAGTATCGCGGCCGCACCATCTGCGACGAGCACCGTCTGTCCGATCCGGACAAGAGCGCGCTCGTGGCACTCACCGTGGACGCCCCGCGCTTCCTATCCGAGTTTAAGACACGCATGGCCCGCGTCCTGGGCTAAACGCTTTCTGCGCCCGTCCCAAAATGGCCCGCGTCCTGGGCTAAATGTTTTTCACGCCCCGCCCCATGTAGTCAATTTGGGACGGGGCTTTTTTAGCTACCGAATAAATGTGCCCGTTGGGGGAATAGTCGGGCCGCTTTGCTTGACAACAGGCTAAACTAGCTAATAAACATTTACTATTCTGTTTAGATTGAATTTGCGGTCGTTTAGGTGCCGAGCCACGGGGCAGTCAAGCCACGATGCTCGGCCGCGACCGTTGCTAGGGGGGAACGATGGCTAAAGCAAGCGTCCGCGAGATCAGCCGCATCACCGGTTTTTCGCCCGCAACCGTGTCCAACGCGCTCAATCGCAAGCGCAGCGTGAGCGAAGAGACCGCCAAGGTCATCCTGGAGTGTGCGCAGTCGCTCGGCTACCAGCAGTCGACGCAGCTCGAGAGCATCCAGTTTGTGCTCGCGCGCAAGACGGGCGCCATCCTGGACGAGAGCACCTTCCATCCCGCGGTCATCGAGGGCGTGGAGCGTCAGGCTCGTCGCCACGGCATGAGCACGAGCTTTGTCTCGCTCGACTTTAGCGACCTGGACGCCGTGCGTCCGCAGGTCGAGGGTCTGATCGCCGACCCGTCGGCCGCCATCGTGCTGATGGGTACGGAGCTGGGCGAGGAGGACTACGCCCTGTTTGCCAACGCGGCGGCCCATCTGATCGTACTTGACGGCTGGAGCGACCGCCAGTACTTTGACGCCGTGGTCATCGCCAACACCGATTCGGTGCTGCGCGCCGTGGACCACTTAATCGAAAAAGGCCACAAGCATATTGGCTATCTGGCCGGTGACCTGCGCATTCGTAACTTTAAGGATCGTGAGCGCGGCTACCGTCAGGCGCTCGAGGACGCGGGCATTGCGCCCAACCCGGACTGGCGCATCACCTTGGGCACCACGCTCGAGGGCGCTTATCGCGACATGGGCGTGTGGCTCGACAATGTCTCGCGCGACGATCTGCCGACGGCTTTCTTTGCCGAAAACGATGTGCTCGCCGTGGGTGCCATGCGCGCGCTCAACGAGCACGGTATTCGCGTGCCCGAGGATGTTTCGATCATCGGCTTTGACGACCTGTCTTTGGGCGCCTTCTCCAACCCGCCGCTCACCACGGTGCATGTTCCCAAGCACGAGGTGGGCGAGATCGCGGTGCGTCGCCTGGTGGGCAACATTCGCAATCCCAAGAGCTATACCTGCAAGACGGCCGTGTCGACCTACTTTGTCGAGCGCCAGAGCGTACGCGAGCTCTAGGCTGAGCGGAGCCCGTTCGCAATAGATGTGGACATGCCGCGGGCGGATACACAAAGCGTCACAGATAGAGGGCCCTTCGGGGCCCTCTTTTTTGTTCCCCTTGTATGTTCAGATTGTTTACATACCGTTTAGGCTGATTTCTCTACCGTTTACGGGACTTTCGCGTTAAACTACTAAACAAAAGAGTAAAACATTTAGTAAACAGAACAAAACGAAACATGCGTCTGTTTACTGAACATGTGACTAGGGGAGGACGTACATGGATAAGATCAAGCTCGGTTTTGTGCCTACGCGCCGCAGCATCTTTAGCGCGCCGGACGCGCTCAAGTATCGCGGGCTCACGGCGGACCGCCTGCGCGAGATCGGCGTCGACTTTGTGGATATCGACGATATCAACGACGAGGGCCTGCTGTTCGACGACAGCCATATCGAGCCCATCGTCAAGAAGTTCCGTGCCGAGGGCGTCGATGGCATCATGCTGTGCCACGCCAACTTTGGCACCGAGTACCTCTGCGCCCGCCTTGCCCGCGAGCTCGGCCTGCCCGTGCTGCTGTGGGGCCCGCGCGACGAGCGCCCCGAGCCCGACGGCACCCGCCTGCGCGACAGCCAGTGCGGCCTGTTCGCGACCGGCAAGGTCCTGCGCCGCTTCCAGGTCCCCTTCACCTACATGACCAACTGCCGTCTGACCGACCCCGAGTTTGAGCGTGGCGTCTGGGACTTCCTGGCCGTGTGCAACGTCGTCAAGACCTTCAAGCACACCCGCATCCTGCAGATGGCCACCCGTCCGTTCGACTTCTGGTCCACCATGTGCAACGAGGGCGAGCTGCTCGAGAAATTCAACATCCAGCTTTCGCCCATCCCCATGACCGAGCTTGTCCAGGCCGTGCGCGACGCCCAGGCCGACGAGCAGGCCATGGCTGCCATGCTCGACCACATCAAGGACAGCTTTGAGATCTGCATCCCCGAGGACAAGGTTCCCGCGGTCGCCGGTCTTGCTATCGCCATGAAGCGCTTGGTGGAGAAGTACGGCTGCAACGCCGGCGCCATCCAGTGCTGGAACGCCCTGCAGGACGAGTTGGGCATTATGCCCTGCGCCGCCAACGCAATCCTCAACGAGATGGGCATCCCCATCGTCTGCGAGACCGACATCCATGGCGCCATCACCGCGCTGATGGTCGAGGCCGCCGACCTGGGCCGTCACCGCGGCATGTTCGCCGACTGGACCGTGCGTCATCCCGATAACGAGAACGGCGAGCTGCTGCAGCACTGCGGCCCCTGGCCCTGCAGCTGCGCTGCCGTCAAGCCCAAGCTCACCTACCCGCTGGCCTTCGATCACCCCGGCGCGCTGACGGCCGAGGCCAAGCACGGCGACCTCACCCTTGCCCGCTTTGACGGCGACAACGGCGAGTACTCGCTGCTGCTGGGCAACGCCCGCGGCATCGACGGCCCGGCCGGTATGGGCACCTACCTGTGGGTCGAGGTCGAGAACCTCAAGCGCCTCGAGGCCAAGATCGTCGAGGGCCCCTACATCCACCACTGCGTGGCCATCCACGCCAACGTGGTGCCGGTGCTCTACGAGGCATGCAAGTACATTGGCATTGCCCCCGACCTGTACGACCCCATCGAAGAAGACGTCAAAGCCTACCTGCGAGGAGAGTAGAAATGGCAACTATCGAAGAGCTTGAGTCCCTGCGTTGGGACCTCCGCCGCGATTGCGTCGACATCATCATGGCCGGCGCCGGCGGCCACATCGGCGGCGACATGTCGGTCATCGACGCGCTCATGACCCTCTACGCCAACCATCTGAACATTTCGCCCGAGACCGTCGACGATCCCAACCGCGACCGCTTCGTGCTCTCCAAGGGCCACGCCATGGAGGCCTACTACGCGGTGCTGTGCCACGAGGGCTATCTGGATCTCGACGATGTTAAGGCCCGCTTCTCCAAGTTCGGCAGCCCCTATATCGGCCACCCCAACAACAAGCTCAAGGGCATCGAGATGAACTCCGGTTCGCTCGGCCACGGTCTGCCCGTGGCGGTGGGCATGGCGCTCGCCGGCAAGATGGACGGCCGCGACTACCGCGTCTACACCATCATGGGCGACGGCGAGCTTGCCGAGGGCTCGGTCTGGGAGGGCGCCATGAGCGGCGGCAACTACCAGCTCGATAACCTGTGCGCACTCGTGGACCGTAACCGCCTGCAGATCAGCGGTAGCACCGAGGACGTCATGAAGCAGGATTCGCAGGAGGAGCGCTGGGCCGCCTTCGGTTGGAACGTGCTGTCCATTCCGGGCAACAACGTCCAGGCCATCGACGCCGCGCTGACGCTTGCCGCCGAGACCAAGGGTAAGCCCACGGTCATCATCCTCAACACGGTGAAGGGCTATGGCTCGCCCATCATGGAGGACAAGGCCGCCTGGCATCATCACCTGCCCAACGACGAGGAATATGCCCAGATCATCGCCGATTTCGCTGCCCACAAGGAGGCCATCAATGGCTAACAAGATCGCCAACCGCAAGGTTATCTGCGACACGCTGCTCGAGGCCGCCGCAACCGACAAGGATATCGTCGTTCTGTGCTCCGACTCCCGTGGCTCCGCGTCGCTCACGCCGTTCTTTGATCAGTATCCTCAGCAGTCCGTTGAGGTCGGCATCGCCGAGCAGGACCTGGTGAGCATCGCCGCCGGCATGGCTTCGTGCGGCAAGAAGGCCTGGGCCGCCTCGCCGGCGTCCTTTGTGACCACGCGTTCGTATGAGCAGTGCAAGGTCGATGTTTCGTACTCCAACACCAACGTCAAGCTCATCGGCATCTCGGGCGGCGTGTCCTACGGCGCCCTGGGTATGAGCCACCACTCCGCGCAGGATATCGCCGCCATGAGCGCGATCCCCAACATGCGCGTGTACCTGCCGAGTGACCGCTTCCAGACCGCCGAGCTCGTGCGTGCCCTGGTCGCTGACAACAAGCCGGCATACATCCGCGTGGGCCGCAACCCGGTCGAGGACGTGTACACCGAGGACGAGTGCCCGTTCCAGATGGACCGCGCCACCTGGGTGCGTCGCGGTACCGATGTGACGATCGTCGCCACCGGCGAGATGGTCCGCCATGCCGTGGACGCTGCCGACCTGCTGGCCGAGCAGGGCATCTCGGCGACGGTGCTCGACGTGTACTGCGTCAAGCCGCTCGACGCCGAGGCCGTGATCGAGGCCGCCGGCGCCACGCGCGCCGTCGTGACCGTCGAGGAGC
>CABVBR010000025.1 GCA_902496645.1 uncultured Collinsella sp.
TGCCTGTTAAGCCGTCAAACAGTCCCTATTTCACCGCAACTTATGTGGGGATGGCTGGATGCTGAGGCTTTACCCGGCAATGTTGCGCAACAACGTTTGACAATTCGCTCTTAGCATATGCTTAGAAGAGATTGCGCTCCGCCATGCACGTGGGCGCTCAGGCATGCCCGTCTTGAACGGGTACCGAACGAGGGGGAGCTTGGATGTTCTGCCGAAACTGTGGGTCGAAAATCGAGGACGGAGCCCAGTTCTGCGCCGTATGCGGTGCATCCGTCTCGCCAGATGATCAGGCGCAAACGGGAGGGGCGAACCCCTCGCCCGTTGATACTGCAGCACCTATCGGGTCGCAGCAAGTCGATATGGCGGCTGAGGCGGTCGCGTCCAGCCCCAAACGTTCCAAGAAGCCGTTTATCATCGCGGCCGTCGTGGTGGCGCTGCTCGCCGTGGGTGGCGGAGCCGGTTATTACTTTGGTATCTATGCACCCGAGCAGGCGCGCGAGGCGGCCGAGCAAGAGGCCCTCGCCGCAAAGCATGCCGTGCGGTTTACGGTCTCGGCCGAGGGGTGGGACACATCGGCCGGTGCGAGCAGACTGCCGCTGCACATCACCGGCAAGGAGGCGCGCGGCAAGAAGGTCGACGTCGTTCGCTATGTCGACAGCACGGGAGCGGGCGTCGAGCTCCGTCGCGGCAGCTATAAGGCCGAGGTTGCGGCCTCGCCCATCGCAGCCGACGGCACCATCTACGCCGTGCCGAGCGAAAAAATCGACGTCAAGGTGAGCAAGAAGGCGGAGGGTAAAAAGAGCATCGATGCCGGCAACGTTTCGCTCGCTGCGGTCGAGGCAACCGAGGTGACCGACGACGAGGTTGCCGCCGCCAAGAAGTACGCCGAGGAAGACGCGGACGCCAAGAAGGCGGGCTTTTCCTTTGATGCCGACGCATTGGCCCAAGCGGCAACCAAGCGCCGCGATGACGCCGTAGCCGCCAAGCAAGCCGAGGAAGAAGCCAAGCGCCAGGCGGAAGAGGCAAGGCAGGCAAGAACCATCGAAACAGACGATTGTGTCATGGTTTTGCCAGACTGGTTCCCGATCGACGAATACAAGGTTACAAAGACGGATGGTCAATATGGTTGGACAGTCAACATTACAAAAGGTACAAAAGGGGAAGATGACACTGATGCGATTCATGTTGACTTGAGAGCCTACGACCCCAAAAACGTTGGAGGCTTCGGCACTACGGGCAACGCTATGAGTGAGAAAATCGGAGTGGCCTCATCAGGAAACTGGGTATTTATCGTGACAATGGGCGGGACGGACCAGACCCGACCCCTTGGATTGTCCCAGGTAGATTTCTGCAAAACCCTCGCCTCCTGCGTCACGCTCAAGTAGTCGACACGCTCCAGCCAAAGCAATCTCCCACGAAACGAGGGGCTCCATCGAGAGTGGATTTTCTCCCACTTTTGTCCTGCATCTTGGCCAAAAGTGGGAGATTATCCACTCTCGTGTGTTGTGTGTCCGATAATCCACTCTCATGCGTCCGAAAATCCACTCTCGTTCCTCAACAACTATGCCCTGGCTCCCAACAGACCCATTTGTGCGGGGGAGTTGTGGAGTTGTGCAGGCAGACGAGGTTTTTCTGGAAATACGCACCCAATGCGCGTATAGTACCGATTGTTTTGTCGGCTCCTGCTGCGTCGATTCCAAACCGCGAAATGCCATGAGCGGCGCGGATGCAGCCAGGAGGCACGAGGACAACCCACCGTGGCCACGCCCCGTGCTTAAAACCCCAAGAAGGAGTGAACAATGGCAGAAGAGAAGTATGTGCCGCGTCTGAAGACCAAGTACAACAACGAGGTCAAGCAGCAGCTTCAGGACAAGTTCCAGTACGAGAACGTCATGATGATTCCCAAGTTTGAGAAGATCGTCGTGAACATGGGTGTCGGCGAGGCCGCTACCGATTCCAAGGCCATCGACGGTGCCGTGCGCGACCTGCGCGCCATCACCGGCCAGCAGCCGATGATCACCCGTGCCCGCAAGTCCATCGCTACCTTCCGCCTGCGCGCTGGTATGCCGATCGGCTGCAAGGTTACCCTGCGTGGCGACCGTATGTGGGAGTTCTTCGATCGTCTGACCTCCGTCGCGATCCCCCGTATCCGCGACTTCCGCGGCATCTCCGCTAAGAGCTTCGACGGCCGTGGTAACTTCTCCATGGGCGTCACCGAGCAGCTCATCTTCCCCGAGATCGACTTCGATTCCGTCGATCACCAGCGTGGTATGGACATCACTTTCGTGACCACCGCCAATACCGATGAGGAGGCCAAGGCCCTTCTGGACGCCTTCGGTTTCCCGTTCAAGAAATAGGTTCACCTGCCCTATAAGCGCCGTTCCCACAAGGGGGCGGCGCTTGGGGCGAACAATACTCTATGTGAGGAGGATATAAGTGGCTAAGACATCGATGATCGTCAAGTGCAATCGCAAGCAGAAGTTCTCTACTCGTGAGTACACGCGCTGCCAGCGCTGCGGCCGTCCGCACTCTGTGTACCGCAAGTTCGGCCTGTGCCGTGTCTGCTTCCGTGAGCTTGCACTCAAGGGCGAGCTTCCCGGCGTTAAGAAGGCCAGCTGGTAAGTCACTACCAGCGTTTCAAGCATCCGTTTGGAACAGGGAAAACGCGCTAGTTAGGCTTTGCCGTTAAGGGCGGCGAAGAACCAAGAGCACGTGTTCATCAAGAACGAAGGAGAATCTGTATGAACCTTACAGACCCGATCGCAGATATGCTTACGCGCATCCGTAACGCTAACTCTGTGAACAAGGCTACGGTCTCCATGCCGAGCAGCAAGAAGCTCGTCGAGATCGCTCGTGTTCTGCACGAGGAGGGCTACATCGAGGGCTACGATGTCGAGGACACCGTTCCCCAGAAGACTCTGCACATCACGCTTAAGTATGGTCCCAAGAAGGCTAAGGTCATCAACGGCATCCGCCGCATTTCCAAGCCGGGCCTGCGTAAGTACACCGGCGTTGCCGACATGCCCCGCGTCCGCGGTGGCCTTGGTACCGCCATTATTTCCACCAGCCATGGCGTCATGACCGACCGCGATGCTCGCAAGCACAACGTCGGCGGCGAGATCATCGCTTACGTCTGGTAATTCGCTCGGTAGGTAGAAGGAAAGGAGATCACCGTGTCTCGTATCGGTAATAAGCCTGTCCAGATTCCCGCCGGAGTCGAAGTGGCAGTCAACGGCAACAACGTTGTCGTCAAGGGCCCCAAGGGCCAGCTCGAGCTCGATGTCTTTGAGAAGCTCGCTATCAACGTCGAGGACAACGTCCTCACCGTTTCCCGTCCCGACGACGAGCGTGAGACCCGTTCCCGCCACGGCCTCACCCGCGCCCTCATCCACAACATGGTTGTTGGCGTTTCCGAGGGCTTCGAGAAGAAGCTCGAGCTCGCCGGCGTCGGTTACCGCGTGCAGCAGAAGGGCAAGAACCTCGAGTTCTCCCTGGGCTTCTCGCACCCCGTGATCGTCGAGGCTCCCGAGGGCATCACCTTCGAGGTTCCCGACAACACCCACGTGAACGTCAAGGGTATCAACAAGCAGCAGGTCGGTCAGATCGCCGCTGAGATCCGCGGCCATCGTCCTCCCGAGCCTTACAAGGGCAAGGGTATCCACTATGTTGGCGAGCACATCCGCCGCAAGCTGGGTAAGGCCGCCAAGTAGTCGTAACCGACTCACTCGCATAAGACCAGCACCCCGTCAGGTGCTGGCAAGATCAACCTTTTTAGGAGTTTACGTATGAACAAGCATAAGGCGAAGCTGGAAGGCCTCAAGCGTCGTCAGCGTCGTGTTCGCGGCAAGGTCTCGGGTACCGCCGAGCGTCCGCGTCTTCGCGTGACCCGTACTAACGCCAACATCTATGCCCAGATCATCGACGACAGCAAGGGCTCCAGCCTGACGCTCGTCTCTGCCTCGACCCTCGAGGCCGAGTTCAAGGGCACCCACACCTCGAACAAGGAGGCTGCGGAGAAGGTCGGTCAGCTCGTTGGCAAGCGCGCCATCGAGGCCGGCATCACCAAGGTCGCCTTCGATCGCGGTGGCCGTATCTACCATGGCCGCGTCAAGGCCCTCGCCGACGGTGCTCGTGCCGCCGGTCTCGAGTTCTAGGAGGTATGTAGCACATGGCTCGTAATCAGAAGCAGCAGCGCGAGGCCTCCGAGTTCGAGGAGCGCGTCGTTTACATCAACCGCGTGTCGAAGACCGTCAAGGGTGGTCGTCGCATGAGCCTCGTCGCTCTCGTCGTCGTTGGCGACGGCAAGGGCAACGTCGGCGTTGGCATGGGCAAGTCCGCTGAGGTGCCCCTGGCCATCTCCAAGGCGTCTCTCGATGCCAAGAAGAACATGTTCCACGTGCCGGTGACCGATCAGGGCACCATCCCGCACGAGGTTCTCGGTCACTTTGGTGCCGGCCGCATCATCATCAAGCCCGCTGTCGAGGGTACCGGCGTTATCGCCGGCGGCGCTGTGCGCCCCCTCTTTGAGCTTGCTGGCATCAAGAACGTCCTGTCCAAGTCCCTCGGTACCGACAACGGCCTTAACATCATCAAGGCTGCCGTCGAGGGCCTCAAGGAGCTCTCCAGCCCTGAGGACGTCGCGGCTCGCCGTGGCCTGACGGTCTCCGAGATGTTCGTCGGTAAGGAGAACTAAGCATGGCTGACACCATCAAGATCAAGCAGGTCCGCAGCACCAATGGTTGCAAGCAGGACCAGGTCCGTACTGTCCGTGCCCTCGGTCTCCACAGGATCCGCGAGGTTCGCGAGATTGCTGACAACGAGTCCGTCCGCGGCATGATCTTCAAGGTCAAGCACCTTGTCGAGATTGTAGAGGAGTAGCAAATGCAGCTTCACGATCTTACTCCCGCGCCCGGTTCCACCAAGAACCGCAAGCGCGTCGGCCGTGGCAATTCTTCGG
Source organism: uncultured Collinsella sp. (assembly GCA_902496645.1). Lineage (GTDB taxonomy): Bacteria > Actinomycetota > Coriobacteriia > Coriobacteriales > Coriobacteriaceae > Collinsella. The sequence goes on from CABVBR010000025.1 coordinate 4,958, forward strand.
GTCACGGCACCACTTCTGGCCGCGGCCAGAAAGGCCAGGGTTCCCGCTCTGGTGGCACCAAGGGTGCCGGCTTCGAGGGTGGCCAGACTCCGCTGGCTATGCGCCTGCCCAAGCTTCCGGGCTTCCGCAACCCCCGTCGTATCGAGTACACCGCTGTCAACGTCGAGCGTCTCGAGCGTAAGTTCGAGGACGGCGCTGTGATCGACGGTGCCGCTCTTAAGGCCGCTCGCATCACCAAGAGCGAGTTCGAGCCCGTCAAGGTGCTCGGCAATGGTGAGCTCACCAAGAAGTTCACGGTCAAGGTCGACAAGGTCAGCGCCTCTGCGCAGGCCAAGATCGAGGCCGCCGGCGGAAAGGTCGAGCTGCCGTGCTAAATGGTCTTAAGAATGCTTTCCGCATCAAAGAACTGCGCGAAAAGATTCTTTTTACCATAGCTATGCTCGTCGTGTACCGCATTGGTGCGCACGTTCCTGTGCCCGGCATTCCCTTCCAGGGGATGCTGGGCCTTTTCTCGACCGATAACAATTCGGTCGCCGCAGGTGCTATGGCCCTCCTGAATCTTTTCTCTGGCGGCGCGTTGAGCTATGTGTCGGTGTTCTCTTTGGGCATCATGCCGTACATCACGAGCTCGATTATCCTCCAGATGCTCCAGGCCGTCGTGCCTTCCCTGCATGAGCTTGCCCGCGAGGGCGAGGTCGGTCAGACCAAGATTACGCAGTATTCGCGTTACCTCACCTTGGCTCTGGCTATCCTCAACTCCGTGGGTTACCTCTTCCTCTTTAAGAGCTTCGGCATTAGCTTCAACGGTGCCGGTGCTCCCGAGATCATCTTCGACCTCATGATCGTCGGTACGCTCACCGCGGGCGCCATGCTGATCATGTGGATTGGTGAGCTCATCACCCAGCGTGGTATCGGCAATGGCATGTCGCTGATCATCTTCGCGAACATCATGGCCGGTCTTCCGCAGGCGATTTTCTCCAGCACCGAGGGTAACGCCGGTGGCATCATCACCATGGTGATCATCTGCGCCATCATCCTGCTGGTCATCCCGCTGATCGTTTTCCTTGAGCGCGGCCAGCGCCGCATCCCGGTCTCCTACGCCAAGCGCGTCGTGGGCCGTCGCATGATGGGTGGCCAGACCACCTACCTGCCCATCAAGGTCAACACCGCGGGCGTCGTGCCGATCATCTTCGCTTCGGCGCTGCTGTACTTCCCGGCCCAGATCGCCGTGTTCTTCCCCGGCATCGGCTGGATTCAGGCAGTTGCCTCCGCGCTTTCGACCGGTTGGCTCAACTGGGTGCTTAACGTTGTCCTCATCGTGTTCTTCGCGTACTTCTACACCTCCATGGTGTTCAACCCCGATGACACGGCCGACAACCTTAAGAAGCAGGGTGGCTTTATTCCGGGTGTCCGCCCGGGCAGGGCTACCGCGGCCTACATCAAGAACGCGCTCAACAAGATCACGCTTCCCAGCGCTGTCTTCTTGGCGCTCATCGCCATCGTGCCTTCGATTATCTTCTCCTTCACGGGTAACCAGCTGATCCAGGCATTTGGCGGCACGTCCATCCTCATCATGGTCGGCGTCGTGCTCGACACGGTCGATAAGCTCGAAGGCCAGATCAAGATGTATGATTACGATGGATTCTTTAAATAGGCTAGAGGAGGATTGCTCATGAACCTCGTATTGCTCGGAGCTCCGGGTGCCGGTAAGGGCACCGTCGCACAGGAGCTCGTCGCCGAGTTTGGCGTCGCTCACATTTCCACGGGCGACCTGCTGCGTGCTGCCGTCAAGGGTGGCACCGAGCTTGGTATTCAGGCTAAGAAGTATATGGACGCCGGCGAGCTCGTTCCCGACCAGCTCGTGATCGACCTTGTCAAGGAGCGTCTTGCCGCCGATGACGCCCAGCAGGGTTTCATTCTCGATGGCTTCCCGCGCAACACCGCCCAGGCTGTGACGCTCGATTCCGAGCTCTCCGCCATGGGTCGCGAGATCGACTGCGCCCTTCTGGTCGACGTGGCCCCCGAGGTCATCATCGACCGTCTGTCTTCGCGTCGCACCTGCCGCGCCTGCGGTTACACCGGCACCGCTGCCGATACTACCTGCCCCAAGTGCGCAGGCGAGATGTATCAGCGCGACGACGACAAGCCCGAGACCATCAAGAACCGTCTCGACGTCTACGAGAAGTCCACGAGCCCGCTCGTCGACTACTATCGTGGCCAGGGTCTGCTCAAGTCGGTCAACGGTGACCAGGCTCGCGAGACCGTGTACGGGGATGTCAAAGAGGCTCTCGGTCTATGATCAAGATTAAGTCTGCAACGCAAATCGAGCAGATGAAGAAGGCAGGAGCGCTATCTAAGATGGCGCTCCGCCACGTTGGAGCCATGGTGCGCCCCGGCGTTTCGACTTTTGAGCTTGATCAGCTTGCGGAGCAGATTATCCGCATGCATGGTGGCACCCCGGCCTTTAAGGGTTACGGCGGGTTCCCCGGTACCATTTGTGCATCGATTAACGATGCTGTGGTGCACGGTATTCCCAATCCCGACATGATCCTGCGCGATGGCGATATCATCTCCATCGATACGGGTGCCGTTGTCGACGGTTGGGTCGGCGATAACGCTTGGACGTTTTTCGTCGGTACCCCCACGCCCGAGGCCAAGGCCCTGTGCGAGGTTACGCGTGATTGCCTTAAGGCTGCAATCGAGCAGGCTGTTCCCGGTAACCATATTGGGGACATTGGTTATGCCGTCCAGTCTCTCGCCGAGTCTCACGGCTATGGCGTGCTTCGCGATTATGTGGGGCACGGTATTGGCCATGTGATGCACGAGGACCCCAACGTTCCGAATTACGGAAAGAAGGGGAGGGGCGTTCGTCTCCAGGCCGGTATGGTCATTGCCATCGAGCCGATGGTCACGATGGGATCCAATCATGTGAGCACGGGCTCCGATGGTTGGATCGTCACGACCAACGACCACCTGCCCGCCGCGCACTACGAGAACACCGTCGCCATCACCGATGACGGCCCGGTGATTCTCACCACCGACGCGCAAGGCGCTTGGTGCTCCTTGCAAGGAGGCGAGATGTAGAGGCCGCGTTCAAATTCGTCGGCATTTACATTTCAAAGTAACAAGTTTCACTTAGTTGTGGAGCCATTACGAAGATATTACGATACGTGCACGCGTATTGTAGAATACTCAATCGCTGTCGTTTTCTAGAGAAAGATGATTGCTTGTGAAGAAGGAAGACGCAATTGAGCTCGAGGGTACGGTAAAGGAGCCGCTGCCCAACGCCATGTTTAAGGTTGAGCTCGAGAACGGTCATTCGGTTCTGTGCAACATTTCTGGCAAGATCCGAATGAATTACATCCGCATTCTCCCCGGTGACAGGGTTGTCGTGGAGCTTTCCCCGTACGACCTGACCCGCGGTCGCATCACCTATCGCTATAAATAGCGACACACATACACGCTCTTTTCCGACTGCAGGCTTAGCTCAACCTACGGTCGGTTTGCGTGTGAAGACCAGCCATAGTTTTAAACGCCTGCGGCTGGGCGAGTAGATAGTAGGGAAGTAGTTTGAGCGCTACCGAAAGGAAGAACGATGAAGGTACGTCCTTCGGTCAAGAAGATGTGCGATAAGTGCAAAATCATTAGGCGCCATGGCAAGGTCCTCGTCATTTGCGAGAACCCCCGTCATAAGCAGCGTCAGGGTTAAGAGAGGAGACTACGTTGGCCCGTATTAATGGTGTCGACCTCCCGCGTGAGAAGCGCGTTGAGATCGGTCTGACCTACATTTACGGCATCGGCCGCACCACTGCGACGAAGATTTGCGTCGAGTGCAACGTTAACGTGGATACGCGCGTTAAGGACCTCACCGAGGATGAGGTTAACGCCATCCGCGATTATATCGACAAGAACCAGATCATGGTTGAGGGCGACCTCCGCCGTGAGCGCAACCAGAACGTCAAGCGCCTTATGGACATCGGCTGCAACCGCGGCCTTCGTCACCGCAAGGGCCTCCCGGTCCGCGGCCAGCGCACCCACACTAACGCTCGTACCCGCAAGGGCCCGAAGCGTCAGATCGGTGCTAAGAAGAAGAAATAAGGAGCGCTAGATAGATGGCTACTGCTAAGAAGAACGTTCGCGCTGCCCGTCTGAAGCGCGCGGACCGTAAGAACATTTCCGTGGGCCAGGCTCACATTCGTTCTACGTTCAACAACACGATCGTTTCGATCACCGATCCCCAGGGCAACGTCATTTCCTGGAAGTCGGCTGGCCAGGTGGGCTTCAAGGGCTCCCGTAAGTCCACGCCGTTCGCTGCCCAGATGGCTGCCGAGGCTGCTGCCAAGCAGGCCATGGAGCACGGTATGAAGAAGGTTTCCGTCTTCGTCAAGGGCCCCGGCTCCGGTCGTGAGACCGCCATCCGCTCCCTCCAGGCTGCTGGCCTCGAGGTCTCGAGCATCCAGGACAAGACCCCCATCCCGCACAACGGCTGCCGCCCCAAGAAGCGTCGCCGCGTGTAACTGAAAGGATCGTATCAATATGGCAATCGACAGGACTCCTGTTCTTAAGCGCTGCCGTCAGCTCGGGATCGATCCCGCTGAGCTCGGTTACAGCAGCAAGAAGGAATCTATCCGTCAGCCCAAGCGCCGTCGCAAGGAATCTGAGTACGGCATGCAGCTGCGCGAGAAGCAGAAGGTCAAGTTCATCTATGGCGTTCTGGAGAAGCAGTTCCACGGCTACTTCAACAAGGCCCGTAAGATGAACGGCGTCACCGGTGAGAACCTCATGAAACTTGAGATCGGTCGCCTCGACAACGTTGTCTTCCGTCTTGGCTTCGCCCGCACCCGCAAAGAGGCTCGTCAGTCCGTCCGTCACGGTCACTTCACCGTGAACGGCAAGCGCGTGGACATCCCGTCCTACCGCGTCAAGGCCGGCGACGTCGTCGCTGTCGGCGAGAAGTTCCGTGACCTCCTCCCCATCAAGGAGGCCCTGATTTCCTCCGAGCGTTTCGAGGTCCCTGGCTGGCTCGAGGTCGATATCGAGAAGCTGTCTGGTAACGTGCTCGCTCTGCCGACGCGTGAGCAGATCAGCGGTGATATCAACGAGCAGCTCATCGTCGAGCTCTACTCTAAGTAGTCCATCCGGGCTGCTGAGGCTGGAGGTAATACATGTCAGAATTCATTAGGCCTCAGGTTCAGGTCGAAGAGATTAACGAGACGTCTGCTCGTGTCTCCGTTGAGCCGCTCGAGCGTGGCTACGGCGATACGCTGGGTAACTCCCTTCGTCGCGTTCTTCTGTCCTCGCTCGAGGGTGCCGCCGTCGAGGCTATTCAGATCGATGGCGCGCAGCACGAGTTCATGACCATCCCTAACATGGTCGAGGATGTCACCGACATCGTCCTGAATGTCAAGGGTCTTGTCTTCAGGGCTCTCGGCACGACCGACGAGGCGACCGCCACCATTTCGGTTGACGGCCCCTGCGAGGTCACCGGTGCGGACTTCTTTATTCCGTCCGAGTTTGAGTTGGTCAACCCCGAGCAGCACATCGCTACGCTCACCGAGGGTGGCCATCTCACCATGAGCATGCGCATCGGCTATGGCCGCGGCTATGTCTCTGGCGAGGCTAACAAGCGCGACAACGATCCCATCGGTGTGATCCACGTCGACTCGCTGTACTCGCCGGTGTCCCGTTGCGCCAAGCTCGTTGAGGCTTGCCGTGTCGGTCAGCACACCGACTACGACCGCCTTGTCCTCGAGATCGAGACCAACGGCTCCATCGCTCCGCGCGACGCCGTGGTCCAGGCCGCCAATATCATCAACCAGCATATGGCTGCCTTTATGAACCTTGCCGAGACCCCCGAGGTCGAGGAGGAGGCTTCGATCTTCGCTCCCGAGGTCACCAACGACAACGCCGAGCTGGACAAGCAGATCGAGGATCTGGACCTTTCTGTCCGTTCCTACAACTGCCTTAAGCGCGCCAGCATTCACTCGGTCCGTCAGCTCGTTGAGTTCTCGGAGAACGATCTTCTGAACATCCGTAACTTCGGTGTTAAGTCGATCGAGGAAGTGAAGGACAAGCTTGAGTCCATGGGCCTGAGCCTGAAGGCTTAATGCTTCGCATATTTGAGGAGAAACTAGACCATGCGTCACAACGTTAAGAAGGGCCTGAAGCTCGGCACCGATGCGAGCCACACCAAGGCCATGAAGAAGAGCCTGGCCAAGGCCCTCTTCGAGAACGACCGCATCAAGACCACCGAGACCCGCGCTAAGGCGCTGCGTTCGGTCGTCGAGCCGATCATCACCTGGGCCAAGAAGGGCGACCTGCACTCTCGTCGTCTGGCCATCGCCAAGCTCGGCGATAAGCAGCTCGTTGCCGAGATCTTTGACAAGGCTGCCCAGGGCATGTGGCAGGACCGCAACGGCGGTTACACCCGCATCATGAAGCTCGGTAATCGTAAGGGAGACAACGCTCCTATCGTTATCATGGAGCTCGTCACCGAGCCTTGCACGCCTAAGGCCAAGAAGGCTGCTCCGGCCCCCAAGAAGGCCGCTGCTCCCAAGAAGGTCGAGGCTGTCGAGGAGATCGCTGCCGAGGAGGCTCCTGCTGAGGAGACCGCTGAGTAGACAATTCGTCTGCATAGGCTATATTCGAGGGGTACGTTCGCGTACCCCTCTTTTTTTGTCGCGATACCGTTGATTGTTTGTTGGGAGCGCCCATGACCGCGCCGTCTGATTTCAACTTGATTCCCGAGCTCGACGCCACACTCGTATTCCGCGTGGCCTATGACGGCTCGTCGTATAGCGGATTTGCCGAGCAGCCGGGCCAGACGACCGTTGCGGGCGAGTTGCGCCGCGCTATCGAGACGCTGCTGCGCCGCCCAATCCATCTGACGTGTGCGGGGCGTACCGATGCCGGCGTGCATGCGGTGGCCCAGTACATTAGCGTGCCCGTAACGGACGCTGAGCTTGCGTGTACGCGCCGTAGGTGGCTGAGGGCTATGGATGCCCTCCTGCCCAAAGATATTGCCATAAACGAGGTCTACAAGGCCCGTAAGGGCTTTTCTGCGCGCTTTGACGCGCGTTCCCGTACGTATACGTACCGTATTGCCGATCGCGACGCGCGTCCCGTGCTCTCGCGCGGTGCGGTGTGGTGGCATCGCTACCCCTTGGATGTTGATGCCATGGCTGCTGCGTGTCCTGCGCTCTTGGGCGAGCAGGATTTTAAGAGCTTTTGCAAGGTCGCCTCTGCCGTGGGCAAGCCCACGCACCGCTGCGTGATGCGTGCCGAGTTTGGCCACGAGGTCGCTTTTGGCGAGGATATCCTGACGTTTACCATCGAGGGCAACGCATTTTTACATTCGATGGTGCGCACTATTGTGGGCACGCTCGTGGAGATCGGCATGCATCGTCGCGATCCCCAGTGGATGCGCGAGGTCATTGATGCCTGCGACCGTACCGCTGCGGGTCCCACGGCGCCTGCCTGCGGCCTTACGTTTATGGGTGTGGATTACGGCCCCGACGAGCTTGTCGTGCTCGACTAGGGGAGTGCCCGGCGCGTCCGTACCTGTCACATACTATGTGTGAGCTGCGCGTGTGCAACATCTGTTCTTGGCGTGCAACATGTTAGGCGGCTCGTTGCTTTTATAGCTCGGGTGTACCATGAACGACGGTTTGATTTGGCGCTGTCGAGAGGACGGAAAACTTGGTTCGACGTGGTTCGCATCCGCGACTTTCGGTGATCCTTATTGTTGAGGGTTCGCCCAGCTATGCGATGCGCGCGCTCGAGAGCGTCCAGAACCAAGACCTTTATGACCTGCAAATTGTCGTGGTTTGTCGCGACGTTGCGCCGGGCGTGCGCCATTCGCTCGAAGTTGCCGCAGGCAGAGATATTCACATCGATTTGATTGACGTCGAGGATTCGGCGCGCGGAGCATGTCTCAAGGCCGGTTTTGCCGCCTCGCGTGGATTGCAGATTGTTGCCATGAACGCCGACGAGTGGTTTGCCCCACAGTCCCTTTCCAAGATGGTCGATGTTGCGTGCGATGCTGCGGCAGACATGGTGATTCCCACGGCATCGCTCGACCGCTACGATGCTCATCGTGAGCGCCATTCGCGCGTACTGGATGCCACCTCTCTTGCGATCGATGACCGTGCTTCTTTGGCGGCTGGTCTGTCTCAGATGATTTCCGGCGGCTTGATTGCCCAGACTTCCGGTGTGATGTACAGCCGCCCGTTGTTCGAGACGTGTTTGTCGCGCGACCGTGCGCTTCGCTCGATTGGGTTTATGACATGCGCCCTTTCGCAGGCACAACGCATATCCGGGTGCGGTGGCGCCTGTTTCCATGCGGTGGCGCCACGGCTTACAGATGCTTTTGACCCCACATTGTTTGCCAAGCTGACCGATGACGCCCGGGCGCTCGACGAGCTTACTGATTCGCTTGTAGAGGCGAGCGGTGACACGCAGCTAAAGGTTGCGAGCCATATGTTTTACTTCGCCGGGCTGGTCGCCTGCATCGAAAATTTGTGCTTGAGCCCGCATGGGGTTTCTTCAATTGAGCGTTCCGCTCGTATGCGTGATATGCTCGAGGCATCTCGAACTCGTCAAATGGCCGCGGCACTCAAGGATAACCATCGTGGACTCGGCCTGTTGTTTGGACCGATTGCCAGTGCCAAGCCTGCGCGTTGCGTGATGTATACGCACCTGGCCGCTTTTTTTAACCGGACGGGCGTCAAAACTGCTTAAGATGGCTATGTTCGAAACAATTTTGCATGGAATTGTTTCGAAATGCATTCTTATTCACAAATACCATCAAATAGCGCTAAACTATTCAATCACTGATTGATTGTCTCCGCCATCTATGGAGTGAGGTTTTGTATGGCTAAAAAACGCAATGGGCGCCAGGATGCCATCAGAGATATCGTGCGCAACAAGGATGTTCGCACGCAGCGCGTGCTGGTGGATGAGCTTCGTGCCATGGGGTTTGATTGCACGCAGGCGACCGTTTCGCGCGACATTGCCGATATGGGTCTGCGCAAGCTTCCCGAGGGTATCTATGTTCTGGCCGAGGACTTGCATCTGCAGCGTATGGTTTCCGAACTGGTAACGGGCGTTCTGCGCACTGACAACCTGGTTATGATCAAGGCTCAGCCCGGCACCGCTTCGGGCATTGCCGCCGCCGTCGATGCCGCCGAGCTGCCCGACGTGCTCGGTTCTCTCGCCGGTAACGACACCATCTTGGTTATCGCCCAGACCGCCGAGGACGGCGAGCGCCTGGAGGCGCTGATTAACAAGCTGAGCAACTCTCGCAAGTAGGCGAGAACCGCGTCGTGCAGGCGGCTACAGAGCCTTGTAAGGGGGCGTCGACGATGGTCGGCGCCCTTTTTTATTGCCGTATCGTGTTGAGGCGCGTGCGAGGTTTCTCGTGACAAAAAGGCGCCCGAGCAGCTTTCGATCTGCTCGAGCGCCTTTGATTGGCTATGGCTGGGTGCCTACTGGCCTGTAGAGGGATCGGGCGTGGGCGTAGGCGTTGGAGTGGGGGAACCGCCCTCGCCACCGCCTTCGCCACCGCTACCGTCGCCGCCGGTCGAGCCGCCGGTCGAGCCGCCGGTCGTTCCGGTGCCACCCGTGGTGCTGCCGCCCGTGGTCTCGGTGGTCGTGGTCGTAGTCGTGGTTGTGGTAGTCGTGGTTTCTTCCTCGTCTTTGTCCTCGGTGTCGCTTTCCGTCTTCTTGGTGTTGCTGGTGCCGTAGAACTTCCAGACGTTGTTGTTCTTGTACGTGGGGGCCGTTCCGGTCGGGAACTCCTCACGCTCGGTGCCGGCCAAGACGGTGTCCATAAACTTTTTAAAGACGGGCAGGTTGGTCTGCGAGCCAAACAAATCGGCCCCGTACTTTTGGATGGGGATTTCGCCTGCGGAATAACCGGTCCACAGCGCGCACGCCAGCTGCGGGGTATAGCCGCAGAACCACAGGTTGGTGTTGTCATCGGTAGTGCCGGTCTTGCCCGCATAGGGCTGTTTGACACTCAGGGCGCCGTCGACGCCCGTTCCGCTGCCCTGCATGACGCCGGTCAGGACATCGGTCACCGCCGCGGCCTCGCCCGCAGAGAGCACCTGCTTGGGGTTGTCGGTGTGCTGGTAGAGTACCGAGCCGGTGCGCGAATCGATCTCGGTAATGGCGATCGGCTGACGATAGTAACCGCCGTTGGCAAACGTGCCGTAGGCAGAGGCCATTTCGAGCGGCGAAATCGAACCAGGGCCGAGCGTCATGACGGGGACGTCCTCGATATTTCCGTCGGAGGTGTCGATGCCAAGCTTTTTGACGAGCGAGAGGATCTTGTCGTTACCGATGGCGTCTGCCACCTGGATATACGCGGTGTTGGACGATACGGCTGTTGCCTGCTTGAGCGAGATGTTGCCATAGCTCGTGTTGGCGTAGTTTTGTACCTTGGTTGTGGTGCCCTTTACCGTAAGCGGCGAGTTGCAGTTGAGGGTGACGTTGGGGTTCATGCCATTTTGAATGGCAGTGGCCAGCGTAAAGGCCTTAAACGTGGAGCCCACGGGACGCTTGGCCGTGGCGTGGTTCACGTGGTTCTCGTCGGCGTTATAGTCATAGCCGCCCACCATGCACTTGATGTAGCCGGTCTTGGGGTCGACAACGACCATGCCCATGTCCAGGCCGTCGAGCGAAAGCGTGTCGAGCTGGGCGCGGACGGCGTCCTCAGCTACCTGCTGCATGGTCGGGTCGATGGTAGTCTTGACGGTCAGGCCGCCCTTAAAGAGCACGTCGGTGGAGAACTCTTGCTCCAGAAGCTTCTTAACATAGGCCACAAAGTAGGGCTGAGAGTAAACGTCGACACCGCTGCCCGAAATCTCGGTCACGTTGAGCGTGATGGGCTCGGCCTGGGCGGCATCGTGCTCCTCCTGGGTGATATGGCCCAAGCGCAGCATGTTGTCGAGAACCTTGTTGCGGCGAGACAGTGCTAGATCGGGATTGACCGTGGGGTCGTACTGCGAAGGTGAGTTGGGAAGGCCGATGAGCAGCGCGGCCTCGCTCAGGGTGAGGTCGGCGGCGCTCTTGGACAGATAGGTCTCGGCGGCGGCCTCGATGCCGTACGCACCGTGGCCGTAATAGATGGTATTGAGGTACATCATGAGGATCTCGTCCTTGGAGTACATCTCCTCCATCTTGATGGCGATATAGGCCTCGCGCACCTTACGCTCGATGGTCGAATCGAACTGCTCCTCCTGCAGGATGGTGTTGCGTACCAGCTGCTGGGTGATGGTCGATGCGCCCTCGTGGCCACCGGAGACGGTTGCCACGGCAGCACGCGCGATACCCCACAGGTCGATACCGCCGTGCTCGTAGAAGCGCTCGTCCTCAACGTCGACGGTGCCCTGCAGCACGTACGGAGAGACCTGGTCCTTGGTGACGGACTTGCGGTTTTGCGTGTAGAAGCTCGCGATCTTGTTGCCGTTGCAATCGACGATCTCGGTGGGTTCACTCACCAGATAGGCGTTGGCGTCGGTATAGTCGGGCAGATCGGACAGCCAACGATTGACGTTGCCGATCATGCCAATCCCAAACGCTACGCCCGCGATGAGCAAAAGGCCCAAGAACGAGAGCAGGATCATGGGCAGGGCATGCGTCTTGGAACGACTGCGCCCCTGTCGTTGGCGAGGACCCATATATTGACCTCCAGGTATGTCGTGCCGGGCGGCGGGTGTGCCGCTGGGGCAGGATGGACATAAGTTATTACACGATAAACCAAACGAGGCGCGCGAGGCCTCGTGTATGCTGGATGACGGTATTTTTCAGAGTGAATGCATACCTTGTTGGTAAGGAGTTTGCCGATGGCGATTCGGACGACGGGGCCGAGTGGACAATGCGATAACGAGCCGGGGGCTGCCGAGGCGGCGCTGCCCGAGCTGCTGGCGCCTGCCGGCGGACTCGATCAGATGCTCGCGGCGATTGCGGCGGGTGCCGATGCCATCTATGCGGGCCTGGGCGGGTTCAACGCCCGCGTGAGCGCACACGGCTTTACCGACGACGAGTTCGCCCGCGGCTGTGCCGTGGCGCGTGCGCATGGTGTGCGCGTGTATGCGACGCTCAACGTATTTGTGTTCGATGACGAGCTGGCTGACGCGGTGGCACTGGGGACACACGCGCAAGAGTTGGGTGCCGACGCCTTGATCGTGGCGGATGCCGGTCTGGCCTGCGCGTTGCGCACGGCGATTCCCGGGGTCGAGATTCACCTGTCCACGCAGGCGGGCGTTCATAGCGATGGCGCCGTGCGCCTGGCTGCCGACGAGCTCGGGGTCGAGCGCGTGACGACCGCCCGCGAGCTGGCGGTCGACGAGATTGCCGCCCTGTGTGCTACCGGCGTGCCTATCGAGGTATTCTGCCATGGCGCGATTTGCATTGGATATTCGGGTGCCTGCGAGTTTTCGGCCCTGCGGCGTGGACGATCGGCGATGCGCGGCGACTGTACGCAGCCGTGTCGCTTGGCGTACGACCTGGTGGACGAGGCGGGGGAGAGCGTCGTTTCCGTGGAGGGCGATCGTCTGCTGTGCCCGCGCGATTATCTGGGCATTGCGCACCTGCCCGAGCTTGTTAGGGCCGGGGTGGCGTCGCTCAAGATCGAGGGGCGCATGAAAAACCCCGACTACGTGTTCAACGTGGTGCGGGTGTGGCGTCGTGCACTCGATATGCTGCGCGATGGCGCGTGGGATGCCGCTGCCGTGTCGGCGCTCGAGCGCGAGCTGGGCAGGTCGTTCAACCGCGGGTTTACCGATGCGTATCTGCGGGGGCGATCGGGTGCTGAGCTCATGAGCTTTGAGCGTGCGATTAACCAGGGCGTGCGCGTGGGCCACTTGGTGACTGTGGGTCACGAAGAGGTGACCGTCGAACTCGATGCCGCCGTGGCTGCGGGCGACACGCTCGAGATCCGGTTCTATCCGGGTGCCGATGCACGCCCCGATGTGCCCAAGCGCTGGCCCCAGGTGCCCTGCCCGGTGGATGCAGCGGCGGGGGAGCGCGTTGTCGTGCACTGCAAGCGCAAGGTGGATGCGGGATGCGAGGTGTACCTGATTCGCAGCGCCGGCGTGTTGGAGCAGACGGCGACGGC
>CABVBR010000026.1 GCA_902496645.1 uncultured Collinsella sp.
CTTTGCAAGCCACGGCCCTCGCCTAGCCCTCAAACGAAAGCACGCGGGCAAGGTCCAGATCTTCATAGCTGTCGATAAAGACCTCGCAGTTAGCACGCACCTCGTCGCGCTGCATGCGGCCATGCGGGTCATAGATGCCCACGCGCTTAAAGCCTGCAGTGCCAGAGCTCTTAAGGCCGAAGACCGCGTCCTCAAACACCCAGGTGCGATCGAACTTGTGCCCATGGCGCTCTTCCAGGCGACGCAACGCCAGCTCGTACACGTCGGGGAACTGCTTGGAACGCCCCGCCTCGCCCGTCGTGGTAATAAACTCCATATAGCGATCAAGGCCAGCACCCGCAAGGGCGGACTGCACCAGTTCGGCCGGCGTGGACGTGGCAACACACATGGCAACGCCCGCCGCCTTCGCCTGCTCCAAAAATGCCAGGAGCCCCTCGCGCGGCGGCACCTTGGAGTAGCCATCGATCAGGATGTCGCTCAGCTCGCGATACAGCTCCTCGCCATCTTTACCAATGCCCCACGTGTCATGGTAGGCCTGGCACTCGTCCTCGAGCGACAAATGCTCAAACTGGGCAAAATCGTCGACCGTCACATCAACGCCGTGGCGGTGTAATAATTCGGGCTGGGCGTAGCCCCAAACGGGGGTGCTATTAACCAGCGTGCCGTCGCAATCGAAAATAAAAGCAACGTTGGGGGCGGCGGTCTGGGACATAAACGAACCTTTCGATGTCAAATGGTAAACATCCTGCTAAAAACGTTTTACCAAACGTCAAGCTAACAATCTAAAAACCCTAATTGGTAAAACTGTCAAGAGTTTTACCATCGCAAATCTGTCAGTGGTCTAAACATGGCGCTCACCGATTAAAAGCCACCGCAAAACCACTTTCCTCCATAAAAGTAATGTACAGGTGTTATGGTAGTTTCTGCCGAAAGTTCCACCGAGCACGCGAGGTGGAACGAATCACTGAAACTTCGCCGTCCCTTCGATTCGTGCAGCCTTGGACCTTTCGCATCTAGTCACCAAGGCAACATGCTGCCGCGTCATGATGGGATCAAACGTGAGCGATACAAAGCTAAAGCCAACGGCAAAAAAGCCCGCTACCCGCAAGGCCGCTCCGCACGCACCGGAGCTCTCTAAGGACGATGTCTATCTATTTGGCATTGGCATGTGGGAGCGCAGCTGGGAAAAGATGGGCGCGCACCCCGATACGCAGAACCGCACGCGCGGCTGGCGTTTTTGTGTTTGGGCGCCCGGTGTAAAGAGCGTTCACGTCATTGGCGAATTTAACGACTGGAACGAGGAAGCCAACCCGCTGGTGCCCGTGCATACGAGCGCTATCTGGGAAGGCTTTATTCCTGGCGCCGAGCAGGGCCAGCTCTATAAGTATCTGATCGAGACCAACGAGGGCGAAAAGCTCTACAAGGCCGATCCGTACGCCTTTAAGGCCGAGTGCCCTCCGGGAACGGCAAGCGTGCTGTGGACCATCGACGACTACCAGTGGAACGATGCCGCATGGCTCAAGCGCCGCGCCGCCCACAACCACATGTCGCAGCCGCTGAACATCTACGAGGTGCATATTGGCTCGTGGAAGCGACACGGCGATGCGCCGCAGGGCGAGCCCGACGAGTACGGCAACTACCCTGGCCCCATGGATCCCTTTCCCGCGCAGCGCGGCGAGTTTTACACCTACGACGACCTGTCGGTGGAGCTCGTGGACTACGTGCGCGATATGGGCTACACGCATATCGAGGTCATGCCGCTCATGGAGCATCCCTTCGATGGCTCCTGGGGCTACCAGACGACCGGCTACTATGCCGCCACGTCGCGCTACGGCAACCCGCAGCAGCTCATGCACTTTATCGATGCGTGCCACGAGGCGGGCATCGGCGTGATCATGGACTGGGTGCCCGGCGGTTTTTGCGCCGACTCCCACGGCCTTGCCACCTTTAACGGCCACATGCTGTTTGAGCACGAGATTCACCCCAACTGGGGCACGCACAAGTTCGACTTCGCCCGCGGCGAGGTCCGCTCCTTCCTGGTCTCCAACGTGCTGTACTGGCTCGAGAACTTCCACGTGGACGGCATTCGCATGGATGGCGTGTCCAGCATGCTGTACCTCAACTTTGGCATCGACGATCCGGGCCAAAAGAAGTTCAACAAGTACGGTACCGAGGAGGATCTGGACGCCAGCGCGTTTATCCGCCAGGTCAACTGTGCCGTGGAGGCGCACTACCCCGACGTGATGATGATGGCCGAGGAGTCTACCGCGTGGCCGCTCGTGACCTACCCGCCGCAGGATGGCGGCCTGGGCTTCCACTACAAGTGGGACATGGGCTGGATGAACGACACCCTGCACTACATGCAGACCGATTTTCCGTGGCGCCCCGGCAACCACGGGCTGCTCACGTTCTCCATCATGTACGCCTTTACCGAGAACTTCATTTGCCCGCTGAGCCACGACGAGGTCGTGCACGGCAAGTGCTCGCTCATTGGCCGCATGCCGGGCGACTGGTGGCGCCAGTTTGCCGGCCTGCGCACGCTCGCCTTCTACCAGATGACGCATCCCGGTGCCAAGCTCAACTTTATGGGCAACGAGATCGGCCAGTTTATCGAGTGGCGCTACTACGAGTCCATTCAGTGGTTCCTGACCGAGGAGTATGAGACCCACAAGCATCACCAGGCGTTTATCAAGGCGCTCAACCACCTGTACACCGCAGAGCCCGCCCTGTACGAGCGCGGCTACACCGACGACGGCTTTACCTGGATCGATGCGGATAACTCCAAGCAGTCCATTGTGAGCTTTGTGCGCCAGGGCGAGGACGTCGACGACGACCTGGTGATCCTGATCAACTTTGACCCGGCAAGCTACGAGAGCTTCCGCGTGGGTGTGCCGCGCGAGGGTGACTGGGAGGTCATCTTTGATTCCGACCGTCCCGAGTTTGGCGGCAGTGGCTATGCCGGCGAGGAGCCCTACACCTGCTCGAGCGAGCCCTATCCCTGGAACGGACAGATGGACTCCATTGAGATTAAGGTGCCCGGCCTGGCAGGCGTGGTGCTTAAGCGCCGCGGCCCCAGCAGCTATAAGCCGCCCGTGGTTGAGGAGCCCAAGGCGGCCACGCGTAAGCGCACGTCCTCGGTAAAGCCCAAGCCTGCGGCTGCTAAGAAGGCTCCCGCTAAGGCGAAGGCCGCGACGACCAAGGCTAAGGCTGCTGCAAAGCCCGCGACCAAGAAGCCGGCTGCCAAAAAGGTAACTACCAAGGCCAAGTCAGCAGCCGTTAAGTCGTCTGCCAAGGAAGCGTAACAAAGCCGTTACCGCTGTAATTACCCGCCCCGCCGGGGCGTAGGATGTAAGTCATAACCGTTCCGGGAGATATCCCCGGGGGAAAGGAACGTATGAATAAGATCTTCGACAACAAGCAGGAGTTTACCGAGCTCTATCGCGATGCCGTCATGAGCATCAGCGGCAAGAGCATCGAGGCCGCCAGCGACCTCGACCGCTTTAACGCCCTGGCCAAGCTCGTGGCCGAGAAGGCCCGCACCGTTGCCACCAAGAGCGACGCCCGCGCCACCGCCGAGGGCAAAAAGCGCGTGTACTACTTCTCGATCGAGTTTTTGATCGGCCGCCTGCTCGACAACTACCTGCTCAACTTTGGCGTGCGCGACATGGTCGCCGAGGCGCTCGACGACATGGGCTTCGACCTGTCCGTCATCGAGAACCAGGAGCCCGATCCGGCTCTGGGCAACGGTGGCCTGGGCCGTCTGGCCGCGTGCTTCCTGGATTCCATGGCAGCCGAGGGCATCGCCGGCTATGGCAACGGCATGCGCTACCGTTACGGCCTGTTTAAGCAGGAGATCGTCAACGGCAGCCAGGTGGAGGCCACCGACGAGTGGCTCACCCACGGCTATCCCTGGGAGGTCCGTCGTCAGGACAAGGCCGTGACCATCAAGTTTGGTGGCCACGTTGAGGGCTTTGAGGAGGACGGCCGCACGTTCTACCGCACGGTGGACACGCAGGACATCCTGGCCGTCCCTTATGACATCCCCGTGGTGGGCTATGCCGGCGAGACCGTCAACAAGCTGCGCGTCTGGGCTGCCGAGCCGGTCGAGGAGCACTTTGACCTTGAGGCCTTCAACCGCGGCGACTATGCCCAGGCCGATGCCGAGCGCGCCGAGGCCGAGGCCATCAGCGCCATCCTCTACCCCAACGACGCCGGCGAGCACGGCCGTCTGCTGCGCCTGAAGCAGGAGTACCTGTTTGTCTCGGCCGGCATCTACAGCCTGCTCGACACCTTTGAGAAGGAGCACGGCGAGAACTGGGAGCTGCTGCCGCAGTTTGTGGCCATCCACACCAACGACACCCACCCCGCCATGTGCGGCCCCGAGCTCATGCGTATCCTCATCGACGAGAAGAAGCTCGAGTGGGACGACGCCTGGAACATCGTGACGCAGGTCGTGAGCTACACCAACCACACCATCCTTCCCGAGGCTCTGGAGAAGTGGCCCATCGGCACGTTCTCCAAGCTCCTCCCCCGCGTGTACCAGATCATCGACGAGATCAGCCGTCGTTGGCACGAGTCGTTCGACACCACCCAGGAGGGCTGGCAGGAGCGTCTGCGCCAGACCGCCATTCTGTGGGACGGCGAGATTCGCATGGCCAACCTGTCCGTGATTTGCAGCCACAGCGTTAACGGCGTGGCCAAGATCCACTCCGACATCATCAAGAACATCGTGCTTAAGGACTTCTACGCCCTGACGCCCGAGAAGTTCAACAACAAGACCAACGGCATCTCGCACCGTCGCTTCTTTGCCGAGGCCAACCCCACCTACGCCAAGCTCGTGACCGAGGCCATTGGCGACGGTTGGCTCAAGGACGCCTTTGAGCTGGAGAAGCTCAAGGAATTTAAGGACGACACCGAGTTCCTGAAGGCCGTGGGTGCCTCCAAGCGCGCCAACAAGGAGCGTCTGGCCGCCTACGTTAAGGCCGAGACCGGTCTGGTCATCGACCCCAACACCGTCTTCGATGTTCAGGTGAAGCGCTTCCACGCCTACAAGCGCCAGCTCATGAACATCATGAAGGTGATGGACATCTACAACCGTCGCATCGCCGATCCCAACTTCCACGTGACGCCGACGACCTTCATCTTTAGCGGCAAGGCCGCCTCGAGCTACACCTTTGTCAAGGAGACCATCCGCCTCATTAACTCCGTCGCCGATGTCATCAACAACGATACCCGCGTCAACGAGGTCATGAAGGTCTGCTTTATCCCCAACTTCCGCGTGAGCAACGCCCAGCTCATCTATCCCGCTGCCGAGATCTCTGAGCAGATCTCCACGGCAGGCAAGGAGGCCTCGGGCACGTCCAACATGAAGCTCATGATGAACGGCGCCATTACGCTGGGCACCCTCGACGGCGCCAACATCGAGATCGCCGACCTGGCCGGCCGCGAGAACGAGGCCATCTTTGGCCTGACCGCTCCCGAGGTCGAGCAGCTCTGGGCATCCAACAGCTACTTTGCGTGGGACACCCTCAACGGCGACCGCGAGCGTCTGGGCCGCGTGATGGACGAGCTCAAGGACAACACCTTTGCGGGTCTTTCGGGCAACTTTGAGAGCATCTACAACGAGCTCATGAACAACAACGATCCCGACCTGGTCATGGCCGATTTCCGCAGCTATGTGGATGCGTGGGAGAAGCTCACGAACAGCTACGGCGACCAGGAGACCTGGAACCGCAAGGCGCTGCTCAATACTGCGTCCAGTGGCTGGTTCTCGAGCGACCGCACCATTCGCGAGTACCGCGATGAGATCTGGCACGCTTAAGGCGGCGCGTTCCCTTTGCCAGCACGGCATTACCCGGCGGGCGCGAATAGGCTCCGTGCCCGCCGCTAATGAATTTAGAAACATCGATGACAGAAGGAGAAATCGATGAGTAAGAAAGAATGCATCGCGATGCTCCTCGCAGGAGGACAGGGCAGCCGATTGGGGGCACTCACCCAAAAGATCGCTAAGCCGGCGGTTAGCTTTGGTGGCAAGTTCCGCATTATCGACTTTTCGCTGTCCAACTGCTCCAACTCGGGCATCGACACGGTGGGCGTTCTGACGCAATATCGCCCCTACCTGCTGCATGCCTATGTTGGCTCCGGCGAGGCTTGGGATCTGGACAGCCGCGACGGCGGCGTGTCGATCCTGCCGCCGTACGAGACGCAGACCGGTGGCGCCTGGTATGCGGGCACGGCCGACGCCATTACGCAGAACCTGGACTACATCAAGGCCAACGACCCCAAGTACGTCCTGATTCTTTCTGGCGACCACCTGTATCGCATGGACTACCGCAAGATGCTCAAGACGCACATTGAGAACAACGCCGATCTTACGGTGAGCGTAATGCCCGTGCCGTGGGAGGAGGCCAGCCGCTTTGGCATCCTGACCACCGACCCCGAGGACGGCCGCATCACCAAGTTTACCGAGAAGCCCGAGAAACCCGATTCGAATCTCGCGTCCATGGGCATCTACATCTTCTCGGCCGACGTGTTGATCGAGGCCCTCGAGGAGGACGCCCTGGACCAGCGCTCGAGTCACGATTTTGGCAAGGACATCATCCCCAAGCTGCTCGGCGAGGACAAGCGCCTGTACAGCTACGAGTTCCACGGCTTCTGGAAGGATGTTGGCACCATCGCCAGCTTCCACGAGACCTCGATGGATCTGCTGGGCAACAACCCCGAGTTCGACCTCTTTGACAAGAGCTTCCCCATCATGTCTAACATCACCACGCGTCCGCCGCACTACATTGGTCCGGACGGCCGCCTGGACGACTGCCTGGTCTCCAACGGCTGCAAGATCTACGGCACCGCTCGCCACTCGATCCTTTCGACCGACGTCATCATCGAGGAGCGCGCCGTGGTCGAGGACTCCGTGCTGCTGCCGGGCGCGCACGTTAAGAGCGGCGCGCACATCTGCCGCGCCATTTTGGGCGAGAACTCCACGGTCGAAGAGGGCGTGAAGCTCGGCTCTGTCGATACCACCAAGGATACGGCCGTCGTTGGAAATGACGTCGTTATCGGGAAGGGGGAATGATCCGATGATCAATCGCAAGGCCATCGGTTACATCACCGCTAACTACTCTTCGACCTACGGCAGTGTCCTGCTCAAGGACCGCCCCATCGCGTCCGTCCCGTTTTTGGGCCGCTACCGCCTGATCGACTTTCCGCTGTCCAACATGATGAATGCCGGCATCAAGACCGTCGGCGTCGTCATGCCGGGTAACTACCGCTCGCTGATCGACCACGTGGGCTCGGGCAAGGACTGGGGTCTGGACCGCAAGAAGGGCGGCCTGTTCATGGTCCCCGGCAACGCGTATGGCACCACCAAGGGCGGCATGCGCTTCCTGCTGCGCGACATCATCTCCAACAAGACGCTGTTCCAGCGCTCGGATAAGCCTTACGTTGTGATGATGGGCACCAACATCATCTTTAACATGGACCTCAACACCATCATCGAGGCGCACGAGAACTCCGGCGCCCAGATGACCGTGGTGTACTGCAAGGCCACGCGCAACGTTGAGGACGAGACCAAGCTCGAGATTAACGAGAACGGCCGCCTGACGGGCGTGAGCGCCGGCGTCGTGTACGGCGACAACGCGTCTATGGACTGCTGCATCGTCAACCGCGAGACGCTGCTCGAGATCATCGATCACTACCAGGCCGCCGACTATCTGGACCTGCTCGAGGCACTCCAGGGCGACTTTGGCAACATCGATGTGTGTAGCTACGAGTACAAGGGCGAGGTCGTGGGCGTGTTTAGCGAGAAGTCGCTGTATCGCCGCAGCATGGACCTGCTCGACCAGACCGTGGCCGATCAGCTCTTCGACCCCGAGCGCCCGATCCTAACCAAGGCCCACGACGTGCCGCCCTCGCGCTATGCGACCGGCAGCCACGCGTGCAACTCGATCATCTCGGCCGGCTGCATCATCAAGGGCACCGTGCGCAACTCGATCCTGTCGCGCGGCGTTGTGGTTGAGGAAGGCGCCTCGGTGACCAACTCGATCATCAACCAGAGTTGCATCATCAAGAGCGGCGCCCGCGTTGAGAACGCCATCCTGGACAAGAACAACGTGGTGCCCACCAACACCGAGCTTCGCGGCACGCCCGAGAACATCCTGGTGCTGGGCAAGGCTCCGTTAACTTCCGACACCACCATCGTACGTTAACGTTGGCACCGCAACATCGCTCGTAACATGTAGAATAGCCGCCCGGTTTGTGCCAGGCGGCTATTCTCGAATTGCAACATGGGAGACAATATGGCTGATTCCAGCAAAAAGATGCAGATCGTGTTTGCCTCGGCCGAGTGCGCACCGTTTGTAAAGACCGGTGGCCTGGGCGACGTGGCAGGCTCGCTGCCTGCGGCGCTTGTGCGCGCCGGCGCCGAAGTTATCGTGATGGTGCCCAAGTACGCCACCATCAAGGACGAGTACAAGGCGCAGATGGAGCACTTCTCCGACTTTTACGTGAGCCTGGGCTGGCGCAACGAGTACTGCGGGCTCGAGAAGCTTGAGCACGACGGCGTCACCTATATGTTCATCGACAACGAGCGCTACTTTGCGCGCGACTATCCGTACGGCTTCTTTGATGACGGCGAGCGCTTTGCGTTTTTCTCCAAGGCCATCACCGAGAGTCTGCAGCACCTGCCGGCCGGTTTTGAGTGCGACATCCTGCACTGCAACGACTGGCAGACGGCACTGGCACCCGTGTTCTTGCGCGAGTTTTACCAGGGCCTGCCGCTGTATGACCGCGTCAAGACCGTGTTCTCGATCCACAACGTGGCGTTCCAGGGCCAGTTTAGCGACACCGTGATGGAGGATATCCTGGGCGTGGCGCACATTCCGGCGGCCGCCTCGCAGCTGCGTTGCGACGCCTGCAGCATCAACTACATGCTGGGCGCCCTGCGCTATGCCGACGCCATCACCACGGTGAGCCCCACCTATGCCAACGAGATCCAGACGCCCGAGTTTGGCGAGGGCCTGGATGGCGTGCTGCGCGAGCGTTCGTACGCGCTGCAGGGCATTTTGAACGGCATTGACGTCGCGGGATTTGACCCGGCGACCGATACGCGCATCGCCGCGAACTACACCGTCGAGGACCGCTCAGGCAAGGCCGTGTGCAAGGCCAAGCTGCAGGAAGAGCTGGGGCTCGAGGTTCGCGACGACCGCCCGCTTATGGTGATGGTCACGCGCCTGACGCGCCAGAAGGGCATGGACCTGGTCATGTACGCGCTCGACCGCATCCTGTCCGGCGGTGTGCAGGTGGCGGTGCTGGGCACCGGCGACCGCGACTACGAGGACGGTCTGCGCTACTTCCAGGACAAGTACCCCGGTACCATGGCCGCACGCATCGAGTTCGACCCGGCGCTGTCACAGCGTATGTATGCCGCCGCCGACATGTTCCTGATGCCTTCGAAGTTTGAGCCCTGCGGCCTGTCGCAGATCATCGCTATGCGCTACGGCACCCTGCCCATCGTGCGCGAGACCGGTGGTCTGAAGGACACCGTGATCCCGTATAACGAGTTTACCGGCGAGGGCACGGGCTTCTCGTTTAGCAACTTTAACGGCGACGAGATGGGCGACGCCGTGTTCCGCGCGGCACGCCTGTTCTGGGACAACCGCGATGCCTGGAACCAGCTGGTCACGCAGGCCATGAGCCAAGACTTTAGCTGGACGCGCTCGGCCGACAAGTATCTGGACCTGTACTTCTTTATGCATCCGGAGATTGAGAGGCCGGTAGCGGTTGTGGACGAGCCTGCGGCCGTGACTGAGGAGGCTGCAGCTGAGCCCGAGGTTGCGGCCGAGGCGGAGCCCAAGGCCGAGCCGGTTGTTGAGTCGCCCGTTGCTGCTGAGGAGCCCAAAGTTGAGGAGAAGCCGGTTGAGGCTGAGGTAAAGGCTGAGACTGCTCCCGAGGCTGAGGCCAAGCCGGCTGCGAAGCCTGCCGCCAAGAAGACCACGACGCGCAAGACGACGGCTAAGAAGGCCACGACGACCAAGGCCGCTGCCACTAAGGCTACTGCCACCAAGACGACGGCCGCCAAGGCAACGACGACGCGCAAGCGCACGTCCGCTGCCGCCAAGAAGGCCGCCGAAGCTGAGGTCGCCCCCGAGGTAAAGGCCGAGGCTGCGGCTGAGGCTCCTGCTGTTGAGGCCAAGCCGGCCGCCAAGGCTCCGGCCAAGACCGCTGCCAAGAAGACGACTGCCGCTAAGACCACCGCTGCTAAGAAGACCACGGCAACGAAGGCGACGACCACCAAGGCCGCCGCTACGAAGGCTGCCCCCAAGGCCGCCGCAAAGCCGGCCGCCAAGGTCGAGGAGACGCCCTCCGAAACCAAGGCCGAGGAAACCGTGGAGGCCAAGCCCGCCGCCAAGACCACCACGCGCAAGCGCACCACGACGACGGCCAAGAAAACCGCGACCAAGGCAGAGGCAAAGCCCAAGGTAAAGGCCGAGCCGGCACCGAAGGCTGCCGAGGTCAAGGCTGCCCCGAAGGCTGAGGCAAAGGTCGAGCCCGCCAAGGAGACTCCGGTCTCCCCCACCGCTCCGGCCGAGGATAAGGCCCCGTCCAAGAAGACCTCCGTCCGCAAGGCCACGGCCACCCGCAAACGCCGCTAATTCGGACGATCCAAAACTCAATCCTCAACAAACAAGGGGGCGCCCCAACCGGCGCCCTCTTCCCAGTAGATTTTTGGGACATGCCTTAAAATCTACCTTTTATGACGCGCTCGATCGCTAAGTCAAAAGGTAGTTTTTAAGGCATGTCCCAAAAATCTACTCGGGTTGGTAAAACGATTTTCTAGGACAACCGTTCGCCGATGGTAAACGGATGTTGTTTATACACCCTATGTACAACAGATATACTTACATCTTGTGCGTAAAGCCCATGGCCCGCAGGCCGTGATTCTATTGAACTGGACCGTACTATGAGATTGATTCACAACAGCCGCCTACCGCAGTTTCGCACTCCGTTTGGCGCTGTGACCACTGGAACTTCCGTTGCGCTTTCGGTGATTTTGGAGGACGCCGATCCCAACCAGGCAACGCTTACCCTGCGCACCTGGGTCGATGGCATCGGCGAGACCCTCATCCCCATGGAGCACGAAGGTGACGGCATCTTTACCGGCGAGCTTCCGTGCCCCGAACCCTGTCTTGTCTGGTACAGCTTTATATGCAATATCGAGGGCCAGCCCGAGGTCCGCTTGGGCGCACCGCAAGGTCGCACCGGCGGCGAGGGCGTAACCTACGACTACGCCGAGGTGCCGTCCTTCCAGGTTACCGTCTACAAGCACCGCGAGAACCGTCCCACTTGGTACGAACGCGGCATGGTCTACCAGATCTTCCCCGACCGCTACGCCCGCGACGAGCATTGGCGCGAGCGCACAATGGCCGAACTCGAAAAGCCGCGCAAGGGCATTCAGCGCCGCATGGTCGAAGATTGGAACGAACCACCGGTGTATGAGCGCGCCGAGGACGGCTCCATTAAGACCTGGGACTTCTACGGAGGATCGCTCAAGGGTATTCAGGAAGACCTGCCCCGCATTGCCGAGCTGGGCTTTACCGCCATCTACCTCAACCCCATCTTTGAGGCCGCGAGCAACCATCGCTACGACACGGCTGACTACACAAAAATTGACCCGATTCTGGGCACCGAGCAGGACTTTACCGAGCTGTGCCAGGCAGCCGAGAAGCTGGGCATTTCCATCATCCTGGACGGCGTCTTTAACCACACAGGCGACGACTCGATCTACTTTAACCGCTATGGTAACTACCCCGGTGTGGGCGCCTGGCAGAGCGAGGATTCGCCGTGGCGCGACGCGTTTACCTTCCACGAGGACGGCTCGTACGATTGCTGGTGGGGCGTGGGCAATATGCCCGCCATCAACGAGAAGTCCGAGCTGGTGCGCGAGAGGATTCTGGGCGAGGACGGCATCATCCGCAAGTGGCTGCGCGCCGGTGCCCACGGCTGGCGCCTGGACGTGGCCGACGAGCTTTCCGACGACTTCCTGGCCGAGATCAAAAAGGCCGTTCTCGCCGAAAAGCCCGATGCGTTGCTGCTTGGCGAAGTCTGGGAGGACGCCTCCAACAAGATTAGCTACGGTCATTTGCGCCGCTACCTGCAGGGCTCCGAGCTCGATTCTGCTATGGACTACCCCTTCCGCGACATGGTCATCGGCTTTTTGATGGGCTACAAGAACGCCTACCAGGCAGCCGAGGATATCGAGACCCTGCGCGAAAACTATCCGCGCGAGGCTCTGTCCTGCGCGCTCAATCTGCTGTCGAGCCACGATCGCCCGCGCATCATCTCGGTGCTCGGCGGCGGTCCCGACGAGTCGCAGCTGCCCGAGTGCGAGCGCAGCAAATGGCGTCTGGACGAAGGCGCAATGGGCCTGGCCAAGAGCCGCTTTTGGCTCGCGACGCTCATGCAGATGACCTTCCCCGGCGTGCCTTCGATTTACTACGGCGACGAGTACGGCCTGGAGGGCCTTACCGATCCGGGCAACCGTCGCACCCTGCCGACCAAGGAAGACCTGCACGACTTCGATACGCTGGCTATCGTCAAGAACGCCTCGGCCGTACGCCGCGCGCTGCCGTTTATGATCGACGGTGAGATCAAAGCCTTCGCGCTCAACGACGAGGTGCTGGCGTACAACCGCACGGGCAAGGATGGCGAGGCCGCGACCGTCATCATCAACCGCAGCCTACGCAATTCGCACCGCGTGACGATTCCGGCGCTCGGCGAATGTGCAAGCGACGTCATTAGCGGCCACGAATGTGTGATCCACAACGGCACGGTCACGCTCGACCTGTACCCGCTGGGTTCGTCGATCATCTATCACCACGCCGAGCAGCGCCTACAGGAGCCGCTCGATCACGGCGCGGGCGTCGTGTGCCATATCACCTCGGTGCCGACCGACGACGGCAAGCCCGGCACGATCGGCGCGCCCACGCGTCGCTTTATCGACCATCTGGCCGCCATGGGCATGCGCTACTGGCAGGTTCTGCCCGTCAACCCGACAGACTTTTTCCGCTCCCCTTACGCCGGCCCTTCTGCCTTTGCCGGCAATATCGACCTGCTGCCCGAGAGCCACGAGGAGCTGGCCGCCGACTTTAAGGTCTGGAAAGCCCGCGGTGGCGAGGATGCCGACCCGCTCTACACCGCGTTTAAACATCGCAATGCCGATTGGCTCGAGAAGTACTGCGTCTACATGGCCGTCAAAAAATACTTTGAGGGCGAGTCGCGCCACGATTGGCCGGCCGACGTCGCGCACTACAACGAGCACCTGATCGACGACAAGCGTTTCCACGACGAGGCGGAGCTGCAGGCGTACATGCAGTATCGCTTCGACCTGGCTTGGTGCGAGCTTATGAACTACGCGCACAAGAAGGGCATCGAGGTCATCGGCGATATTCCGATGTATGTGTCCGACGATTCGGCCGACGCGTGGAGCGAGCCCGAGAACTTCTGGCTGTCCGATACCGGCAAGGCGATTGAAATTTCTGGCGCGCCGCCCGACAACTTTGCACCCGAAGGCCAGGTGTGGGGCAATCCGACGTTCCGCTGGGACCACATGAAGGAGAACGGCTACCGCTGGTGGATGGACCGCCTGCGTCGCGCGTTCTCGCTGTACGACCGCGTGCGCCTGGATCACTTCCTGGGCTTCCACAGCTACTTTAGCATTCCCGCAGGCAAGGCATGCGCCAACGGCCGCTGGCTGGCGGGTCCGGGCAAGGACCTGTTCCAGACTGCCTACGACGAGCTGGGGCCGCTCAACTTTATCGCCGAGGATTTGGGCTATTTGACGCCCGGTGTTCGCGCGATGGCATCGACCTGCGGCTTCCCCGGCATGGACGTGCTGGAGTTTAGCGATTACGACGTCCGCTGTGGCGTGCATCCCACGCCGGGCAAGATTCTGTACACCTCGACGCACGACACGTCGACGCTCGCCGGTTGGTGCACGCGCTCCTTTGCGGGCGGCGACGAGCCGAGCGGTGTTGAATGCGCGGCCAAGCTGATGGGCGACGCGCTGGCAAGCGACGCTCCCCTCGTGATGATGCCGCTGCAGGATGTGCTGGGGCTGGGCGACGATGCCCGCATGAACGTGCCGGGTGTCGCCACGGGCAACTGGACGTGGCAGGCCAAAGAGGCTGATATTGAGGCAGCTGAGAATAAAACTGCACAGCTCCTGCGCAACACCCATAGATTCTGGGGCGAAGCGTGATAAAACCCCCGATATAGGGTACAGTTACAGCTGTTTGAATTTATGCGGGCAGAGCGATCTGCCCGCTTTGTGCTGAAAAGGAAGTATTATGGCGCGCTACGATTACAAGTGCTCGAGCTGCGGCAACGTGTTTGAGGTTGAGCATCCCATGTCCGAGACCCCCGAGGTCGTGTGCCCGAGCTGCGGTGCTCCGGCTGCAAAGACGTTCTCGGCCAGCGGCATCAAATTTGAGGGCAGCGGTTTCTACAACACCGACCAGCGCAGCGGCGGTTCCAGCACCAGCGCCACCAGCGGCTGCTGCGCCAACTGCCCGCACAGCCACTAACGACAAGCGACCCCACTACCCGGGTTTCCTCATGAGTTGCGGTGGAATAGTTCCTGAATCAGCCAATCAAATGGCAAACAGGAACTATTTCACCGCAACTTTTCTATAAATCGGATTTCTGGCTGAGACTAAGTTTGTAACATTACAAAACTATGCCGGATTACGGGCTGAATTGACAACCTCTATCCATTCCGGCAAATTGCTAATTTCAACAAGCCATCTACCTGCGGTTTTATTATCTGCAATTTCGCCGTGGTCGAGAAGTTCATACCCAGCCCCGTAATCCGCCCTACTTTTGATAACAGCAAGAGTAAGACGGGGCTATTTTTACTACACTTTACCGCTTTTGCAATTTACGCTCGCATAATCTCCTGAGTTGCGGTGAAATAAGGACTGTTTGGCGGGTAGATGCCGATATTCAATCCCTATTTCACCGCAACTTAGAAGTTACTTGCGGATGAGTCTGGCGCAGAAGTGGCCGTCGTAGGAGTCGGCGTTTGTGGGGACGCTTTGGAAGAGGCCGCGGTCGTTTTGGCGGACGGATACGAGCTTCTTGGCCTGCTCGAACTCAGGGAGTTGCAGAATCTGGGCTTCGGAGAGCGATTCTACGAAAAAGCCCTCGCCCTCGGGTGATGCCAAGAACGCATCCACGACCTGCGTGTTCTCCTCGTCAAAGACCGAGCACGTCGCATAGATAAGCTCACCGCCGGCGGCCACGCGCGCGGCTGCCTCCTTAAGCATCGTCAACTGCAGCTTGGGCAGCTCGCGCGTCACATCGTTCTCGGTCAAACGCCACGGAATCTCGGGGTGACGGCGCATGGTACCGGTGCCCGAGCATGGCGCATCGATAAACACCGTGTCGAACAGGGCAGGCTCACCGAGCATGGCATCAAAGGACGTAAGCACTTCATCGAGCTCGCACGCATCGCCCGAAACCGTACGAACGCCCGAGATGCCCGCCTTATGTAGGCGCGCGAGATTCTGATCGCACTTGCGATCGTGCAGGTCGAGCGCGGTATGCTGGCGCTCGTAGCCGGCACGCTTGGCCTGGCACATCATCACATAGGTCTTCGTGCCACGACCGGCGCCGATCTCCAGACAACGCCCGGGACGAGTCGCCGCGGTCGCGATAAGCTGAGCATTCAGGTCCGAAGCCACGGCCGCAGCACGCTCAAACACGCCCGATGCAACGGTAACCTGAGCATCGACCGGAGCATGGCAGCCGGGAAAAACAGGTGCCACGAGCTGCGAGATATACGGATCCGGCTTGGTCGCAAAGGCGTTCTCATGCAGGGCGAGCGGCGCAGGCGCCAGATTGCCGGCAAAGTTGAGCGCGCCCTCGGGCGTATCGAACGAGGCCATAATGCGGGCGCACAGCCAACACGGCAGACCCATCAGACGCGACAGGCGAACCAGGCGGCGCTCGGACTCATCCACGTCAGACGCCGTGGCAAAATCCTCAACGTTGTCCGCAACCTTGTGCAGCACCGCGTTAGCCAGGCCCGCAGCAGACTTGGCACCGCTGCGCACCAGCTCAACACCCTGGCTCACGGCAACGCGGCCCGGCGTATGCAGGTAGAGCATCTCGAAGGCCGAGATGCGAAGCGCCATGCGCACGCGCGGCGCGACCTTTTTAGGCTTATCCAGAAACTGGTCGAGCAGCTCATCCAAAATGCCCTGCGTGGCGGCAACACCGAGCGCTAAACGCGCTGCAAACGCGGAATCGCGCTGGTCAATGGCCTTGGCAGAAGCACGGGAGGACAGCACGTCGCGCGCGTACATGCCGCGGCGATCGGCCTCCATCAACACATCGAGCGCAAGCTTGCGCGCGGGAGACAACTTACTCATGACAAAACACCCCACGTAAGGTCGGCGCCCTGAAGACCGGCAGCCCAGGCGGAAGCAGCCATCGCACGCTTACCATCGGGCTTAACCACGAGCAGCTCAACCGCGCCATCGGAAAGCCCCAGGTAGACGCGTTTGGCTTTAACGAGCACCAGACCCTCGCCAAGCGACACATCAGCCGGCGCAGCATCGAGCACGCGAACCGTCTTGCCAGCAATCACGCAACGAGCAGGCGCGGTATCGGACGAAGCGAGCACATGACGAACGCAATCGAGCGCCGCCATCTGCGGATCAAGACGCATCTCCCGCTTGGAAATCTTGGCGGCATGAGTGACGAGCGACTCATCCTGCTCAGTCCAAACAGCCGAGCCATCGGCAAGCGAAGGAAGCGTATCGGCAAGCAACTTACCGCCAAGCTCACCAAGCTCCATCGTGAGCGCCTCGGCATGCTTACCGGTAACCGACGTAGACGCCTGGGCACAATAAGCGCCGGTATCCACGCCATGCCCAATGCGCATAATAGAAACGCCAGCAACCTCGTCACCAGCAAGAATGGCACGCTGAATAGGAGCAGCGCCACGCCAACGAGGCAGCAGCGAAGCATGAACATTCACAATACCAAGCGGCGCCATATGCAGCACCTCATCAGGCAAAATGCAGCCATAGGCAGCCACACAGAAAATATCGGCATCCGAAGCCTGGAGCGCCGCAACAACCTCGGGCGTCATACGATTGGCCTCAACAACCGGCAACCCCAGCTCAAGCGCCTTGGCCTTAACAGGAGAAGGCTCAAGCTTCTTACCACGTCCACGAACAGCATCGGGACGAGTAATTACGAGCGCAACCTCATTGCCGGCCTCAACAAGCGAAGTCAGCGAAGGCACAGCAAAATCAGGCGTACCCATAAACACAATACGCATAAAAGTAAGTCTCCTCTCAACAACGAGCCGAGACGGCTACAAAAGAAGCGTTCCAGGTCGCAAGCGCACCCAGCCGCAAGAACAGTTCAACAAAGACAAATATACCCAAAAACAAAGAAAGAGCCGCATAAAAGCAGCCCCCCAACAAAGCACCTATCAGCGAAGACGCCTATCCCTGACCCAACGGCACCCGGGCGAGACAAGCAGCGTCAACGTAGTCCCC
>CABVBR010000027.1 GCA_902496645.1 uncultured Collinsella sp.
AGGCTCTTGCCGCGACCATCGCCGGCAAGAGCCTCAACGAGCTTCAGGCCGAGGACCCCGACAAGTACGCCTTTGACCACATGGAGGTCGAGGAGCTTGCGCGCAAGGGCGGCTATGTGACCTACGCTGGCAAGCAGTGCACCGAGTACGCCGTCGCCAACTCCGCCGCGCGCGTCTGCGCCGCCGTGCTGCACAACGAGCACGCCGTGCTTTCGGCCTCTACGCTCATGACTGGCCAGTATGGCGAAGAGGGCATCTTTACCTCCCTGCCGTGCGTGATCGGCGCCGAGGGCGTCGAGGAGGTCTACACGCTGGACCTGTCCGAGTACGAGCTCGAGGGCTTCCACAAGAGCTGCCAGCACATCCGCGACAACATCGCCCAGCTCGACTGGTGGGACACCGAGGCCTACGACGCAAAGTAGGCCGCTGCCTGCCGCAACCTTGCGATTCTAAGCGCGATACTAAGCGGTCCGCGCCGGAAATCCCCGGCGCGGCCCGCTTTTTTGACTCACGCAGTGCCCTTGCGAATCGAAGGTGAATGGTTTTCCCGTTACTTAGTACTGCTCGATGCCCATGTAGCGACGGATCTCGGGGCTGTGGTCGAACACCTTGCCGCGGGCGGCGCGCAGCTCGCAGCTCATGTTGTAGAAGAAGATCGGCTCCAGGTACGAACGCACGCTGGCAGGCACGTCGCCCACGCCGTACTCGAGTGCGTCGAGCACCATGACCGTATCGGTGTGCGTGTTGAGGAACGCCAGCGCGCGCTCCTCCATGGGGCGGCACTCGCCCGATCCGAGCTGCACAAAGTAGAACACGCCGGGCTCGGTAGCCTCGAACGGGCCGTGGAAGTACTCGCCGGAGTGGATGTAGCAGCAGTGCTGCCATTGCATCTCCATGAGCGAGCAGATCGCCATGGCGTAGGTCTGGCTAAAGTTGGGGCCGGATCCCAAGATGTAGAAAAACTCGTGCTGCTGGCAGAGCTCGGCAAAACGGGCGCCCAGCTCGGCGTTGACCTTCTCGCGCGCGGCGGGCAGCAGCGCGTCCATCTGCTTAAGGCCTTCATACATGTCGGCAAGCGCCTCGTAACCCTCCTGCTGGTCGAGCAGCTCGGCGGCGATCAGAGCGCCGATGCCCTGCGGCACCTCGGCCTGTGGCACGCCTTCGCCCCACGGATAGACCCAGGTGGTCCACTTGCCGTTGTCGATCTTTGAGCCCTCGCAGTCGGTGAGGGCAACGACCTCGGCGCCGGCTGCCAGCGCCATCTCGCAACCGTCGACGACCTCCTGCGTATTGCCGCTGTGGCTGCAGGCGATGACGAGTGACTTCTCGCCAAGACTCTTGGGGGCCATCAGGCAAAACTCGCGCGCCGTGTAAACCGTCGAGGTAAACGTGGTCGCCTCGCGCTTGAGCAGCTCGTTGGCCGGCATCAGGTCGATCATCGAACCGCCGCAGGCGATCCAAAAGACATTCTCGACCTTGCCCTTGCGCTCGATAATTTCCTGAATCAGATCATGTGCGTTCATGCTGATGCTCCTCCTTGTGTGATGGCTTTTGGTGACGGCTGCTCGTACCTGCGGTCGTTCTATGTTGTCCTATTTATAGCACGCAAGCTGTCGTGGGTGAAGTCATTTCGCCAAACTTGTTCTATATTGTTCTATCTGTGGACGTTAGATGTCAAACACGTAGCGCGAGCCAACGATCTTTTGACGACCGAGCAGTAGGGGCCGCTCGTCCGCATCGGTAAAGTACGCCTCCATATAAAAGAGCGGCTCGCCGACCGGCACCTCCAGCAGCGGGGCCGCCTGAGCATCGGCAAGCGCAATCTCCACGGTGCAGGGATCGGACTTGAGCGGCGCGCGGCCCGAATGCTCTGCAACGAGCGCAAAGATCGAGTTATCGGTGAGGTCCTCGGCGGCCAGCGTCTGCAGGTAGGGATGGTCGGCGAGCACAAAGGCGTTGTTCTCGAGCATGACGGGGATGCCGTCGGCCGTGCGCACGCGCTCGACCACGATAAGCTCACTGCCGGGCTCCACGCCAAAAAACGCCGCGTCCTCGCGCGTCGCCGCAACCACCGTGCGCGACACCAGGCGCGCTCCGGCCACCATATCGTTGGCAGCACAACCCTCAGTAAAACTCTGGACGTCACCCTTCTGGCGAATCTTGCGCTTGAGCTTGGGCGCGCACACAAACGTGCCCCTCCCCTGCTGGCGGCTGAGATACCCCGCGTGCGACAGCTCCTCGATGGCGCGGCGCACGGTGATGCGTCCCACGCCGTAGGACTTCGCGAGCTCCATCTCGGAAGGAATACGCGAGCCGGCCGCGTACACGCCGCGCGCGATCTCGCCCTTTAGGTCGTCCATAACCTGCTGGTACAGCGGCACGGCGGACACCTCGGCGCGCTCGGAACGTTCGGTCTTGCTATCGGCTGCCATCATTACGCTCCATCCCGCGCATGCTCGGACTCAAATTCTTCAATCGCCGCCATAAACTGCTCGCCAAAGGCGTCGGCCTTTTTCTCGCCAATGCCGTTGACCTGGATCAGCTCCTCGCGCGTTTGAGGGCGCAGGCGGCACAGGCCGCGCAGAGCCTTGTCGGAAAAGACCATATACGGCGCCATCTCCAGCTCGGTCGAGATCTCCTTGCGCAAGGCACGCAGGCGCTCGAACAGCTCGGCATCGTCGCCCACGCGCGGGCGCTGATCCAGCTCAGCCTCCTCGCGCAGCAGATCCACCGCGCGGCGGGCGCGGGCCGAGGCCTTGCGCTTGGACGCGCGACGCTTAACGGTAAAGGCGAACGCCTCATCCTCGACCTCGACGGCACGCGGACCCAGCCCCACGACCGGGTACTGCCCCTGCGAGGTGGCCAGATAACCGCGGCCGCACAACTGGCCGATGATGTCCTTGATGCGCCCGACCGATTCGCTCGACAGCTCACCGTAGCCGCGGTCCTCGTCCAGATGCATCTGGCGAATGCGCTCGATGTTGCCGCCGTGGAGCACGTCGGCGATCAGCGACTTGCCAAAACGCATGGGACGCGTGGCCACATAGCGCACAGCGGCGCGGGCCATATCGGTGACGTCCTCGACCTCGAACTGTGTGAGGCAGTTGCTGCAGTTGCCGCAGCCCTCGGCGTCATCCGTGGCGGCGCTGCCCGCACCAGCCGCTGACGCATGCTCGGCCGCGGCCTCGTCGCCAAAGTAGCGCAACATGTATTCGCGCAGGCAGCCGGTGGTATTGCAGTAGCCCTCCATCTGGCTGAGCAGACGATATCGATTCTGGAGCGCCCACGCGCGTTGCTCGTCGTCAAGTGCCTCGTCGGCAGCATCTCCGCGGTCGATCAAAAAGCGGCGCATGCGAAAATCGTTGCCGTTCCACAGCAAATGGCAGCTGGCCGGATCGCCATCGCGGCCGGCGCGGCCTGCCTCCTGGTAGTAGGCCTCGATGCTCTCGGGCACGTTGTTGTGGATCACGTAGCGCACGTTGGGCTTGTCGATGCCCATGCCAAAGGCGTTGGTCGCAACCATCACCTGAATATCGTCGTCGATAAAGGCGCGCTGGCTTTGACGGCGGGCGTCGTTGCCCATGCCGGCATGGTAGCGGCCAACGCGAATGCCGCTGGGGCCCAGCGCTTCGGCGAGATCGCCTGCCAGCGCATCGACCGTCTTGCGGGTCGAGCAATACACGATGCCGCTCTCGCTCGAATGCGCGATCACGTAGTCGCGCACCCAGGCGGCCTTGGCCTTGTCACCCATCTCCTCGCAGCCAAAGTAGAGGTTCTTGCGATCGAAGCCCGTCACCACCGTCGCGGGGTTTTGCAGGCCGAGCATCTGCTGAATGTCCGTGCGCACGCGCTCGGTCGCCGTAGCGGTAAAGGCCGCCACGATGGGGCGCTGCGGCAGGGAATCGATGAACTCGCGAATCTGCAGGTAGGCGGGGCGGAAATCCTGGCCCCACTGGCTCACGCAGTGGGCCTCGTCAATCGCCACGAGCGGCACACCGATACCGCCCTCGCTGGCCGCCTCCTGCGCGAAGGCGAGAAAGCGCGGCTCGAGCAGGCGCTCGGGCGCCACGTACATAAGCTGGTAGCGGCCCTCGCGAGCCCGCTTGAGCACCGTGTTTTGCTGAGCCGACGTAAGGCTGGAGTTGAGGTAGCTGGGGCGCGCACCCGCCGCGAGCAGCGCGCGGGTCTGGTCCTCCATAAGCGACAGCAGCGGGCTCACCACAAAAGTGATGCCAGGCAGCATAAGTGCGGGCACCTGGTAGCAGATAGACTTGCCGGCGCCCGTGGGCATAACGCCCAGCGCATCGCGACCGGCAAGGATCGCATCGACCATGCGGTCCTGGCCCGGGCGAAACGAGGTGTAGCCAAAATAGGCGCCGAGCGTGTCGAGCGCCATCTGCTGCATGCTATCGGTCATGGTTTCCTAACGTCCAAGTCATCTGCCGCCGATTATACGCCGCCACGCGGACCGGTGCCCCACGGTTGCCGGCCACGGGCGGCGCAATCCGAAAGGAACGAGCGTGGATTTTTGGACACTTTCCGGATGAGCGTGGATAATCTCCCACTTTGAGGCCGTAACCGAGCCAAAAACGGGAGATTATCCACGCTCATTCTATGGGTAGTCGATGTTTTGGCAATGTCAGCGAAAGCCCGCCAGAGCGAGCAAGGTGCCTTGAAACAAGGCGGCATTGATCTTCTGATCATGCCGCCGAAGTTGAAAGGCAGATTGCCGCTCTGGCGGGCTTGTAGCGTCGGCCCGTTCCGCCGTTCGGTAGAACGGCGGAACCAACCCTACATAACCATAACGTAGCGCGATCCCACGTAGTACTGCTTACCCATCAGAACCGGCTCGCCATTGGGGCCGATAAAGCCGGCACGCAGGTTGAGCAGTGGATCGTGCGGAGCAATGCCCAACTCGGCCGCCTGCTCGGTATTGGCACGAACGGCCTCGACCGTGCGGTAGCCAACCGAGACAATCGGCGTTCCGCCAACGCGCTCGACCTCGGCAAAAATCGACTTGTCCTCAAGATCGGCCGTCAACAGCTCACGGTAGGCGTCAAACGGCACAAAGATGTTCTCCTCAAAGATGGGCTCGCCGTCGGCCGTACGCACGCGCTTAATATGCAGCAGCAGCGCGTCCTTTTGCAGG
Organism: uncultured Collinsella sp.; assembly: GCA_902496645.1. GTDB lineage: Bacteria > Actinomycetota > Coriobacteriia > Coriobacteriales > Coriobacteriaceae > Collinsella. The sequence continues at coordinate 5,150 of CABVBR010000027.1, forward strand.
CCAAAGAACTCCATCTCGTTTTGACGTGCCGGCACAATCTGGCGATCGACCACATGCGCGCCCGCCTTCATGCCATTATCGGCACACAGCGCGGTAAACGTCTGCAGCGTCGAAGCGTGGAACTGGCGGTTGATGTGCGGCGTGGAGACAAAGGTGCCACGGCCCTGCTGCTTAACCAGGTAGCCATCGGAGCACAGCTCCTCGACGGCGCGGCGCACCGTAATGCGGCTCACGTCGTACTGCTCGGCTAGCTCAAGCTCGGACGGAATACGCTCCTTGGGTGCATAAACACCTTTCTCGATTGCATCCTTGATTTCGTCGTAAATCTGCTGGTAAAGCGGTGCATTTTTGGGTGCGGGCATATCTGATCACTCTTATCAAAATAGCGAAATAACTAATACGTATATAACGTCTTTTTATATGTTACCTCACTTTGATAAAACGATACACCGCATACAGCAAATCCTTACTTGCCGTCGTCCTGCTGCAGGCTGTCCTGCTCGCTGAGGCGCGCCTGCCTGCTGGCCATGCGCGCGGGCTTGTCGGGATCGGGTACGGCCGTGGGCATGGGCTCGTCGACATGACCGCCCCACCAGCCGCCCACAAAGTTGAGCGTGTGGAACACATTGATCACGGCGCCGGGATCAATGTCACACACCAGCTTGATAATGTCCTGACTCTCGTAGGTCGAGACAACGGCGTGCAGCAGATACATCTTTTCGCGGCTGTATCCGCCGATGACCTCGGCACAGCTAATGCCATGCTGAAAATGGTCAACATAGGCGGTCATGACCTCGTCTGCCTTACGCGTCGTGATCTGCAGCGTCACGCGGTCGTAACGACGATAGAAACTGTCGATGGTCTTGGTCGAAATAAACTGGAACACGATGGAGTACGCCGCCTTGTCCCAGCCAAACATAAAGCCAAAGATCGCCAGGATAAAGCAGTTGAAACCAAAGATGACGCCCCAGATGGTCTTGCCCGTGTGGTTGGAAACCCACAGCGCGATAAAGTCGGTGCCGCCAGTAGATGCGCCGGACTTAAGCGCGATGGCAGCGCCCAGACCCGAGACCACGCCGCCAAAAATGATGAGCATAATCTTGTCGCCCAAAAACGGTGCGAAGTGAAAGACGTTGAGGAACAGCGATGAGAGCACGACCTGCATCATCGAGAAGATGACGAAGCGCTTGCTAATGCCGCTCCAGCATAGGAGCGCCACGGGGATGTTGAGCGCGAGCATACCAAGCGAGATGTCGATGTGAACGCCGCCGAGCGAGGTAACGCGATCGAGCAGGACAGCGACGCCGGTGAGGCCGCTCGGAAGCAGGTCGGCGGGCCGAATGAATGCCTGGATCAGAAATGTCTGGAGAACGGCGGAAATTGTGACCGCCACTGCAGTAATGGCGCGGCGGACGATGGTGAGACGGCCGAGCACGAGCACGCGGTCCGTGAGCTGGTCGATGGCGTTCGCCACATAGGCTCCCTTCGAAAGCAGATGTAATTGTGGGGCATGCCGGCGATTGTAGCATGGAGCGACAGAGGGCGCTTCAATTCACCCTCTCTCGACAACCATCAGAAGGACCGTGAGGCCGCTCAAAAGAAAAACGCCGTGAAGAGAGCGATCCCTTCACGGCGAATTCGGCGTTTGCCCAGATAAAACCTGCCAAAATAAACCTGTCCCTAAATGGCAGCCAAAATGTCGTCGAGGTTGTCGATGGCAACGTCGGCGGCGGACTGGTCCAGGTTGACGCCCTCGTGCGGACGCAGCGCCAGGACGCGGGCGCCGGAGCGCTTGCCGGCCTCGATGCCCAAAGGCGAATCCTCGATAACCAGGCACTCGGCAGGCTCCACCCCCAGCGCCTCCATGGCACGCAGGTAGATCTCGGGGTCGGGCTTAAACGCACTGCACTCGTGCCCGCTGATGGTGTAGTCCAGCACGTCGGCGATACCGGCAATCTCCACCAGCTCGTCAATGAGCTCGCGATAGGACGAGCTCGCGATGGCACACTTCACGCCGCGCTTGTGCAGCTCACGCATCACCGGCTCCGTCTGCTCGTTGAGTAGCTCGGCATACGGAACGGGATGAGCGGGGCAATATCTTTTTTTATATTCCGTGAGCAATTCCTCGCGTAACGTGAGATTGCCAGGAACTAGAGCTTCCCAGATTGCCGGTTCATTAGACCCCGAAAGATCTGGAATTCTATCGTACGTAATGCCATGCTCCTCCATATACGCCACGCGGCGACGGTTGTAGAACCACTCGGTATCGACTAGCACACCGTCCATGTCAAACAGCACTGCCTTGATCATACGCATCTCCTCCCGCCTGCCAAAAATATTTTGGTAGGTTTTATCTGTGGTTTTACGGCGCGACAGGCACGCCCTCCCCAAAGCAAAAAGGGGACGGAGCGCAAACCCCATCCCCTTTCAATCAACCCGTAAGGTCTACTTACTTGTGATTAGTAGGAAAGCTTCCACATGTAGCGACGCATGGTCAGCGGGTGCTGACGGGCCTCGGCGATCTGGTTGCCGTACTCGCGCATAACGGCGAGGTGCAGCAGCGGGTTGAAGTAGGTGATGACGCTCGCGGGCACGGCGTCAGCCAGGCCGTAGTCCTTGGAGTCGATCAGAGCGACCTTGGCGCCCATGCGCTCAAGGAAGGTGAGGGCGCGGGCGTCCATCGGACGGGTTGCGCCATCAGACATGAAGAAGACATAGGGCTTACCCTCGGTGGAAACCTCGAACGGGCCGTGGAAGTACTCGCCGGTGTTGTAGGCGGCGGCGTCGATCCACTGCATCTCGGTGAACAGGAAGGCGGCGTGAGAATAAGCCATCTTCTCGGAGGCACCGGAAGCCATGAAGTAGATCATCTTGTCGTCCTTGAAGTCCTCGGCGAACTTCTTGGCGAGCTTGGTGCAGTGCTGAGCGGCGTTCTCGCACAGGTCGAAGATGTTGGTGAGGCCGGTGATCATATCCTCGTAGTGATCATAGCCCTCGGTCTGCTGAAGGATCTCGAGAGCAAGAGCAATGGCGTAGCCAGGCTTCTCGGCCTTGGCGGCATAGTTGGCGTGGAAGCCGTGGACGATGACGTGGTCGGCGTCGACGGTCAGGGCGGAGCCAGCCTTGTTGGTGAGGGAGACGACCGGGCAGTTGTGCTTCTTGGCGGTCTTGTTGGCCTCGACGGTCTCGGGCGTGGAGCCACCGAGGGAGCAGGTGATCACGAAGGTGTGCTCGTTGACCCAGGAAGGCGTGTCGTAGTTGAACTCGTTGGCGGTAAAGATCTGAACGTTCAGCTTGTCCGTGTTGTTGGCCAGGAAGTACTTGGCGGGGTACAGGTCGGACATGGAAGCACCGCAGCCGACGAAAGCGACGCTGTGGATCTCGTGGTTGGACAGGACGTCAGCGACGATCTGCTTAGGAAGGTTAAGGTCGATCTCGTACATCTGACACATTCCTTTCGATGTTTTGCGGCGCCACTTTGCCGGACGCTCGCAGGGTTACTGAGGTTTGGACCGAGTCGCCGGTCCGGATGCGACCAGGGGGCTGACCCTTAATCACATGTTGGGAAACGGGAGCCTGCCTGGGGGTATGGGGCCCAGGCAGGTCCCCAGGGGAAAGCGTTTGGACGCTCGGTCGCGACTAGGCCAGGATGCCGGCCGCGGAGAGGGCGATGCCGCCCACGATGGCGATCACGAGAAGCCAACCGGTGTTGACGTTCTTCTTGATGAGCCAGTACATAAGGCCGGTGAGGCCGAGGGAGATCATCTGGGGCATCATGCCGTCCAGGATGTCCTGGATAACGACGGTGCCGTCAGCGAACTGCAGCGGGGTGGTGGCGCCGATCAGCGTAGCGATCATGCCGCCCACGGACATAAGACCCACGATGCCGCAGACATACATGAGCTTCTCCATGAGGTCGCCGCTCTGAAGCTTGCTCAGATACTGGTGACCACCCTGATAGCCCATCTTGGCGGCGAACCAAGTGATCAGCACGGAGGGGATAATGGAGATGAGCATGGCCAGGATCGGGCCCATGATGGAGCCCTGCTGAGCCAGCTGGACGCCCAGGCCAAAGGCGATGACGCGGATGGTGCCCTGGAAGAAGGAGTCACCGATACCGGAAAGCGGGCCCATGAGCGAGGTCTTGACCGCGTTGATCGAATCGGGGTCGAAGTTCTCGGGATCCTTGGCGTACTCCTCCTCCATGGAGGCGGCGAGGCCGAGGACGAAAGCGCTCGTCTGCGGGGTGCAGTTGTAGAACGCCATGTGACGGTGGTAAGCCTCTTTCTTAGCAGCGAGCTGCTTGGGGTCGGACTCATCCGGATAGAGGCGGTCGAGCGTGGGAACCATGCCGTAGAGGAAGCCCATGTTCATCTGACGCTCGTAGTTCCAAGAGGCCTGGATGGCCCAGGAGCGCCAGAAGAACTGGCTGACCTTCTTGTTCAGGGACACGTCCTTGGTTGCGGTTGCCATAGTGTGTTCCTCCTTAGTCTTCGTCGTCTTCGAGCGGATCGTAGTCGGAATCGACACCGGCGGCTGCATGGGAACCGTTGAACTTGAAGCCCATGAAGACGATAGCCAGGCACACACCGATCAGAGCGACCGCGATGACGGACAGGTTGAGGTAAGCGGCGAGCAGGAAACCGATGAACAGGAACGGGGTCATGCCCTTCTTGATCATCATGGTGAGCAGCAGGGCCAAGCCGTAGGCAGTCATGATCTTGGTCGAGACGTTCAGACCAGTGGATAGCCACTCGGGAACCATGTTGACGATGGCCTGGACCAGGTCGGTACCGACAAAGACGGCCAGGAAGATCGGCAGGAAGTACATGATGGCGTACAGACCGGAGCCGGCGCAGATGTGCATACGGTAAGCGGTCTTGAACTTTCCGTTATCGATCGCGCTATCTGCCACATGGGTGAGGGCGGCGATGATGGAGCGGAACACGATGCCGAGGAGCTGACCCAGGACGGCGACCGGGATGGCGATCGTCATGGCGGTCTCGGCGGAAGCGCCGGTCAGGCAAGCGAAGGCGGAAGCCACGATGCCGCCCAGGACCATATCGGGCGGAACGGCGGCGCCGACCTGCACCAGGCCCATGGAAACGAGCTCGACGGCAGCACCGACGGCGAGGCCGGTGGGCACATCGCCCAGCAGCAGACCGACGATCGTAGCGCCAACGAGGGGCTGCTCGAAGTTAAGACGACCGAGCAGGCGGGAGTCCCACATGCAGAACACGCCGACGAGGCCGACGAGCACCGCACTGATGAACGTATTCATACCCTTCTCCTTTCAGTCAGGCAAATGCCTGGTTGATTACAGCTTGGCGTCGATGTCGACGCTCTGATACGTGGGGGTCTGCTGGACATAGAGCTTGATGCCCATGTCGAGCAGCTGGTTGACGTCGGCCTTTTGGGTGGCGTCGAAGAAGACGGAGCTGTCCTTGCCGCCGATCTGATCGGCACCGTCGTGGTTGGCGGTGGCGCCCAGGTTGATGGCATCGAGCTTGTAGCCCTGGCAGAACTGCAGCATCTCGGCGGTGTTGCCAAAGATGAACATGACGCGCTCGCCGAGGGTGTTGAGCTTGTCCATCTTGGCGAGGGCACGCTCAACGGTGAAGACGTTCAGGCGTACGCCCTGGGGCTTGGCCAGCTTAAGAGCGCCCTTCTTGATGTCATCGTTGGCGGCAGCGTTGTCGACGACGATGATGCGCTCGGCCTGAACCTTGGTGGTCCAGGTAAAGACGACCTGGCCGTGCAGCAGACGGTAGTCAAGACGTGCGAGGACGATCTTGGCGGGACCGGCGTTGTGGCGGGCGGCCTTGGCCTTCTTGACGGGGGCTGCGGCAACCTCGACCGGAGCGTTGGGGTTGGTCAGACCGGTGCGGGCCTCGTTGATGAGGGCCGCGAGCTCGGCGCCCTTGATGGGGGCGGGGCTCATAGCGAGCGTGAGCGCCAGCGGAATGTTGAAACCGCTGATGACCGTGAATGCCGTGCCATTCTTGGAAAGCTCGACCATGTTGTTGTTGACCGAGCTACCGAGCATATCGGTTAGCACATAGACGGTGTCGTCCGCGTTGAACGTGGCGATCATGGCGTCCACCTTGTTGGTGATGGGCTCCTTGTCGTCACGAGCAAGCGACACGACGTGGACGTTCGACACGTCGCCGAGAACCATCTCGAGCGTGTCTTTGGCGCCTGCGGCCAGGCCGCCATGAGATGCGAGAATGATCTGATTCATCTTGCCTCCTCCTTTTCGTTATGGTCATTATAACGTCTTATACGTTGGTGATATTGCTAATTAGTATAAAGACCGTTCGCGGATGAAAATCGACCGTTTACGGGTTTAACGCGTTTGAAACGTTGGCGCGGGGTAGGCCGGCGCTGGATGGGTGACAGGCGATTTGGCGGCGCGCCCATCCCCTATCGCACGAAGTACCAGGGGCTTTCCTGAACATTGGTCTGCAGCGTGATGCCCGTGCGCTCGCTAAACAGATCCATGTCCTGCGATTTTTCCGTCCACCACGCGTTGGGCTTAAAGGTCATGCTCTCGACAATGCGCTGCACGATGGCGCTGTTGCGCAGCCTGGAGAAGTCGGTGTTCATGATCAGGATGGACGTGAGCACCAGTACAATGCCCAGAACCTTGATCGCGCCCGCGGACTCGGCATAGATGCCGATGCCCAGCAAAACGGTGACGACCGTCTCGAACGACATCACAACCGGAACCTTCGATGTCTCGAGCCCCATGGACAGGCCCTGCATATATAGGATGTATGCCACGGCCGTGGGAATCAGGCCAAAGCCCGCGAAGAGCAGGATGAGCTGCGGCGACATTGCCGCCGCCACATCCGGCCACGGCGCCGTGATGGCCGCCATGACGGCGCTACCAAAGACAAAACCCCAAAACGTGACCGCCAGCGGGTGGACCGTCTTGGTGGCCATGCGGCTAAATACTGCCAGCAGCGCACCGCAAAGACCTGCGATCACGCCCGACGCAACGCCCCAAACCGAGAAATGAAAACCAGACAGGTCACCGTTTGTCACCGCGAGCACACAGCCCATGATGTTAAAGGCGATAGCCATGAGCTTTACCGAGGTGACGCGCTCTTTATAGAGTATGCGGCCCAAGATGCAGCCAAAGACCGGCGAGGTGTAGAGCAGGACCGATGCCGTGGACATGCCCACCTCGCGCATGCACTCGTAATAGAGCGTGTTGGCGGTAGCAAGGCCGATGATGCCGACGAGCGCGCAGGGGATGAGCTCTTTGGGGCTCGCCTTGAACAGGGCCAGCGGACTCGGCGCCGTGGTCGCTCCCTCGCCGGGGCGGCAGCCCATAAACGCAAGGACAGGCGCCAGGATAAGCGCACCGACCAGTAGACGGAAGGCCGCCATGCTCTGGGACGTAATGCCCATGGCCGAGATGCCATTGACAAAGATTCCGATGGTGCCCCACATAAGCGCGGCGATCAGCACCAGCGCATAGCCCAGATTGCTTTTCTTCAACGCAGCCTCCTTGGCTTTGTTACCAATATGTTTCGTACTACGTTATAGTCGTTATATACAATTTTCAAGACACAATTCGGCGGACGGATGGTGCAAAGGGGTCAGGTTTATATGCACCAACTTGGTGCAAAGTAACCTGACCCCTTTGCACCAATCCCAGGAGTGTCCCCAAGTGCCGGCAAAAAAGGAACGTCCCCAAGTGCCAACCGAGGCAACGCCGCAGATAGAGGACGGCCCGCGCAGCGTCGGCCTGTTACGCGGTTTGGTAAAACCGCGTAACTAATAATCGAGCTTCCACATGTAGCGGCGCGTCATGTAGTCCTTGTGGGTGACGGCGGAAAGCGCACGCATGTAGACGTTGTTGAGGATCGGGGCGAAGATCAGGTGGTTGAAGTACTCGCTCACGCTGTCCTTGATGTCGTTGAGGCCGAGCTCCTTGGCGTCGAGCTGATAGACGCGCTCGCCACCGTACTGGTTGACGAAGCGAATACCGCGCTCGTCGTTGCAACGGCTGCGGCCGACGCTGATGAGCTGGAACAGCGAAGTACGCTTGTCCAAGATCTCGAAGGGGCCGTGGAAGAAGTCGCAGGTGTTGATGGTGCAGGAGTCGATCTGCAGCATCTCCTGAACGTTGCAGATGCTAAAGACGTAGGCGGCACCAAAGAGCGGGCCCTGAGCCATCACGTTGATGCAGGGCTTGTCGGCGTTCTGCTCGGCCCACTTGGCGGCGAGCGGACGGGTGTACTCGACGGCCTTGCGGTAGATGGGGTCGACCAGATCGAAGGTGGCCATAGCGGTCTCGTACTCGGTATAGCCCTCGGTCTGCTGCGTGAGCTCCATGGCGATCATGGTCACGACGGCGGAGTTGGTGCGGCCCATGCAGGACTCGTCGACGGCCAGGCTGTCGTACTGGATCTTGTAGTCGCAGACCTCGGTGAGGCCGGACTCGTCAACGTAGATGGCGATGGTGCTGGCGCCGTGATCCTTGGCGACCTGGGCGGCGACGATGGTCTCCTTGGTGCCGCGCATGGACACGACGACGGCAAGGGTGTTCTCGTTGACGTAGGCAGGGGTTGCGTGCACGAACTCGTTGCTGGTGTAGCTGGAGCTCACGACCTGCGTGGCCTCGTGCTCCATAAAGTACTGGGCAGGATAGTTGCCGCCGTTGGATCCGCCGGCGCCGATCCACACGACGCGCTTGATGCCGCCCTTGTCTGCCTTGTCAGCCAAAACCTGGGATACGACGTCCTTAACCTGTTCCTGAGTAGTCATCGTGCATCAGCCTTTCTTCTCGTTTGATGCTCATCACAGGCATACAAGTTACATACATGTTTTGGCGATGTCGACTAGTTGTATGCTATATTTGTCTTAGAAATACTGCTGGCGTGGTTCTCGACAATCCATTACCAGCGATTTTGTTGTCTGATTGAATACATGCTTGGTTAGGCAAGCATACAAGTTAGGTACAGGTTGGTTGCATGAGCGCTTCGTCCAAAAAGAACTTGACCCAATACGAGCGCCTGGCGGGCACGCTGCGCGACCGCATTGCCGCCGGCACCTACGCGCGCGGAGACAAGCTGCCATCCGAGATGGAGCTCATGGACGAGTCTAGGCTTTCGCGCAGCACCGTGCGCCACGCGCTCAAGGTATTGGTGGACGAGGGCCTGGTTCGCACCGAGCGCGGGCGCGGCGCCTTTGTGGCCGACACGCCCGAGGTGCACGAGAACAACCTAGTGTTTTCGAGCTATACGAAGCAGGTCGAAGGCCAGGGCATGAAGCCTACCACGCGCACCGTGGACTCGGGCTTTGCCAAGGCAGCCGGCAGCGTGGCCAAGTTCTTCGATGCCGCCGTGGGCAGCAAGCTCGTCAAGCTCGTCCGCCTGCGCTATCTGGACGATGTGCCGCTGTGCCTGGAGACCACCTACCTGCCGCCGAGCTTTGGGGCGCTCATCGATCGCGACATCAACGGGTCGCTCTACGCCACACTGCGCCAGGAGTTCCATCGTGCCCCGGCGCAGGGCCACAAGACTTTTGAGGTGTGCTATGCGTCACAAAACGAGGCTTTTTTGCTCAACGTCGAGCGCGGGCAGGCGCTGATCCTTATCACCGACTACGTCTACGACACCGACGGTCGCCCGCTCCACGTCTCCAAGCGCATCCAACGAACCGACCGAGCCAAATACACCGAACCCATCGGCTAACCAACACCAAAACCACCACAATGGGGACAGGCACCTTTGTGGTGGTTCAAGGAAATCACAGGCTCGGCAGTTTGAAACCTTGGGCGAGTAGGTCGGGGAACCAGGTCGGTTTGGGCATGTCGGCTTCACGGTCGCGGAGTACGAGCTCCATCCAGCACATGTCGTACCAGCGGCCGAACTTCTGGGCGCAGCGGTCGAAAGCGCCTACCAGGCGATAGCCCATATGAGCATGGAAATCCTGGCTGTTGTGGGTGAGGTACTCGTCGTCTGCGTCGTGCGGCACGGCAATGAGCGCGCACATGTTGGTGATGCCCATCGCGATCAGACATTGCTTGAGCGCGTCGTGCAGTTTGCGACCCAGACCGCCATGGCGCACATCGCACGCCAGGTAGATCGATGTCTCGACCGACCAGTCGTAGGCCTCGCGGCTATTGAGCGCGCTCACGTAGGCATAGCCCACCGAGCGGCCATCGAGTTCCATCACCAAGTACGGATAGCGCTCGAGTGTATGAGCAATGCGCCCAGCAAACTCCTCAACGCTCGGCACCTCATATTCGCAGGTAATCGCCGTCTCGAGCACATAGGGCTCGTAAATGGCAAGCAACGCCGAAGCGTCATCGGGCGTCGCCAGGCGAATCGTCGGCTCGGACATCTCGGATTTCTCGGGCATACGGCCCCTCCCCCTCAAAAGCAAAGGCCGCCCCACGCCAAACCCAGGCGCGCGGCGGCCCTCATCATCACATCAACCTACAGGACAGATGCCAACGCGTCGATGTCCTCCTGCGTCGTGGCCCAGCTGGTGCAAAAGCGCACCACGGTGTGGGTCTCGTCGTACTTTTCCCAGTACTCAATCGCCGCATGCTCGCGAATGCGCGCCATGTCCTCGTTGGGCAGGATCACGAACTGCTGGTTCGTAGGCGTCTCCAAGAAGAACTGATACCCGTGCTCGTGCAGCACACGACGCAGGGCCTTCGCGGTCTCAATCGCCTGGCGGCCAATCTCAAAGTACAGGCCATCGGTAAAGAGCGCCTCAAACTGCACGCCCGTCAGGCGGCCCTTGGCCAGCAGCGCGCCATGCTGTTTAATGCGCGGGATGGGATGCGCCGGGGCGTGCATGCCGCAGAACACCACGGCCTCGCCGCAGAGTGCCCCGCACTTGGTGCCGCCGATGTAGAACACATCGCACAGCTGTGCCAGCTCGGGCAGCGTAATGTCGCACTCATCGGCCGCCAGCGCATAGGCCAGGCGGGCGCCGTCCACAAACAGCGGAATCTCGCGCTTCTGGCACACCGCGTGAATCGCCGCGAGCTCGGCTTTGGAATACAGCGTGCCGTACTCGGTCGACAGGCTCACGTACACGGCACCCGGAAACACCGTGTGCTCGTAGCTCTCGTTTTCGTAGAACACCTGGATATAGTTCTCGAGATCCTCGGCGTGCATCTTACCCTCGTAACCGGGAATGGTGAGCACCTTGTGGCCGCCAAACTCGATGGCGCCTGCCTCATGGCAAGCAACGTGGCCGGTCTCGGCGGCAACGACGCCCTCGTACGGAGCAAGCAGCATGTCGATTACCGTGGCGTTAGCCTGCGTGCCGCCCACCAGCAAGAACACATCGGCATCGGGCGCCTGACAAGCCTCACGGATGAGCTGCTTGGCACGCTCGGTGTGCGTGTCGGTACCATAGCCGGGCTGCGGCTCCATGTTGGTGTCGACGAGTGCCTGCAGTACCGCCGGATGCGCACCGTGGGAATAGTCGTTGTTGAACGCGAGCATGGCAATCCTCTCATACCGGGTATCGGTCAGGTAATTCAAACGGAGCTATTGTACGCCGTCCGGATAGGCAATGCGCGCAGCGAGACACTCAAGCGCCAGCACCAGGGCAAAGCCGCAGCTCACATCGGTCAAAAAATGTGCACCGATCACGATGCGACCAAAGGCGACGAGTGCTGCGACGGCAGCCGCAGCCCAAAAGACCACGCGACGACGCGGCGGCTTTTCCGTAAAAGCCGCCGCGGGAAGCCCGACGAGCATAAGGCCGATCGCCGCATGCGCCGTGTGTCCGCTCGCAAACGACTTGAACCCGTCCTTGATCACGCCGGCGGCGATATAAGCCCACTTGTCGGGGTTGCCGATCACCCACCACGGCTGAAAATTGAGCCCCGGCGTGACCTCGATCACGCGCATGCGCGGGCGCGACCATAACGGCTTAACAATGACGTTGAGGATGATGGCCTGAGCGACCCACACGGCCAGTACCATCAACGCCCAGCGTGTGAGCTCGTCGGGCTCGGTCGTGCGAGTAAGGCGATAGACGACAAGGTTAGCGGCGATGACCAGCACAAACGTCAGTACCAACTGAACCGCGATGAGTTTGCCGCCAACCCGCAGGGACGAAACGATCTCGTAGCCGGCCAGGCCAATGTTGACGAGGATGCCGAGCACGGCGAGCCATTTGCTCCCCCTGGAGTCGGGACGCACCGCGCGCACGAGCATAACGCCCGCGATGCTCGCCGTCAGCTCAAACGGCAGCTCGCCGGCGGCCTCG
>CABVBR010000028.1 GCA_902496645.1 uncultured Collinsella sp.
ACGTCCAGGCGCAGGCCGTCGACGCCAAAGACCTCGGCCCAACGACGCACGGACTCGAGCAGGTAATCGACCACGGCGGGGTTTTGCAGGTTGAGCTTCACGAGCTCAAAATGGCCTTCCCAGCCCTCATACCAAAAGCCATCGCCGTAGCACGAGTCACCGTCAAAGCTGATATGAAACCAGTCTTTGTAAGGCGAGTCCCACTTTCGCTCCTGAACATCGCGGAAGGCCCAAAAGCCGCGGCCGACGTGGTTGAAGACGGCGTCGAGTACCACGCGGATGCCGTGGGCATGCAGCGTCTCGCATACGGCGGCAAAATCGGCATCCCCACCCAGGCGGCGATCGATATGGCGCAGGCTGCGCGTATCGTAGCCGTGGCTGTCGGATTCGAGCGGCGGATTGATGAGCACGGCGCCGATGCCGAGCCCTTGCAGGTAGTCGGCCCATTGGGCAATCTTCATGATAGGAGCATCGGGGTTGGGCGCGGTGCCGGCAGCTTGGGCAAGCTCATTCTCGGCAACGGGTGCGGCGTTTTCGCGCGGAGCTCCACAGAAGCCTAGCGGATAGATCTGATGGAACGTCGTCTCGTATGCCCACATAGCAACCTCCCGGTAAGCTCAACACAACGACATCCATTGTATGCCCGGCTTGTATCCTCTTCCCCAAAATAAGTTGCGGTGGAATAGTTCCTGTTTGAGCCTTCAGAGGCCTTAAACAGGAACTATTCCACCGCAACTGATGAGGGGACGTGATTAGGCGACGGGCTTGGCGCGGCGTATGGCCGGGAACAGCACCGTGATGGCGAGGATGACGCCCACGACAGCGATCGTGCCGCCTGCGTAGCCGATCCAGGCGATGCCGGGGCCCGACACCACGGCGCCGCCGATCGCCGTACCGGTGCCGATACCCAGATTGAACAGGCCCGAGAAGATCGACATGGCGACGGCCGACGAATCCGCCGGTGTGTACTTGATGAGCTCGGCCTGAAACGCCACGTTAAAGGCCGTAGAGCAGCAGCCCCATAGCGCGCAGACGGCGAGGACCGCGGCGAGCGACGCTGTAGCCGGCCCCATGAGCAGCAGGGCCAGCGGCACGCCGGAGAGCGTGATCGCGAGAAACGGGAAGCGGTGCCCGTCGAACAGGCGGCCGAACAGCCAGCTGCCGAGCAGACCAGAACAGCCGAACGCCGTCAGCGTCATGGTGATGGCGCTCGCGTCGACATGTGCGACCTGAGCCAGGAAAGGCTCAATATAGCTGTAGCCCGCGTAATAGCCGGTCGCCATGAACACCGTGACCGCATAGAGCGCGATGAGGAACGGGTTCTTGAGCAGCTCGGGCAGCTGCTTGAGCGTAAAGCGCTCGCCTGCCGGCATGGTGGGGAACACGGTCGCCTGGTAGACGACCGCGATAGCCGAGAGGGCCCCGACCACGGCGAACGTCATACGCCAGCCCACGGCCAGGCCGATCGCGCGGCCGAGCGGCAGACCGAAGATCTGCGCGATGGACGAGCCCGTGGCGATCACGCTGATGGCAAGCGCTCCGTGACGGGTATCGACCAGGCGCGAGGCCATGATCGATGCGACCGACCAGAACACGGCGTGCGCGCAGGCAACCACCAGGCGCGCGCAGACCAAGATGGGATAGGTCGGAGCCAAGGCGGACAGGAACTGGCCCAGCGAGAACACGGCCAGCACGCCCAGCAGCATCCGCTTAAACTCAAAGCGCGAGGCGAACACCATGAGCGGCAACGACAGCAACATGACGCCCCAAGCGTAGACCGAAATCATAATGCCGGCCTGGGCCTCGGTGAGCGAGAACGACGCGGCGATGTCGGTCAGCAGGCCGATGGGCATGAACTCCGACGTGTTGAACACGAACGCGCAGCAGGTGAGCCCGATGAGCGGGAGCCACTGCTTGAGTGTGATGCCGTCTTGCCTTGTCCGACTCATATATAACGTCTCCAATCATTTTGAGCGGAGGCGATTATATAGCAACGGTCCCGCATCCGTCAGTAACGGACACGGGACCGAAAACAATTCGACACATGGAGGTCTACGCGGTCGGCAGCTCCCACCCGCGGCAGACGTCTACCCAGCCCTGGGCGTCAGATGCCGCCTCGAGCTCGGACACCGAAAGCGCCACGCCGCTGTGGTCGTCGCCGCAGGCCGGATAGACGGTATCAAAGCGTTTAAGGGACTCGTCAAGATAAACCGCCAGGTCCTCGTTAACGCCAAAGGGGCAGACGCCACCGGGCGCATGGCCCACGGCTTCCTCCACCGCGGCGCTGGGAATCATATGCGGCTTTCCGTGGAAGAACTTCTTGAACTTGGAGCTGTTGACGCGCGCATCCCCGGCGCACAGCACGAGCACCGCCGCGCCGTCGACATCAAACGCCATCGTCTTCGCGATCTGCGCCGGCGCCGTCCCCAGTGCCGCCGCAGCTTCCTCGACAGTCGCCGTCTCCTCCTGGGGCACGATCACACGGTCGCCAAAGCCTTTCGCCTTTAAATGTGCCATCGCCTTGTCGAACGCCATAACAAAAAACTCCTCCGCCAAACGAACTGTTTGACAGAGGAGTATAACCCGTGGTCTCGCTCTAAACAGGAAGGCTTTACTCGCAAGCCGTTCGTTTACAAGCCGATCAGAACGCCAACACCGTGGACCAAAAATGCCACAATCCAGGCGACTGCCACCTGAAACGCAAACACCGCCACAGCGTAACGCCCGCCCAGCTCGCTCTTGACGGCGCCAATGGCCGCCACGCATGGCGGGTACAGCAGCGTAAAGACCAAGAACACGTAGGCGGTAAACGGCGAGAACATGGTCGAGAGCGCCGCGGGCGAGGTTGCGCCCAAAAGCACCGTAAGCGTCGAGATGACGCTCTCCTTGGCGATAAGTCCCGTGACGAGCGCCGTCGACGCGCGCCAATCGCCAAAGCCGAGCGGCGCCAGCACCGGCGCGATGATGCTGCCCAGACCGGCAAGTAGGCTCTGCGACTGGTCGGCAACCACATTAAAGCGGATATCGAATGTCTGCAGGAACCAGATCACGACCGTAGCGGCAAAGATAATGGTGAAGGCCTTGGTAATGAAGTCCTTGGCCTTATCCCATGCGAGCATCACCGTCGTCTTGACACTCGGCAGACGATAGTTGGGAAGCTCCATGATAAACGGCACGGGGTCGCCCTTAAATGCCGTGCGGTTGAGCACGAGTGCCGCGATGCAGCCGACCACAATGCCCAGCACATAGAGTGAAACCATGGCGGGGACCGTCGCCTTTGGGAAGAACGCTCCGCACAGCAGGCCGTAGACCGGCAGCTTGGCCGAGCAGCTCATAAACGGCGTGAGCATGACCGTCATCTTGCGGTCGTGCTCGGACGGCAGCGTGCGCGTCGACATGATGGCCGGCACGGTGCAGCCAAAGCCGACGAGCATGGGCACAAAGCTGCGGCCCGAAAGGCCAAAGCGACGCAGGACCTTGTCCATAACAAAGGCCACGCGCGCCATGTAGCCGGAGTCTTCCAGAATGGAGAGGAACAAGAAGAGCACGACGATGATCGGCAGGAAGGTCAGTACGCTGCCCACACCCGTGAGCACGCCGTCGACCGCCAGCGAGCGGACCACGTCGTTGGTTCCAAACGCTTTGAGGCCCGCATCGGCCGAGGCAATGACGACCGCAATGCCGTCCTCCATGAGGCCCTGCAACGCGGCGCCGATCACGCCAAACGTCAACCAAAAGACGAGGCCCATGATGAGGATGAACGCCGGAATGGCCGTGTAGCGCCCGGTCAGGATACGGTCGATTTTGACGGAGCGCACGTGCTCGCGGCTCTCGTGCGGCTTGACGACGCAGCGCCCGCACACGTCGCCGATGAAGCTAAAACGCATGTCGGCCAGCGCGGACAGTCGATCGGTGCCGGCCTCGCCCTCCATCTGGGTAATGATGTGCTCGATAGCGTCGAGCTCGTTACGATCCAGGTGAAGCGCTTCGGTTACCAGCTCATCGCCCTCAACCAACTTGGTCGCCGCGAAGCGCACCGGAATATGCGCCGTTGCGGCATGGTCCTCGATAAGGTTGGCAATACCGTGGATGCAGCGGTGCAGCGCGCCGCCGTCCGGGCCGTCGGGCGCGCAAAAGTCCAAGCGACCGGGGCGCTCGCGGAATCGTGCCACGTGCAGGGCATGCTCCACAAGCTCGCCGATGCCCTCGTTGCGGGCGGCACTAATGGGAACGACCGGCACGCCCAGCAGGCTCTCGAGCAGATTGACGTCCACGGCGCCGCCGTTAGCCGTCACCTCGTCCATCATGTTGAGCGCGATGACCATGGGACGGTCGAGTTCCATGAGCTGCAGCGTCAGATACAAATTGCGCTCGATGTTGGTGGCATCGATGATGTCGATAATCGCATCGGGGTTCTCATCAAGGATGAATTGGCGGCTGACGATCTCTTCGCCCGTGTACGGCGACAGCGAATAGATGCCGGGAAGGTCGGTGACGCTCGCCTCGGGATGGTTGCGAATGGTGCCATCCTTGCGGTCGACCGTCACACCGGGAAAATTGCCGACGTGCTGGTTGGAGCCCGTCAGCTGGTTGAACAGCGTGGTCTTGCCGCAGTTCTGGTTGCCGGCGAGGGCGAAATGCAGCGGCGCGCCCTCGGGCACAGCCGTCTTGGCCGCGCGGGGCGAATACGTGCCCTCGCCCAGTGCCGGGTGTTCCGTCGTGCCGATTGCCGCGTTAACGCGCGGGCCCGTATCCGTGTCGTGGACATCCACGAGCTCAATGCGGGCGGCATCGTCCTTACGCAACGTCAACTCATAGCCGCGCAGTCGAATCTCGAGCGGGTCGCCCATGGGGGCGTACTTCATCATGGTAACTTCGGTGCCCGGCGTTAGGCCCATGTCCAATATATGTTGTCGGAGTGCCTGGTCATCCGATGTCACCGATGCGACAACGGCGTCCTTTCCGATCTCGAGCGTATCGAGCCTCACGTCCGCGTTCCTCCCCCGGCGCCCACAAGGCGTTGCATTTAGTTTACCTTGGCTAACCGTTTGCCACGGCTAACCAATTGCACCCATGCATGATAACGCGAACACACAACGACGTTCAATCAATAGATTGGTGCAAAGGGGACAGGTTACTTTGCACCAAAGCGGCCCGGCAGAGGGATTCTGGGACGCAATTTCCCCAGGAGGCCCTCGCGGAAAGCGCATCCCGCTATTTAGGCTCGAACCGGGATGCAGTTTCCCAACGGGGCCCCTCGGGGAAACTGCGACCCAGAATTTGAGCTCGAAACGGGATGCCGTTTCCCAAACAGGCCTCTTGCGGAAAATGCATCCCGGAATTCCCGCTCGAAACGGGATGCGCTTTCCCAGTCGAGGGCCTATGGGAAACTGTGTCCCACCTTGGAGGACAAAACTGGGTCGCAGTTTCCGGACATCAAAACGAAGTTGCGGTGGAATAGTTCCTGTTTGAGGCTTCAACAGACTAAAACAGGAACTATTCCACCACAACTGTAGAATGCCCGCGCTGGCAACAAAATGTCACCCGCGCGGGCTTGGTGGGCACTCCCAAAGGCACGTTACAGAGACCCACATCAGCTATGGAATACCGAGCAGTACCGATACGCGATGCCCCGCCGGCTTACCAAGCAATGAAGCTCGCCGCAGTCTTAGACAATCGGCGCAATGCCGACAAAGTGCAGATACAGCGAAATGATTGCGACGACAATGACCACCGCCGCGATCAGTTTGTCGTGCAGATGCGGAAGAACCAGCTTACCGCGGCCTCGCTCGCCTGCAATGTAGACGGGGATGGCCGGAGCAAAAAGGATCGTCGTGATCATGACGCCCTGGAGGCCCGTTGACCACACCAAGAACAACGTGTAAATAAAGCCGAGCGTACCGAAGAAGCGCGCCTCACCGACGCTTGGCGCATAAGGCCCATCCAGATGCTCGTTCTTCCATCCGATTACCATGTAATAGGCAGCCGAACAGACATACGGGACCAGAATCGTAT
The DNA here is from genome assembly GCA_902496645.1 of uncultured Collinsella sp. Classification (GTDB taxonomy): domain Bacteria; phylum Actinomycetota; class Coriobacteriia; order Coriobacteriales; family Coriobacteriaceae; genus Collinsella. The sequence continues at coordinate 6,016 of CABVBR010000028.1, forward strand.
TGACCGCACAGCTATAGAAGAACTGATAGGTGCTCGCCGCCACATACGACACAATCAAGAAGAGCTGCGTGATACCCGAGCTCACCAGAACCGTCACCACGGGGGCACCGCGTTCGTTTGTCTTGGCAAACGCCAACGGGAACGACCCCTGACGCGCCGCTTCAAAAGGTGTCTCGGACGCAATGATGACATAGCCGAGCATGGCGCCGACCAGCGACAAGATAACACCGAGGTTGACAATTGCCGCGCCAACCGGACCAATCGCGCGCTCGAGAATTCCAGCCATGGAGGGCGTTGCGAGCTGCGCCATCTCTTCGCGCGGCATAATACCGAGCGACAGCATTGAGATGATCAGATACAGGACGAACACCGCTGCAAATCCAAGTGCCGTCGAGCGCCCGACGTCGCGCACATACTTAGCGCGGCCCGAGATAACGACAGCGCCCTCGATGCCCGTGAAGACCCATACTAGAGCGATCATGGTCGAGACAACCTGCTCACCAAACCCAGGACCAGCCGGCTCTCCCCAGAAGTTGTCCATAAAGATATCGACGTTGAACTTGCCCAGGAGCACAATACTCAGCACGAAGAGGCCCAGCGGTACCAATTTCGCCAACGTGACGATCGTGTTAATGCCCGCGGCTTCCTTAACACCGCGAAGCACCAGAGCGGTAAGGAACCACAGAAACACGCTGGCGCAGATGATGGAAAGCAGATTGTTCCCCGAACCAAACGCAGGGAAGAAATAGCCCAGCGCGCTAAACAGTAAGAGTGCAAAGCTCACGTTGGAAAGGCACGCGCTGATCCAGTAACCCCAAGCGGAGTTGAAACCAATGTAATCGCCAAAACCAGCCGCGGCGTATGCATAGATGCCACCAGTTAGGTCGGGACGCGCCTGAGACAAGCCGTTGAACACCATCATCAGCGCGAAGACACCAATAAAGCAAATTCCCCACGAGACGATAACTGCGCCGGTATTGGCTCCGCCCGCGGCCATATCGCCAGCAAGAGAGAAGATACCGCCGCAAATACTGGCGGTAATGACCATCGTGGTCAGTCGAAAGAGATCCAGACCATTGGGGTCGATAATCTCGTCGTTTTGAGCTTTAGAGGCCATTGTATGTGCACCCCCTTCATCATGTGATCGAGCGAAAGATGGCCCGGACGTCCCGAATCGGGTGCCGGGCCATCGGTCAAGCGATCAGCAGGCTATTACAGCTACCGCGTTAGAAGCGCAGTGACAGGCAGGAGAGGCCGCCGTCGACTTTGCGATACTCGGAGGTGTCGACAACGAGCGTCTTGTAGCCCAGGTCCTGCACGGCCTTGAGCACGGTCGGATAGCCCTCGGCCACGATGACCGTACCGTTGACCCAGATGCAGTTGGCGCCATAGGCCTCGTCCTCGGGCACGACGATCTTGTTGTACTGAGCAAAGTCGGGCTTATCGATGAACTCACCGGAGACGAGCATGTTGTTGTCCTCGATGTAGTTGACGCCCGTCTTGAGGTGCAGGACCTCCTCCAGCGGAACCTCGGAGCCCTCGAGACCCCAGCCCTCGAGAATCTCGCAGAACTGACGGATGCCCTCTTCGTTGGTGCGAGCGGAGCGGCCGACATAGAAATGGTCGCCGACCATCATGACATCGCCGCCATCGAGCGTACCAGGGGAAACAATGTGCTTTACATGCTCGTCGTCGAAGAAGCGACGGACGACCGGCTCGATCTCGTCCTTCTCGCCATTGCGGCTATCGGCACCGGGGTTGGTAATGATGGCTCCGCAGCGAGTAATGACGGCCGGATCCTCGACGAAGCAGCTGTCGGGATACTGCTCGAGCGCGGGCAGCACGGACACGTCGACGCCGCACTGCTCGAGTGCATGCTCGTAATCGTAGTGCTCCTCGATCGCACGCTCGTAGATGGGCTGGCCAAGCTCGGGGGCACTCGTGATGCCATTGCTCAGGGACTTGCCGGGACGACGGATGATGACGTGGCTGAACTTGGTCATGATGATTCTCCTTGGATCTCCTAGCAGAGAGCGGGCTTTCTTTGCGCCCGCCTTCCTTTCGATGGCTTCATCTTAGGGTGTCTTTGCTTTTTTGTATATTGTATACAATCATGAACGGTAGGTATTCATCGGTGAACGTATTATTGCTTATTCAGGTTACGTAGTACGATTTAGCTGGTCGTTCTATAATTTAACTAGCCTATTCAAGCGAAACGTATTTATTTTTGAAAATATACAGTTAAGGATTATAAGTTTATGGAAACGCTCAGAAGACCCCTGAAGGACCACGTATACGACTATATTTCGAGCCGCATAGACGCCGGCGAGCTTTCGGCTGGCGACCGTGTAAGCGAGCAGACAATTTGCGATGCCATGGGTGTATCGCGCACGCCGGTTCGCGAAGCGCTCATCCAGCTGGCAAGCGACGGCTACCTGGACAATCTTCCCCGCCGCGGATTCCGTGTCCGCGGCTTCGATCAGCAAAACGCTGTTGAGGTCTTTGAAATCATGGGGCCGCTCGACGGGCAGGCGGCCTATCTTGCTTGCCCACAACTAACCGATGATGACATCACACAGCTTAAGTTCCTCGTCGGCTCTATGGACCTTGCGATCCAAGGCGGTCTCATCCGTAAATACGACGACATTCAGCGGGACTTTCATCTTACATACTTCAACCGCTGCGGCAACGACCGTCTACGCGACATGATTTCCCAACTCGAACGCTGCTTCATCAAACGTGATTACGAGACCGTCGACCAGGAAACGGCTTGCAAGCTGCTTCATAAGGCCAACAACGAACATGCTCATATTCTTGAGCTGTTCGAAGCACGGGATGCCGCGGGCGCGCGAGACTACGTTCGCGATGTCCACTGGAACACGGAAAACGCCCAGTTCACCGTTTGGTAGCAAAGCAACGAGAGTGGATTTTCGGACGCTCGCCTCACGAGAGTGGATAATCTCCCACTTTTAGTCGAAAAGCAGACCAAAAACGGGAGATTTTCCACCCTCGTGCTGAGCGGCCTAAAATCCGTGGCGCTCCAGGAAGCGGAAGGCTAGGCGGATCCAGGGGCGGACGGAAACCTGCTTGTCCTCGTTGTCGACGGCGGTATTGGCGTTGCCGAGCGAAAGGCCGTGGCCGCCCTGGTCAAAGACGTGCATCTCGCATGCAACGCCCTCCTCGGCCATGCGCTGCGCAAATGGGTAGACCTGCGCGATCGGCGCCGTTTTGTCGTCGGACACGCCCCACACAAAGGTCGGGGGCATCTGACGCGAAACGTGCGTGGTGGGGCAGATGTCAGCCAGGTGCTCATCGGTCGCCTCGCCGCCCGTCACCATCGACAGATAGTCGTTGAGCAAATCGCGCCCGGTCTTGCCGCCGGTCTTGGGCACGCGCAGGTCGATGCGCGGATCGCGCGTCTGCATATCGCGCACATAGGCAAGGTCGAGCAATGGATAGCCCAGTACCACGGCATCGGGACGGATATCCTCCGGACGAGCCCCGGCAAGCCCTGCAAAAGGACCGCTCTTCCACTGCGTTGCCAGCGAGGCGCAGATCATGCCGCCCGCCGAGAAACCCACGACGCACACGTGCTTGGGATCGACATGCCACTCTTCGGCGTTGGCACGTACCGTAGCGATCATCTTGGCAAGGTCGGCCTGGGGGTGCGGAAAGCTCACGTCACCCGTGGCGCTCGTCACATAGTTGAGCATAAAGGCCTGGTAGCCGTGGTCCAAAAACGCAAACGCCACCGGATCTTGCTCATGCGGGGCGATATGCGTAAACGCGCCTCCGCCGCAGATAATCACTGCCGGACGACGGCCATTGGGCTTATCGGGCAGCGGCTCGGCCCCCAAATAGGTAAACGTCGCCGGATATTCCTCGGTCGGCTCCTCGCCCCACAGTGCATGGTTCTCGACAATCATTGGTGCTCCCTTCGCGCAAAACATGCGCACTGTTTATCGCCCTCAAGCGTACCCCACTTGAGCCCGCGGCGCAGAAACACCCCCGCAATAAGTTGCCCTTCAACTGATATATCACAAAATCGCAGCTCAGAGCCGTCTTTGAGCAGCGTAAAATAGGGACGCTGACCGTGCCGGGAAACACGTACGAAACGTTTCCGGCAAACCACACGCGCGCGATATGCGCACTTGATACGTTGGAGGCATCTATGGGTCTGCTCGATTCACTCAAGTCCACGTTCACCTCGACGGGCGAGGCGTCCGTTCCGCCCGCAGCAAGCTTCGCCACCCGCGACGGCGTCATCTACGCCCCCGTCAACGGCGTACTCGTCAACTTGGATGAGGTTCCCGACGAGACCATCGCCTCGGGCATGCTCGGCCAGGGCTACGGCATCGAGCCCATTACCGGCACCATTTATGCCCCCGCCAACGGCCGCATCGGCGCCACCACCGTTACCAACCACTCCATCGGCATGATTACCGAGGACGGCCTACGCGTATTTATCCACGTTGGCCTGGGCACTGTGCAAATGAACGGCAAGGGCTTTGCTCGCTTTGTCGAGATGGGCGACACGGTCAAGGCCGGTCAGCCGCTCATCAGCTTCGACCGCGACGCTATCAAGGCCGCTGGCCACGAGGACATCGTGACCGTCATCATCTCTGAGCTCGATCGCCTCAAGAGCATCGACCACGTGGGCGAGTCTGGCACGCTTATCGGCGGCAACCCGCTCGTCAAGCTGGGTGACCCGCTGCTGGTGGCTAAGACCAAGTAGCCGAGCCCTGCGCCGCGCAGCCAACAAACAAGGTACCCAAGCGCCCACGCCCATCTGGCCGTGGGCGCTTTTCGTTTGAAAACCGTCTCGCCAATGCCTTATCCGTATAGCCCAAACGAGCCGAGCTGCTAGAATATCGAACTGTATGGATAACTGTCATTCAACCATCATGGGAGGATACGTGAACCGCACCAAAATCGCGCAACTCTATGCCGATGCCGAGTCGCTCGGTGGCCAGACCGTCACCGTTGCCGGCTGGGTCAAGTCCGTCCGCGACATGAAGAACTTTGGCTTCGTTACGCTCAACGACGGCAGCTGCTTCCGCGACCTGCAGGTCGTCATGAACCGCGAGGCACTCGACAACTACGACGAGATCGCCCACCAAAACGTCTCGGCCGCCCTCATCTGCACCGGCACCGTCAAACTGACCCCCGATGCTCCCCAGCCCTTCGAACTCACCGCGACCGAAATCGTGGTCGAGGGCGTCAGCGCCCCGGACTACCCGCTGCAGAAGAAGCGCGCCACCGTCGAGTTCCTGCGCACCCAGCAGCACCGTGTTCCGCATCCGCTCTGTCGCGGCTGCCGCCATCCACCGCTTCTTCCAGGAGCAGGGCTTTGTCTACGTCAACACCCCCATCATCACCACGAGTGACTGCGAGGGCGCCGGCGAGATGTTCCGCGTAACCACGCTCGACCCCAAAAACCCGCCCCTCACCGAGTCCGGCGAGGTCGACTGGAGCCAGGACTTCTTTGGCAAGCACGCAAGCCTTACCGTATCCGGCCAGCTCAACGCCGAGAACTTCGCCATGGCCTTTGGCGACGTGTACACCTTTGGCCCCACCTTCCGCGCCGAGAACTCCAACACCACGCGCCATGCCGCCGAGTTTTGGATGATCGAGCCCGAGATGGCCTTCGCCGACCTCAACGACTACATGGACAACGCCGAGGCCATGCTCAAGTATGTCCTCAAGGACGTCATGGCAACCTGCCCCGACGAGCTCAATATGCTCAACAAGTTTGTGGACAAGGGTCTGCTTGAGCGCCTGGACCATGTCGCCAACTCCGACTTTGCCCGTGTCACCTACACCGAGGCCGTCGAGATCCTGGAGCAGGCCGTCGCCGCCGGTCACAAGTTTGACTATCCCGTGAGCTGGGGCATCGACCTGCAAACCGAGCACGAGCGTTTCCTGACCGAGGAGCACTTTAAGCGCCCGACCTTCGTAACCGACTACCCGGCCGAGATCAAGGCGTTCTACATGCGCATGAACGAGGACGGCAAGACCGTCGCCGCTGCCGACTGCCTGGTTCCCGGCATCGGCGAGATTATCGGCGGCTCCCAGCGCGAGGAGCGCCTGGATCTGCTCGAGGCCCGCATCAAGGACCTGGGTATGAATCCCGAGCAGTACAAGTACTACCTTGACCTGCGCCGCTACGGTTCCTGCAAGCACGCCGGCTACGGTCTGGGCTTCGAGCGCTTGGTGATGTACCTCACCGGCGTGGGCAACATCCGCGACGTCCTGCCGCACCCGCGCACCGTGGGCAACGCTGACTTCTAATCATCGGGCACTAGCTCGCGTCGCCACGTGCAACACTCATCGCACAAGCGCCTCTCGGCAAGCCGAGGGGCGCTTTTTTCAACAGCATCCGTCAAGCTTTTGGCAAGGTTTTGGTCAGTTAGGCAGGGTTGTTGAAAATTCGACCCGCCGTTTGCCGGCAACCATCGACCGCCCAAGGCGCCACGTGTCCTTGGCCAGGCTCCGCGCCCTAGGCTCTGATCTGCCATCGCCAAAAAAGAAAGGACGTGGGCACTATGACCGAAGCCGTTGTTGAAAACTACGAGACCACGACCAGGGGCTCCGCCTCGATGGCAGCCTATCGCGCCGTACGCATCCTGCAGCTTTTGAGCGAGAACACCGGCGAGGACAAGGCGCTGCTTTCCGACGAGCTGGTCGAGCTCCTCGCCCATCCCGACGACCCCGCCCGCATGCCCATCTCGGCGGCACGCCGCAGCATCTATACCTCGATATCCGCACTTCGTCACGCCGGATACGAAATCGACTATAAACGCGGCGTGGGCTATCGGCTCCTCACCCGCCCGCTTGCTGACGAGGAGATCATACGGCTCCATGGCATGGTCATGCGCAACCGATCGACGCCCATAGCCATTCGAAAGAGCATGGCGCAGCACCTGGTCGCCATGGCGAGCGCCGATGTTCGCGGCTACCTCGATATGCCCGAACCGGCACCGGCCGCCAACGACGCGCCCGTCAAGACAACGCGTCCGCGCGCCAAGCGTATCGACACGTGCGAGCTCGTCGAACAGGCTATCGACCATGGAACAACTGTTAGCTTTGATATCTCAAACGTCCTGACCCGAGGCGAAACCGAGGTGGTGCGGATGACGGTCCGGCCCTTTGCCATCAGGCAACGCGATGGCGTCTCGTATCTGCTGGGAACGGTCTACGACACCCGAGGCGCCGATGACACCCTGCGCACCGTTGAGGTCAGCCGCATGAGAAACGTCAGCACGCGTTTGCTCGACGGCAAGAAACTCTTTGCCGCGCTAGATGAAGAAGACAGTCCCGCGCCTGCAGCGTAAGCCCCGTTGCCGTCCGTCGTTCCTCAGCACCGCCCATCCGGTTCAGTATTAAAAAACCCGCCAGGTTATTGTAAAAATGGACATCGGCGTTACTATAGTCCCACTTGCACTTTTTCCTAGTGCAGTGTTTCCAGCCATTTTTATACTGGGGGTAATGATATGAAGGACATCACCATCAGCCGCAGGAGCCTTCTTGTCTCCGCTGGCCTGCTCGCGCTCGCTCCGCTCGCCGGATGCGGCGGCAACTCTGGTTCTGGCTCCGCTGCCGCCGGTTCCGACTACACCATCGGCGTTCTGCAGCTCACCGAGCACTCCGCACTCGACGCCGCCAACGACGGCTTTGTCAAGGCCATCAAGAAGAGCGGCCTTAAGGTCAAGATCGATCAGAAGAACGCCCAGAACGACCAGTCCACGTGTAAGTCCATCGCCGACAAGTTCGTAGGCGATGGCGTCGATCTGATCTATGCCATCGCCACGCCCGCCGCGCAGGCCGCCGCTGGCGCCACCGCCGATATCCCCATCGTGGGCTGCGCCATCACCGACTACGCCGCCTCGGGCCTGGTCCAGGACAACGAAAAGCCCGGCACCAACGTCACCGGCGCCTCCGACCTCACCCCGGTCGCCGAGCAGCTCGAGATGATGCAGAAGGTCCTGCCCGACGTTAAAAAGGTCGGCCTGCTCTACTGCACCGCCGAGTCCAACTCCGACGTCCAGATCAAGGCTGCCAAGAAGGAGCTCGACAAGCTGGGCCTGGAGTACACCGATTACACCGTCTCGAGCTCCAATGAAATCCAGTCCGTCGTCGAGTCCTCCGTGGGCAAGGTCGACGCGCTCTACTCCCCCACTGACAACACCATCGCCGCGGGCGCTTCGCAGGTCGGTCAGATCTGCAAGGAGAACAAGCTTCCCTTCGTGACCGGCGAGGAGGGTATGTGCATGGCCGGCGGCCTGTTCACCCTCTCTATCAACTATGAGGACCTGGGCTACGCCGCGGGCGAGATGGCCGTTAAGATCCTGAAGGGCGAGGCCAAGCCTGAGGATATGCCGATCAAGCACCTCTCGAGCAAGAACCTGGTCGTCGTCAAGAATGACGAGATGGCCGAGGCTTTGGGCATCGACCTCTCCGCTCTGGACGAGTAGCAGTATGCGCGGCGATGTGCCTAGGGCCCATACTCGCGCCGTTGCCGTGTTATTCAATATCTGAGCCACAGGGGCGAACGCCAAAGACCGGCGTTCGCCCTGCTTGTTTCGGATGAGACAAAACATCCGTCCGCCACTCTATTATGCATTGTTACCGCTATCATGGTGACTCACGTGTCCACCCTATCCTAGGAGGTATGAAGCATGCTCATTGCATTGCAGGGCGCCGTTTCGCAGGGCGTCCTCTGGGGCATTATGGTGCTTGGCGTGTTTATCACGTTCCGCCTGCTCGACATCCCCGATATGACCTGCGACGGCAGCTTTGCCCTCGGCGGCTGTGTCTGCGCCGTGCTCATCGTCAACAATAACGTCGACCCGCTGGTCGCCGTTCTAGCCGGCATGTGTGCCGGTGCCATCGCGGGCGCCGTCACGGGCATCTTGACCACCGTCTTTGAGATTCCCGCAATCCTCGCCGGAATCCTTACACAGATCAGCCTGTGGTCCATCAACCTGCGCATCATGGGTAAGTCCAACACGCCCATCCTTGCCAAGGGCACCATCTTCTCATCCGTCAGCCACATGACGGGCCTGCCGCAGTCCACCGTTGCCATCATCCTGGGCATTGTGCTGGCCGTGGCCATCGTCGCCATCCTGTACTGGTTCTTTGGCACCGAGATCGGCTCGGCGCTGCGTGCCACCGGCAACAACGAGTACATGATCCGCGCCTTGGGCGTCAACACCAACTCCACCAAGATGATCGCCCTCGTGCTCTCCAACGCCCTTATCGGCCTTTCGGGTGCGCTCATCTGCCAGAGCCAGAAGTACGCTGACATTGGCATGGGCACCGGCGCCATCGTTATCGGTCTTGCCGCCATCGTTATCGGCGAGGTGCTCGGCCGCCTGCTGCCCGGCGGTCTGACGCAGTTTAGCGTCCGTCTTGCCTCTGCCGTCTTTGGCTCCGTGGTGTACTTCCTCATTCGCGCCATCGTGCTGCAGCTGGGTATGGACGCCAACGACATGAAGCTGCTCTCCGCCGTGATTGTTGCCGTGGCCCTGTGCGTGCCCGTGGTTTGGGAGCGCTATAAGCTCCGCAGCTCCTACACGAAGGGGGATGAGGCAGATGCTTAAGCTCTCGCACGTCAAAAAGACCTTTAACAAGGGCACCGTCACCGAGAAGCGCGCACTCACCGGCGTCGACCTTACCCTTAACGACGGCGACTTTGTGACCGTGATCGGCGGCAACGGCGCCGGCAAGTCCACGCTGCTCAACATGATTGCCGGCGTGTATCCGCTCGATTCGGGCGTTATTGAGCTCGACGGCACCGACATCTCGCGTCTGAGCGAGTCTCAGCGCGCCAAGTACCTGGGCCGTGTGTTCCAGGACCCCATGCGCGGCACCGCAGCCGACATGCAGATTGCCGAAAACCTAGCCCTCGCCAAGCGTCGCGGTCAGCGTCGCGGTCTTTCGTGGGGCGTCACCAAGGCCGAGAAGGACGAGTACGTTGAGCTGCTCAAGCGCTTGGACCTCGGTCTGGACACGCGCCTCAACGCCAAGGTCGGCCTGCTCTCGGGCGGCCAGCGCCAGGCACTCACCCTGCTGATGGCCACGCTCACCAAGCCGCGCCTGCTGCTGCTCGACGAGCACACAGCGGCCCTCGACCCCAAGACGGCATCGAAGGTGCTCAACCTGACCGAGGAGATCGTCGACGAGAACCACCTGACTACGCTCATGGTCACGCACAACATGAACGACGCCATCCGTCTGGGCAACCGTCTGATCATGATGCACGAGGGCCATGTGATCTACGGCGTGGCCGGCGACGAGAAAAAGTCGCTCACCGTCGCCGACCTGCTCCAGAAGTTCGAGGAGGTCTCGGGCGGCGAGCTCGCCAACGACCGCATGCTGCTAAGCTAAAACCTGCCAAAAAGGGACAGGTTTATTTTGGTAGGTTTTATCTGCGCAAACGCCAAAACCGCCGCAAAGGGACAGAGGCCCTTGCGGCGGTTTTCGCATATTATGTCGATAATCCGATATTCAACCAGACATTCTGGCTAAGGACTAAGGAAACTGCCATGAAAAGA
>CABVBR010000029.1 GCA_902496645.1 uncultured Collinsella sp.
TGTCGCAAGATATTGCGTCGGTCATGGTTGCTGCCGGTGCCATCACGGTGTTCTTGATGCCGTTGCTCGCGCAGCTCTTCTACCGCGTGGTCGACGCCGCGCCGGTCGCCGCCGTGGCAGAAGTTGCCGAGCATCCATCCGATGCGCTCGACATCCTGCGCGCCCATCACGATTTGGCGAGCCTGCTCGCACGTGAGCACGAGCTGCTGACTTCGCATGGCCATGGTCGCGTATTCGAGGGCTTGCCTACGCTCGATACGATTGCCGAGCGTCTTTCCGCCGAGGCGGCGAGCGGCCACATCGATGCCCGCATCGTGGACGCGGCGCACCTGCTTGCCGATAAGACCTATGGAGACGAGGTCGACCCGTCCGAGCTGACTCCGCGTGAGCGCCGCCGCCTGGAGCGCGCCAAGCTCGCCGTGCGCGAATACCGCCGCCGCATGCTGGAGCTCTATGCGCGCGAAGAAGCCGAAGACGACGGTAAGTAGTCGATACTTTCTCGGGGAAGCCGCGTCCCGCTTTGAAGGCTCGGAACGGGATGTGGTTTCCGAAACGGGGGCCGTTGGGAAGCTGTGTCCCGGAATGGGCGCTCAGAGTGGGATGCAGCTTCCGCAAGGAGGTCCTGGGGGAAACCGTGCCCCGTTCTGATTCGAAATACTGGGACATAGTTTCCCTTTCATAACAGGAGAAGGCGCGCTGTCTGCAGTTGATTCAGACGGCGCGCCTTTTTGGTTGAGCTATGTTGAAGCTTGAAGCCAAAGCTTGTGGCTCCTTAGGAGCGGGCGGCTCCGTCGACGGGGAGCACGGCGCCCGTGACATAGGAGGACATGTCGCTCGCCAGGAAAACAAAGGCGTTGGCGACGTCCTCGGGCTCGCCCATGCGGCCGAGCGGGATGGTGGCGACGAGCGGCTTGATGACCTCGTCGGGCAGGGCGGCAACCATGTCGGTCCTGGTCACGCCGGGCGCGACGGCGTTGACGCGAATGCCCTTGGGGGCGAGCTCGCGCGAGAGCGACTGGACCATGCCGTTGACGGCGAACTTGGACGTGGGGTAGCCGACGCCGGAGGGCTGACCATACTTGGCGACCATCGAGGTCGTGGTGGTGATGGTACCGCCGTGACCGGCCTCGGTCATGATCTTGGCAGCGGCGTGGTGGCCGTTAAAGACAGCGGTCACGTTGAGGTTCATGACCTTGGCGAACTCCTCGGCGGTGTAGTTGAGCAGCGGGGTGCTCTGGGAGATGCCGGCGTTGTTGACGACCGTATCGAGGCCGCCCATGTCGGCGGCTGCCTGGGTAAAGGCCTCGGTTACGGCCTCGAGCGAGGTGAGATCACAGGAACGGCCCCAGACCTTGGCCTCGGGATAGGCTGCGGTCAGCTTCTCAACGGCGGCGTCGGCGGTCTCCTGGCGAGAGCCAAAGACGGTGACGGCAGCGCCTTCCTCAATAAAGCGGCAGGCGATGGCATAGCCGATGCCGCGCGTGCCTCCGGTGATGATTGCTTTCTTACCCTCGAGCAACATGGTGCCTCCATTCTTCGGGGGGTGCGGACATACGCAGCACAGCATAGCGGCGGCCCAAAACGAGCACATTCGCTTATCGGTGAACGGTACCCCCGGTTGTCAATGAACGGTCAAGTTGTTCAAACGTAAGCCACGCCGATGCGCCCCGAGCGCGCAAGTAAAAAGCTCCCGTCCAAGACCGGACGGGAGCCCCTCAACATATATGTCGTATAGCGAAGACCGAACTAGTTGGCCATAACGCCTTCGGTCCAGGCCTCGACGTCCTCGATGCGCAGGACGTTGGCGACCTCGGCCACGCAGTCGACGCCTGCAAGCTCGGCGGCGGCAGCCTGGACGTCCTTCTCGAGCGCGCGGTGCGTCAGGAAGATGACCGAGCAGGTGTCGGTGACGCCCGACTTGCCATCCTCGACCTGGTTGATGAGCGAGATCGAGATGTTGTGCTTGGCGAAGATATCGACCGTCTCGGACAGGGCGCCCACGCGGTCGGCAACCTTCAGGCGCACATAGTACTTGGTCTGGAGCTCGTCCATGGGCTTAAAGGCGAGGTTGTGGCCGTAAGGCTCAATCTCGGGCAGCGGTGCCACGCCGCGGCTGATCTGCTCAGACAGCGACAGGATATCGCCCACGACGGCGCTCGCGGTGGGGAAGGAGCCTGCGCCGGCACCGTAGAACATGGTCTCGCCCACAGCGTCGCCCACCACGTAGACGGCGTTCATGGCGCCGTTGACCTTGGCGAGCATGTGGTCGGCGGGGATCAGCGTGGGGTGCACGCGGACGTCGACGCCGGCATCGGTGTTGCGGGCGATGCCCAGCAGCTTGATGGTGTAGCCGAGCTCGCGGGCCTGGGCGATGTCCTCGGCGCCGATGGTACGGATGCCCTGCTGGTAGACGTCGTCGGTGGTCACGCGGGTGCCAAAGCCGATGGAGGCGAGGATAGCCGTCTTGCTGGCGGCGTCGAAGCCGTCGACGTCGGCGGACGGGTCGGCCTCGGCGTAGCCCTTGGCCTGGGCGTCGGCGAGCACGTCGGCGTAATCGGCGCCCTCGGCGTCCATGCGCGACAGGATGTAGTTGGTGGTGCCGTTGAGGATGCCGGCGATGGTCAGGATCTTGTTGCCGACCAGGTCGTGCTCGAGCGTGCTGACGATGGGGATACCGCCGCCGCAGCTGGCCTCGCATTTGATCTGCACGCCGCACTCACGCGCCTTCTCGGCAAGCGTCTCGACATGGCGGCCGAGCAGGGCCTTGTTGGCGGAGACGACGTGCTTGCCGTTCTCAAAGGCCGTGGTGAAAATCTCGGTCGCGGGGTGCTCGCCGCCGATCAGCTCGACGACGATGTCGACGGCGGGGTCGGTGACGACATCGTGCCAGTCGCTCGTAAAGGCTTCGCGCTCAATACCGGCGGCTTCGGCCTGCTCCCAGGCAAGCGCGCAGGCGCGGGTCAGCTTAAGGTCGATGCCGTAGGCGGCCAGGTACTCATCGTGGTGGCTCTTGATCAAGCGGGCCACGCCGCCGCCGACGGTTCCCAGACCGATCAGGCCGACGTTCACGGTGCGCAGGGGTTCGCTCATAGATAGCTCCTTCGTGCATCTGTATGGATGATTGACCAGTTAAGGTTGAATGCATTCTAGCGTGAACCGAGAGCGCGTGCTTGCCAGGCAACAGGAGCCGCACAAAACGCTACCCCCGAAACGCTGCGGAAACATTGGAAACACGCTCGCTACAAACGAAGTTCCGTAACAAACTGTCAACGTTTGAACCATAAGGTTTGCCCTGTACCGCAAGACGGCCGCGCCGCGGCCAGCGAAAAGGGGGACACCATGTTCAACATCAACAGCACGCTCAGCCGTAGGAACTTCCTCGCCGGCGCCGCCGCGCTCGGTAGCACCGTCGCGCTTGCCGGTTGTTCGTCGGGTGGCTCGGATGGCGGCTCCGCCGATGAAGGCGGCGCATTCAAGATCGGTGTCATCGGCCCTCTGACCGGTGCCGCGGCCACCTATGGCGTCTCGGTCGAGAAGGGTGCCAAGCTCGCCGTCAAGGATTTCTCGACCAAGGACCTCAAGCTCTCGCTTAAGTCCGAGGACGACGTCGCCGACGGCGAGAAGGCCATCAACGCCTTCAATACCCTGTGCGACTGGGGCATGCAGGCGCTCGTCGGCCCCGTCACCACCGGTGCCGCCGTCGCCGTTTCGGGCGAGATTGCCGACGACATGCTTATGGTCACGCCTTCTGCCTCGTCGCTCGACGTCACCAAGGACAAGACCACGGTCTTCCAGGTTTGCTTCACCGACCCCACCATGGGCACGAGCGCCGCGAAGTTCTTGGCCGAGAAGTACGCGGACGCCAAGATCGCCCTGTTCTATAACTCCGGCGATACGTACAGCTCGGGCGTTGCCGATGCCTTTGCCGAGCAGGCCAAGGAGTCCAAGCTCGATATCGTCGATACCGAGACCTTCAAGGACGATTCTTCCACGAGCTTTACCAACCAGCTGACCAAGGCCAAGGAGGCCGGCGCCACGCTCATCTTTGCGCCGATCTACTACACCCCGGCGTCCGTTCTGCTCAAGAACGCGAGCGATATGGGCTACGACATGACGCTCATGGGTACCGACGGCATGGACGGCCTGCTCTCCGTCGAGGGCTTCGATACCTCCCTTGCCGAGGGCGTGCTGCTCATGACGCCGTTCTCCGCCGACGACGAGAAGAACGCCGACTTCGTTAAGGCATATAAAGAGGAGTACGACGAGACCCCCAACCAGTTTGCCGCCGACGCCTACGACTGCGTTCACGCGATCGCCGAGGCTATCGACAAGGCCGGCATTGACACGACGGCCGACGGCGCCGATATTGCCGCCGACCTTGCCAAGGCAATGCGTAAGATCAAGATCGAGGGCCTGACCGGCGAGCTTACCTGGAACGACGAGGGCCAGGTCGAGAAACCTGCTACGGCCTATGTGATTCAGGACGGCAAGTACATCGCCGCCTAAGAGCGTATAAAACGCAACCGGTGAGACTCTTTTAATCAGGGCGAGGACGCTTGTAACAGAATGGAAACATTACTTTTACACAATAAAGTGGCAGACCTGCATAAAGCGGTAAAAATACGCAGAAATATGGATAAAAGGACAAACCGAAAGAAAAGTTGAAATAATCGCCACTTTTCTTAACTAAAGCGTCTACTATTTTGCGAACGCCGAACACGGCGAAGGATGGCCTGTCGGGTAACCGAAACCCGACGAGAATTGAGAGGAGAGCCGCATGTCGAGCCTCACCGGTAAGTCATTGAACCCTGTTATGAATCGCAGGAGCGTTATCGCGAGCGCAGCAGGTCTGGGGGCGATGTCCATTCTAGCTGGCTGCTCCTCCAACGGCGGCGATAGCGGTTCCGCTTCGAGCGACGCCTCGTTTAAGATTGGCACCATCGGCCCGCTGACCGGTGCAAATGCCTCCTATGGCAAGTCCGTTACTCAGGCCGTCGAGCTTGGCTGCAAGGATTTCTCAACCAAGGAGCTTCCGCTTGCCAGCAAGGCCGAGGACGATCAGGCCGACGGCGAGAAGGCCGTCAACGCCTTTAATAATCTTCTGGACTGGGGTATGCAGGCCCTCGTCGGCCCGACCACCACGGGCGCATCGGTTGCCGTTGCAGCCGAGTGCGGCAAGGACCCCGAGACGTTCATGATCACCCCGTCCGCGTCTTCCGAGGACGTCACTAAGGGCAAGGATTGCGTCTTCCAGGTTTGCTTTACCGACCCCAACCAGGGCGTCAACGCTGCCAAGTTCCTGGCCGAGAAGTATGCAGACGAGAAGTTCGTTCTGTTCTATAACTCCGGCGACGCCTATTCTTCGGGCATCGCGGATGCCTTTAAGGCCCAGGCCGCTGAGTCCAAGCTCGAGATCGTTGACGAGGAGACCTTTAAGGACGACTCTTCCACGAGCTTCACCAACCAGCTCACCAAGGCCAAGCAGGCCGGCGCCACCATGATCTTCGCGCCGATCTACTACACGCCGGCGTCTGTCCTGCTCAAGAACGCCAAGGACATGGGCTATGACGTCAAGATGATGGGCTGCGACGGCATGGACGGCATCCTGGGCGTTGAGGGCTTCGACACCTCTCTTGCCGAGGGTCTGCTGCTCATGACCCCGTTCTCCGCCGACGACGAGAAGAACGCCGACTTCGTCAACGCTTACAAGGATAAGTACGGCGATACCCCCGACCAGTTTGCCGCCGACGCCTACGACGGCGTGCACGCGGTGGCCGAGGCCCTCAAGGAGGCCGGTCTTGGTGTCGACGCCGACCCGACCGAGGTCGCCGAGAAGCTGCCCAAGGCTATGCTCAAGATTACCGTTGACGGTCTGACCGGCAAGCTCACCTGGAACGATAAGGGCCAGGTCCAGAAGGAGCCCACGGCGTACGTCATCACCGACGGCAAGTACGTACAGGCCTAATAGGCCGCCTTACATAGAGCGGTTTTGATCCCAAGCAGGGGAGGTTTTGGCCTTCCCTGCTTGCTTGGTATCTAGGGACGATGTAACGTCCCTGTTTCATACATCAACTGGAAACCTATTCGAAAGGGGGATGTGGAACATGACGGTCTTTATCCAATACCTGGTCAACGGCCTGTCCATGGGCAGCGTCTACGCCATCATCGCGTTGGGCTACACCATGGTCTACGGTATCGCCAAGATGCTGAACTTCGCTCACGGCGACGTCATCATGGTCGGTGCCTATGTCTCGTTCTGCGCCACGTCGTATCTCGGCCTCCCGGGCTGGGCATCTGTAATTCTCTCTTGTGTGGTCTGTACCGTTCTCGGTGTTCTCATCGAGGGTCTGGCATACAAGCCGCTGCGTCAGGCGGGCCCGCTGGCCGTTCTGATCACGGCCATCGGCGTGTCCTACTTCCTGCAGAATGCCGCGCAGCTTCTGTGGGGCGCCACGCCCAAGAACTTCACTTCGCTCGTCACCTTCCAGGTGCCGGAGTTCTTGGCCAAGTTCAATGTAAGCGCAGTCTCGCTCGTCACCATCGTCGCCTGCCTGGTTATCATGGCCGGCCTGATGTTCTTTACAGGTAAGACCAAGATGGGCAAAGCCATGCGCGCCGTGTCCGAGGACAAGGCCGCCGCTCAGCTCATGGGCATCAACGTCAACCGCACTATTTCGATGACGTTTGCCATCGGCTCCGCCCTTGCCGCCATCGCCGGTGTGCTCCTGTGCTCCTACTCGCCGGTCCTGCAGCCCACCACGGGCGCCATGCCTGGCATCAAGGCCTTCGACGCTGCCGTTTTCGGCGGCATCGGCTCCATCCCCGGTGCCTTTGTCGGCGGCATTCTCATCGGCATCATCGAGGCGATGGCGCAGGCTTACATTTCCACGAGCCTTGCCAACTCCATCGTCTTTGGTGTTTTGATCATCGTCCTGCTCGTCAAGCCTGCCGGCCTCTTGGGCAAGTACGTCCCCGAGAAGGTGTAGGTGAGCGTTATGAAGTTTCTTAAAGACAAGCAGACGCGTCACGACTTTGTTACGTACGCCATGTGCATCGTGGCATTTGCCATCGTGTTCTTTATGCAGTCTAACCACATGATCCCGCGCATGATCGCCGGTCAGCTGGTTCCCATTACGGCCTACATCGTCATGGCCATCTCCCTCAACCTCGTCGTCGGCATCGCGGGCGACTTGTCGCTGGGCCACGCGGGCTTTATGAGCGTCGGTGCCTACACGGGCATCGTCACCGCGGTCGCGCTGGAGAGCGCCGTCCCGTCCGATCCGATGCGCCTGATCATCAGCATCGTGGTCGGCGCTATCGCCGCTGCCATCTTGGGCTTCTTGATCGGTATCCCGGTCCTGCGTCTGAGCGGCGACTATCTGGCCATCGTGACCCTGGCTTTTGGCGAGATCATCAAAGAGATCGTCACCTGCCTCATTGTGGGCGTCGACTCCCGCGGTCTGCACGTGATCTTTAACATCACGGGCAACTCCACGATCGACGACCTGCACCTGCTCGAGGACGGCACCGCCATCATCAAGGGCGCCCAGGGCGCCTCGGGCGTGTCGACGTACTCGACCTTCCTCGCCGGTGCCATCCTGGTCATGGTCGCACTCGTGATCGTACTCAACCTGGTTCGCAGCCGTACCGGCCGTGCCATTATGGCCGTGCGCGATAACAAGATTGCAGCCGAGTCCGTAGGCATCTCCGTCACCGAGTACCGCATGATCGCCTTCGTGGTTTCCGCTGCCCTTGCCGGTGCTGCCGGAGCTCTCTTCGGCGGTAACTTCTCGCAGCTCTCCGCCACCAAGTTCGACTTCAACACGTCCATCCTCATCCTGGTGTTCGTGGTCCTTGGCGGTCTGGGCAATATGCGCGGCTCCGTCATCGCGGCGGCGTTGCTCACGGTGCTTCCCGAGCTGCTCCGTCAGTTCTCGGACTACCGCATGCTCATCTACGCCATCGTGCTGATCCTGGTCATGATCTTTACCAACAACCCGCAGCTCAAGTCGTTCTTCGCACGCATTAAGGACCGCTTTGCTTCCAAGAAGGAGGTGGCAGCCGATGCCCAGTAAGTTTGAGTTCAACAAGGGCAAGATGGTCCCGTATCCTTCTGGCGCCATCGTTCCCGACCGCGACCTGGGCCAGCGCCCGGCGCTCGAGTGCATCCACTTGGGCATTGAATTTGGCGGCCTTAAGGCAGTCGACGACTTTAGTCTGACCATCGGTAAGACCGAGATCGCCGGTCTGATCGGTCCCAACGGTGCCGGTAAGACCACGGTCTTCAACCTGCTCACCAAGGTGTACCAGCCCACGCACGGTACTATCCTGCTCGACGGCGAGGACACCTCGGGCAAGTCGGTCTATCAGGTCAACCGTATGGGTATCGCCCGTACGTTCCAGAACATTCGCCTGTTCAACACCATGACGGTGGAGGACAACGTTAAGGTCGGCCTGCACAACCAGGAGCGCTACTCTGGTTTTGAGGGCGTGCTGCGTCTGCCGACGTACTGGAAGCACGAGAAGGCCGCCCACGAGCGCGCCATGGAGCTGCTGTCCATCTTTGATATGGAGCACCTGGCAAACGAGCAGGCCGGCTCGCTGCCTTACGGCGCCCAGCGTCGTCTGGAGATCGTCCGCGCGCTTGCCACCAACCCCAAACTGCTGCTGCTCGACGAGCCTGCCGCCGGCATGAACCCGTCCGAGACCGCGGAGCTCATGGAGAACATCGTCAAGATCCGCGACACCTTTGGCATCGCCATCATGCTTATCGAGCATGATATGTCGCTCGTCATGAACATCTGCGAGGGCATCTGCGTGCTCAACTTTGGTAAGGTCATCGCCAAGGGCACGGCCGAGGAGATCCAGAACAACGATGCCGTAATTGAGGCATATCTGGGCAAGCAGGATAAGGGGGAGAACTAAATGGCAGAGCCGATGCTTTCCGTCTACAACATCAACGTCTGGTACGGCGCTATCCACGCCATCAAGGACATCTCCTTTAACGTCAACGAGGGCGAGATCGTGGCCCTGATCGGCGCGAACGGCGCCGGTAAGTCCACGACGCTTAAAACCATCTCGGGCCTGCTGCGTTCCAAGACCGGCTCCATCAAGTTTATGGGCGAGGACATTACCCATACGCCTGCCGATAAACTGGTGGGCAAGGGCCTGGCCCAGGTTCCCGAGGGCCGTCGCGCCTTTTTGCAGATGACGGTCGAGGAGAACCTGGAGATGGGCGCCTACACGCAGCCCAAGTCCACGGTGGCTCCGGGCCTTGAGCGCGTCTACGAGCAGTTCCCGCGCCTTAAGGAGCGCCGTCGCCAGGTCGCCGGCACCCTTTCGGGCGGCGAACAGCAGATGCTCGTTATGGGGCGCGCCCTTATGAGCAACCCCAAGCTGCTCATGCTCGATGAGCCTTCCATGGGTCTGGCGCCGATTCTGATTGAGCAGATCTTCCAGATTGTCGAGGACCTGCACAAGGCCGGTACCACGGTGCTTCTGGTCGAGCAGAACGCCCAGATGGCGCTTTCAATCGCCACGCGCGGCTACGTGCTCGAGACCGGCAAGATCACCATGACCGGCACCGGCCAAGAGCTCCTGCACGACGACAACGTCCGCAAGGCTTACCTGGGCGGCTAGGGACTTCCGCCGTTCTGCCGAACGGCGGACCGGCCGACGCTGCGCGGGCGCCCTGATCGACGTGCCGAAGCTCCTCACCCTTGGGGCTATGCCGCGGTACGAGGCCAGGTGGTCATGGTCCGGGAACCTCGCGATGTCGAATGACACCGCGAGGTTCGCCGCCGTCCTCGGCGACCTCGACCCCCGAGTGGGCGATCCCCACGCGCTAACGCCTGCAAACAAGGGGATCGCCAAGACGCCGCCGGGCACCTCCGTCATAGACGTGGAAGTGCGGCCGCGCTGAAGCTCTGCGCGGTGTCTGCTCGCTTATGTGCGCATCACGAAGGAAGACCAGATCGGTGAGCGGGATTGGCCCGAAGTCGAGAGATTCCCATCAGCCTCTCGTCGGTCGATGACCGGTTCACCACGCAGGAAGAGCGTGACGGAAGGTCTCGCAAAAAGGCTCCGAGCGCGGCGTGCTCATGCCCGTCGTGGTGCGCCCGAAGGGGGGGACGGCTGCTACGAGCTCGATCATTTGCGAGGAGAAGACGAACCAGTCGTTGCAGATCCAATATGGATCTCGCCGACCTCGGCAAGCTGCTCGATGAGTGGAAGCCCTGTCGGGTCGTCTATTTCAACACCACCCAGAATGATGGTGTCATCGCGCAGGTCGATCTGCGTGTTGAGCACAGCGAGGTTAAAGCCGGAGGCCACAAATCCGATAGCAGCCAGGACGAGCCCCGTGGCAACAAGCCCACCCGCTACGGCAAGGTAAATCCTTTTTACGCTGGACATGTTTGCACTCCTTCCTATGCCGTGAGCGGCGCCGCTTCGGCGCCCATGCGGCTCTTATTGCCTCGATCTTTCCAGAAGGGCGAAACGGCTTTCTTCGCCCAAAGGGCAGAGAGGCGCGCGATCTGCTTGGACGCCGTCCAGGCGCCGGCTCCCGTGAGGAGCGCCACACCGATGGAAGCGAATCCCATTCCCATCGAGGCCAAAACGTACGGAACATGCCCGATAATGATGCCGTCCACGGCGAACAGGAGCCCTACCAGGCCCGCGCCCCCGAATGCCGCGGCCACGATCCACACGCAGAGCGCAAGAACCCAAATACAGATGTAGACTGCAGCGGCAACGGCGACGAACGCGAGCAGCAGCGGAATCCATACCGGAGAGCCCACGATGGCGAGCGCCCATAGAAGTGCCGTGCTCTTGCGCTTGGTCCTCGCGATCGCGCGCGGCACGGCGGGCAGTTCGTCGAGCGTTGCCTCGGCGACCTCACCGGGCGTGCCCATGGCGGCCACAGCCTCGGCCTCCGTCATGCCGTCCTCCATACGGTCGGCGATGGCCTCCGCGTAGAACTCCTGCGTTTCCTTTACCTGATCTGCCGGCAGGCAGGCCAGAAGCTCGCCCAGCCGGTTCAAGAACTCATCGCGCGTCATGGTGCGCCCCCTCCACGTAACGGTAGATCTCCTGCACGGATGGCCATTCGGCGAGGAACTCGGCGATACGCTCGCGCCCGGCGTCCGTGATGCGGTAGTACCTCCGCAGCCGCCCGTTGTGCTCGGCGGAGCGCGCGGTGATGCAGCCCGCCTTCTCCAGGCGCTTGAGCAACGGATAGAGCGTGGATTCCGTGAGCCCCATACTCGCGGGCACGTCCTTCACGATCTGATAGCCGTAGGATTCCTCGCCCGAGACGGCCGCGAGCACGCAGGCCTCGAGGAAGCCGCGCTTCATCTGTGCCTCCATCCGCACACCTCCTTTCGTAGTATACTGTGTAACACCTACTATATGACACATAGTATATGATGTCAACAGTTGTCGTATAGGGAGTCCGGTCTGTCTGTCCCCTGCGGGTACTCATTGGGGACGTACTTAAATGAGTACCCATCGCTCAAGGTGGCACCTGGGGACGTTCCTTATGTGCCGGCACTTTGGGACACTCCTTGTCAAGGTTTTGTTCCATCGTGCGGGTTGCTATTTAACGTGCGACAATGCCGTGTGAAAATCGAAATGTCTCCTGGGGGCTATCTATGCTGTACGAGTTTTGTGCCGAGAACTTTGAGCGTGTGCCGGCGGCTATCGATGCCGGTGCTAAGCGCATCGAGTTGTGCGATAACCTTGCCGTCGGTGGTACCACGCCCTCGGCCGGCGTTATCAGCACTACGGTCAGCTATGCTCACGAGCATGACGCGCGAGCGATGTGCATGATTCGTCCGCGTGGTGGCGACTTTCATTACAACCAGGACGAGCTGCGCATGATGGAGATGGACTTGGGTCTTGCCGTGAGCGCCGGCGTTGACGGCCTGGTCTTTGGCTGCTGCAAGCCCTGTGCCGGCGGCTGGGCGCTCGACGAGCTCACCCTCGGCGCCCTCGTGATGGCTACGGGCTGCGCGACCGAGGAGTGCAAGCGCGGGGCCATCGATATCACCTTTCACATGGCCTTTGACCAGCTCTCGCTCGAGGCTCAGCTCGATGCCATTGACACACTCGCCGACTGCGGCATCACGCGCATCCTGACGCATGGTGGTGCTGCCGGAACGCCGATCGAGGACAACCTGGAGCACCTGTCGCGTCTTGTCGAGTATGCGGGCGACCGCCTGACCATTCTTCCCGGTGGCGGCATTTCCACGGCCAATCGCGATACCGTGGCGGCGGCACTGGGCGTCTCCGAACTCCATGGCACCAAGATCGTGCCGCTGGAGGTATAACCCGTGGCGCTGGTATTTGACGTTCAGCAGGCGAACGGTAAGCCCGACGACAACCGTCGTCCCGGCACCGCGTGCCCCTTTTGCGATACCGAGGAACTCGCCAATATCATCCGGCGCGACGGTGGCTGCATCTGGCTCGAGAATAAGTTTAAGACCTTGCGGGCCACTCGCCAGACCGTATTGATTGAGTCGTCCGACCACGACGCCGACCTGGTGACCTATGCGCCGGACGAGCTGCATCATGTTATGCGGTTTGCCCTGGATTGCTGGCAGCGGATGATTGACTCCCGACAGTATCGCAGCGTTCTCATGTACAAGAACAAGGGCCCACTTTCGGGCGGCAGTCTGGTCCATCCGCACATGCAGATTGTGGGTTTGGAGCAGGAAGACGGCTATGCTTCGCTGGCTTCCGCCAATTTCGAAGGCATCAATGTCTGGCAACAGGGGAGAATCTCGGTCAATATCTCAGCCGAACCGATCATGGGGTTCTTTGAGATCAACGTTTCAGCCCCGCAGGGAATCGCCGCCAGCGATGACGCACGAGACCAAGCCGAGGCGGATCTCTTTGCCGATGCGATCCAGGTAGCTCTGCGCTATATCCTAAACGAGCACCACGGTGGTCGCGCAGAGTCGTACAACTTGTTCTTCTATCACCTGGGCGGCCGGACCATTGCCAAGGCGCTTCCGCGTTGGGTGGTTTCGCCCTACTTTGTCGGCTATCGTTTGGCCCAGGTTAATGCCGAGACCACGCTCGATATCGATGCAGAGCGTCTGCGTGCGCATCTGGAAACGCTCGTATAGCAAGACTAACACCCGCGTAATGCGGACAGTCTAGCGTCCCATGGCGTCGCGGCCGGCCTCGACGCGCTTGCGCTGGGCGGCGCGCTCCTCGCCGGTCAGTCGCTCAAAGAGATGTCCGATAACCGAGGCGAGCACCTGCTGAAACAGCGTTCCGCACATGACGGGAAACACGACCTCGCCGGGAAAATACTGCGTGGCGATGACGGCGCCCGAAGAGATATTGCGCATGCCGCAGGTAAAGCACATGGTGGTCGTCTCGCTATACGGCAGGTGCAACGCGCGGGCGACCAGAATGCCGACGACAAAGCCGCTGATGGCGAAGGTCAAAATAAAGAGGGCGACTTCCAGGCGCACCGCATTCATGTGCAGCACGTACTCGCTCATGGCGGTGGAGTTGGAGGCGATGACACCCATCATCATGAACTTGCAGGCGGGCGAAAGCGCGGGGGAGAGTTTCTCGTGTCCCCATCCGCGCGTGAACTCGTTGACCACGATGCCGAGCACGGCGGGGATGGCGATCATAAAGGCCATGTTCTGCATCATGCCCGGAACATCGATTGCAACGGTGGCACCCAGCAGGAGCTTAAGCGTGAGCGGAATCGTGACGGGCGAGATGACCGAGGACGTCAGGATGATGGTGAGCGCGAGCGGGCCGTTGCCGCCGAACATGCTAATCCACATAAAGGCGGTGACTGCCACGGGTACGCTGTACTCGAGCACGATGCCGCAGACAAGGTTTGGGTTGGAGCCAAAGAACAACGATCCTGCGGCATAGGCTGCAAGGGGGATGAGTGCCGCCGAGACGAGCAATGCCGCAATCAGATGCAACGGACGGCGGAACACCTCGGTTACCTGGTGAAAGGTGTTGCTGAGCGCACCCTGAAACGTCATAAAGGCAAACAAGGTGGGAACGATGGGCTTGAGTACGCCAATCTGTTGGGGAAAGAGCACGCCGAGTGCCACGCAAATCGGAACGATGACCTGCATGTGCCCCGCGAGAAACTTGCCCAGTCCAACCCATTGCTTCATATGCGCTTGTGACTCCCTTTGCCCGTGAACCCGTTTTGAATGGATATGCTAGACGCTCGCATGCGTCCGTGCGTCAGAAACGCTCGAATATTTCGAGGCTATTACCGGCATCGTTTACCGAAACCGCGGCGTGCTGCGGCGATTTGCGTCTGCTCTGCACGGTATAATAAATCCGTTCAACAGATCTGCCTGCCGAAGCGGGCATACACAGAGGACTCATCGCTATGAACCGTGAGAGGTATCGCGGCGACCTGCCCCTATCGGGGGTGGGCGCCTATGTCATCGCTTAAGACGACGCATCGCTGGGCGGTCGCTCAGCAAAACCCCGAGCTCGAAAAGGAGCTTTCGGCTGGCCTGGGCATTCCCGGGCTGGTGGCGCGTATTATGGTCGCGCACGGCATTACATCCATCGAAGAAGGTCAGCTGTTTTTGACGCCTTCGCTCGATCGCGACTGGGCCGACCCACTCATTATCCCGGGCATGTCGGTCGTTGCCGACCGCGTCGAGCGTGCTATTTGCAACCACGAG
This sequence comes from uncultured Collinsella sp., assembly GCA_902496645.1. Lineage (GTDB taxonomy): Bacteria > Actinomycetota > Coriobacteriia > Coriobacteriales > Coriobacteriaceae > Collinsella. The sequence continues at coordinate 14,688 of CABVBR010000029.1, forward strand.
CACATTGCGGTCTTTGGCGATTTTGACGTTGACGGTATTACGTCGACCTGCCTGTTGACCGAGGCACTGCGCACGTTTGGCGCCGATGTCACGCCGTTTATTCCGCATCGCTTTGACGAGGGCTACGGTCTTTCGCGCGCGGCGCTCGACCGCGTTAACGAGCTCGCTCGCCCTCAGCTGATCGTGACCGTCGATAACGGTATTGCCGCCAAGGAAGAAGTCTCCTATCTGGAGAGCCTGGGGATCGATTTGGTGGTCACGGACCATCACGAGCCCTCCGACCAGGTGCCGCAGGGCGTGCCCCTGACCGACCCCAAGCTCGAGGACGAGGGCCCCTCGCGCGAGCTTGCCGGTGCCGGCGTGGCACTCAAGCTGGTGCAGGTCCTGGGCGAGCGTTTGGGCAAGCCGTCGTATTGGCGTTCGCTGATCGAGGTCGCGGCGCTGGGCACCGTGTCCGACATGATGCCGCTCACGCCCGAGAATCGCGCACTGGTCGCCGAGGGCATCCAGCAGATGCGCGTGACGGCCCGTCCCGGCTATATCGCGCTTGCCGCACTTGCCAAGGCCGACCTTTCTACCATTACGGCCGACGGCCTGTCGTTTTCGCTCATCCCTCGTCTGAATGCTGCCGGCCGCATGGCTGATCCCAAGCTGGCGCTCGACCTGCTGCTTGCCCGTGATCCTATCGAAGCAAGTGCACTGGCAGCCGAGCTCGAGGAAATCAATCGCCAACGCCGTGAGATCGAGGCGGAGCTCACGCGCGATGCCATGGCGAAGGTCGAGGAGACTTATGACGGCGGGCGCGCAATCGTCGTGGGCGGCGAGGGCTGGCACGAGGGCGTCAAAGGCATCGTGGCGAGCCGCTTGACCAATCGCTATCACGTGCCGGCGCTGCTGTTCTCGATCGAGGACGGTATCGCGCGCGGCTCTGGTCGCTCGGTGGGCAAAGTTAACCTGTTTGACGCCGTCGAGCGTTGTTCCGACCTGCTGATTCGTCGCGGCGGACATGCCGGTGCGGTGGGTGTGACCATCGAGGCATCCAAGCTCGATGAGTTCCGCCGCCGCCTTTCCGCCGTGCTATCGGAGCTTTCCGCCGAGGACTTTGAAGACACCGACGAGGTTGCCGCCACCGTCGACCTTTCCGAGCTGAATATCGAGACCATCGAACAGATTTCCCGCCTTGAGCCGTTTGGCCAGGGCAACAAGGTGCCGCTGCTGGCCGCCGAGGGCGTGACGATGTGCGATCGCGCCGTGGTGGGCAAGACCGGCGAGCACATGCGCTTTGTGGCGACGGATGGCGCCGCGAGCGTGCCGGCCATCATGTTCCGCGTACCGCAGATCGATAAGCTCATCAATTGCGATAGCGCGGTCGACTTGGTGTTCGAGGCCGTGGCCGAGCATTGGCAGGGCCGCGTAAAGCCCAAGCTTATGATCAAGGATGTCCTGGTCCGCGATACCGCGATGCCCAACGTTGACGATCCAGCATGCGAGCTTCGCCGTGGCGTGGAGCCTGCGGACGCCGGTCTTCGCCTGGAGTCCCGCAAGCGCCAGACGCTCGCCCAGCTTTCCTATACCGAGCTGACGCGCTCGCTTATTCATAGCTTTATCGGCTCGAATCAGCCGCACCGCGCGCAGGTCGAGGCGCTCGATGCCCTGGCCGATCACCAGAGTGTCTTGGCGGTTATGGGAACGGGCCGCGGCAAGTCGCTCATCTTCCATGTGCACGCCGCGCGCGAGGCGGTCCTTCGTGGGCGGGCGAGCAT
>CABVBR010000030.1 GCA_902496645.1 uncultured Collinsella sp.
TAGTTGCCCATGGTAAACTATCATCTCGCCACATCTCAATGAACCCGAGCCGCGCGGTGCGGCCCGTCCAAGGAGCAGTTATATGAACGTTTCACAAGCACTCGAATACGAGCGTCAGCCGTTTATCCCCATGTTTATCTATGGCGATCACGGCGCCATGGAGTCCGAGCGCCAGAAGGGCGAGGAGGCCCTTAAGGTGCTCGGAACCGAGTACTTTACCGCCGAGGGCGACCCCAGCTTCGACTTTGCCACCGTGCGCGACCTGGCTGACCGCAACCGCGACCTGTGCGACCAGATTGGCGAGGCGCGCCTGCGCAACGTGACGCCCGCGACGCTTTCGCGCGGCCTGTCCGATGCCGACACCTGCGCCGCCATCGGTAAGATGCAAAAGCGCACCGCCGCGTCGGTCATGCGCGAGATCCGCGGCGACCGCGACGCGCTCGGCGTGGCCTACGCCCGCAAGCCCATCCAGGGCACCGTGCTCGGTGTCGACATCGAGACCACCGGCCGTGCACCCGAACGCGGTTATATCATCAACGTCGGCTGGGAGATCATGGAACTCACCAGCGACGCCATCCCGCACGACGCCGAGGCGCACTACTGTGGCCTGCCCGACATCTACCGCGGCGAAGATGTGCCGCTGTCGAATATCCACCACATTACCTGGGACGACATCGACGGCAAAACGCCCTTCCGCGAGAACAAGGAGCTGCAAAAGCAGCTGCTCAAGCTTATGAAGAAGTACCCGTACATGGCGCATAACGCCGCCTTTGAGGACAGCTGGTTCAAGATTCACCTGGACGGTTACGCCGAGGCACGCCGCGCGGGTAAGATCATTGTCATCGACTCGCGCCAGATCTGCCGCAGCCTGGACGCCGACGTGCGCTCGCTCCCCCGCGAGTCCGCCCCCGCCGCGCTCGAGAACTGGGCACGCCGTCGCGGCACCCTCGCGCCCGACGCCAACGAGCAGCATCTGGGTCTGGACGACACCGACCTCATGCTCCGCACGGTACAGGCCGAGTTCAACCTCAAGAACCTATTCGCGAAATAACCGATCCATCTGCGGGAGCGCCTGCCAGGCACAGTGCAATCCGTCTGGAGGCACCGGCACGCAGTAAACTAGGGCGCAGTCTTATGGCTGCACCCTAGTTTGCATCAAAACGAGCAAATTCGCGTGCTTCACATAGTCGGCAGGTTGGCCCACCTACTTTTTTCGAGTTGTTCGGCCAGCTGAACCACTAGTCGAGGCCCCTTGAACCGCAATCGAGCGCTATAGTCGCCCCAATTTCGCAACCAAGCCCCATAAATCTACCTGAATCAATTCGAATAGGACGTTGCGATCGCACCATTCGTATAGGATAAGGCCGAATAACTCAAATTATGTTGGTGAGGCATCTGAGCGGTCGGCAAAAACGCTTAGAAGCTACGAATCCGCAACTAAAGTTCACCAAAATGGGGCGGCCGACAGAAACCTCCCCAGCCGAAGCTGCCCCCCTCAATACGACAGCTCAAAACCCACCGTTCGCAGAAGATAAGCCGCGCCCCAATACCGTTGCCCGAAGTTTCGGGCGTATATGGCGTCCGCTATGCCATCATGCGCGTATGGGAATCGTTCTGTCACATACCACGGCACGCGCTGTATACCAAACAGTCAACTCGCTCGCAAGCTACGCGACCGATCCCATACCCATGGAAAAGATCAAGGTGTCTGCGCCGACCACGTCCGACCTGGAAGCGGCGCGAGCATGGCTCAACAGAAAGAATGTCGATTCTGAAAGCATCCATGTGCTGACGTTTTCCAATAATGCCAAAAGGCACCGCAAGGGCTGCATCTGCCACTGCACGCGCTATACGTTTGATGCAGAAAGCTACCTAGAACTCGAGCCGAACGTCCACATCGTCGATATCAAGCTGTGCGCGTTAGAAGCAGCAGCCGACCTCAACCTTTCGGAGCTCGTTGAGTATTACTTTGAAATCTGCGGCTCCTACGCGCTTGGAACGTCCGACGAAACTCAATATCGCGAGCGCCCAGCCCTAACCAGCGTTGAAGAGCTCAGAGCCTTCTTTTCAGAGGCATCGGGGTATCGTGGATCTAATAAAGCACTTAAGGCACTTTCTTATGTACGCGAAGGCTGTCGCTCCCCACTCGAAACGGCGTTTGTCATGATGCTGACAATGCCCAAGTCAATGGGTGGCTTAGCCATACGCGCTATCAAAACGGACTATCCGATCCCAGTCCCCAAAAGATACGCCGCCCTAACGCGACGGACGGTTTTCTACCTCGACGCGCTGCTCGAAAATTCGATGACCGATATCGAATACAACGGCTTTTACCACGACGAGCCCGAACAGCAATCAATTGACGAGGAACGCCGAAACACGCTGCGAAACATGGGATATGCCGTTATCACAGTTAGTCGTCATTCGTTTTTCAAGCAGTCCGCTTTTAGACGGGTCATGGAAGCGATTCGCATTCGCGAGAAGATATGGCCCGGTCGACTCCCGGATGACTTCGCCATCCTGCAAGAAACTCTTCGTCAATTTGTCTTGCGGCGCTACTTCGAATACGGCCGCCGCGTCCTGGAGACACTCAAAGAAGAAGAGGCCGCCAAGCGCGAAATTGCAAGCCAATATCCGCAAGCTGATGACCCGAGCATCAACGATGTGCCCGAACCCGATGACATGCAACACGTTGGGGCCCTTGCTGAAGAAATCAATGGGCCATGGGAATGCGAAATGTCCGCAAAAATCGATGAAAACCGCGCGGAAGACGACGCGATTATTGATCTAATTGAGAATTCGCTCTTCTAAAGGCGGTCTCTGCGGATGTCCACCTACATTTTTCGACTTATTCGGCCACCGATTTGCCTGATTGGCTGCAGCAATGCTCAATATAACTTTAGATAAAACTGATTCTGCAGGAACTCCCGTAGAAAAAGAACTGATTCTCACGGTATTTAACAAGATAAAGTACAAATATGAACAGCTCTAATGCTTCTCGAGGCGGCTTTCTTAGCATGCTGGCCGAACATCTCGAAATATGTTGGCGAGCATTGTGTCGATGCATCCTAACCCACAGAAAATCGCAGAGACAGCAAGCAGTCATCGAAATTATCGCAAATTGTATTGACATATGAACATGCGCTCATATAATCGGAAGTGAGTTATATGAGCGCATGTTCATATGAAAGGATATTGCAATGAGCGTCTGCGTTGATGAAACGAAGCCCGACACCGAGGCCACTGAGCCAATCGTCCCCACCACCTGCTCGCCCGAGGACCTTCCCGACGAGGAGCTTCTCTACGACCTCGCTGACCTGTTCAAGGTCTTCAGCGACACCACGCGCATCAAGATTCTCTATGCCCTCATGGGCCGCGAGCTCTGCGTGGCCGAAATCGCCGAGGCAACCGAAACCTCGCAGTCGGCAGTATCGCACCAGCTGCGCACGCTTAAGCAGTCGCACCTGGTCAAGTTCCGCCGCGACGGCCGCAACATCCTCTACTCGCTTGCCGACGATCACGTCTACACCATGCTCAACCAGGGCATGAGCCATATCTGCGAATAGCAACCAACCACGGTACCAGCGCGGCCTGCACCCAAGCCGCAAAACAGGGAAAGGAACCCACCATGAAAAAGCAGTTTAAACTCGACGAGATCGACTGCGCCAACTGCGCACGCGAGCTTCAAGACGAGCTGGCCAAGCTCGAGGGCGTCAAATCCGTGTCCGTCAACTTTATGACCCAGAAGCTGACGCTCGAGGCCGATGACACCGAGTTCGACGAGGTCCTCGACCGTGTCGTGGAGTTCACCGCCGACGCCGAGCCGGACTGCGAGATCATTCTCTAGCCCAGGTTTACGCCAACCTGCAAAGGCCGCGCTTGCCGCGGCCTTTGCACGCGAAATTATATGAGTGAGTGTTCATACATTCAAATGGGAGGATACGAGTCATGGCCACCGCCGACCCCAAGAAGAAAAAGAAGAAGCGCAAGAAGAAAGAGTCGCTCGAGCATAAGCGCAACCGCATCCTGGTAGCGCTGGGCATTTTTGCCGTGGTGTACGCCCTCGATGAGCTTGGCACCCTCACCGCCGCATTCGGCACCCCAGGCGACATCTACGCCAGCTTTGTGCTGTTCCTCGTGCCGTTTTTGATTGCCGGCTACGACGTACTGCAAAAGGCATTCAATAACATCCGCCGCGGCAAGGCCTTCGACGAGAGCTTCCTTATGGCCGTCGCGACCATCGGCGCGTTTGCCATGGTGCTCTTCCCCGATACCGACCCGCACATGGCCGAAGGCGCCGCCGTCATGCTGTTCTACCAGGTCGGCGAGCTGTTCCAGGCATACGCCGTGGGCAAGAGCCGCAAGTCGATCAGTGCCATGATGGACATCGCGCCCGACTACGCTAACGTCGAGCAAGCCGACGGCACGCTCGAACAGGTCTTTCCCGATGGCATCGCCGTCGGCACCGTGATCGTGGTCAAGCCCGGCGAGCGCGTGCCTATCGACGGCGTCATCGTCGAGGGCGAAACCCAGCTCGACACCGCCGCGCTCACGGGCGAGTCAGTCCCCCGACCCGCCAAGTCCGGCGACGATATCATCAGTGGCTGCATCAACATGACGGGCCTCATCCACGTGCGCACCACCAAGCCGTTTGGCGAGTCCACCGTCGCACGCGTCCTAGAGCTCGTGGAGAATGCCAGCGAAAAGAAGGCGCGCACCGAGAACTTCATCACGCGCTTTGCCCGCATCTACACGCCCGCCGTCACCGGCGCTGCCGCGGTGCTCGCGCTCGGCGGCGGCTTGGTCACCGGCGCCTGGTCCGACTGGATCCTGCGCGGCCTGACCTTCCTGGTCGTCAGCTGCCCGTGCGCGCTCGTGATCAGCGTGCCGCTGAGCTTCTTTGGCGGCATCGGCGGCGCGTCCAAGCTGGGCGTTCTCATCAAGGGTTCTAACTACCTCGAGACGCTCGCCGACGTGGACACCGTCGTCTTTGACAAGACGGGTACCCTCACCAACGGCACGTTCTCGGTGGTCGCGGCGCACCCCGAGGCTGGCTATACCGAGCAGTCGTTGCTTGAGGTCGCAGCCCTTGCGGAGTCGTTCTCCGATCACCCCATCGCGCAGTCGGTGCGCGCCGCCTTCCAGGGTGAGGTCGACCCCAAGCGCGTGAACGACTCCGCCAACGACGCGGGCCACGGCGTGACGGCAACCATCGACGGCAAGCATGTCGTCGTCGGCAACGCCAAGATGCTCGCCGCAGCCGGCGCTGAAGCACCCGATTGCGAGGTCGTCGGAACGATTCTGCATGTGCTCGTTGACGGCGTGTACGCCGGCCACATCGTGATTGCAGACACCGTTAAGGCCGATGCCGAGCAGACGATCCGCGATCTGCACGCCGCCGGAATCAACCGCACCGTCATGCTCACGGGCGACCGCGAGAAAGTGGCAGCCGCCGTGGCCAAGCAGCTGGGCCTCGACGAGTTCCACGCGCAGCTGCTGCCGGGCGACAAGGTCGAGCGTGTTGAAGCGCTGCTCGCGGCCGAAAGCGGCAAGGGCAAGCTCGCCTTTGTCGGCGACGGCATCAACGATGCGCCCGTTCTCACCCGTGCCGATGTGGGCATTGCCATGGGCGCCATGGGCTCCGATGCTGCGATTGAGGCCGCCGACGTGGTGCTCATGGATGACAAGCCGTCCAACATCTCCCGCGCGATCCGCGTGGCGCGCAAGACCATGACGATTGTCTGGCAGAATATCATCTTCGCGCTGGGGATTAAGCTGCTGATTTTGGTGCTGGCGGCGCTCGGCATTGCCAATATGTGGCTTGCCGTGTTCGGCGACGTAGGCGTGGCGATCATCGCCATCCTGAACGCCATGCGCGCGATGGGTATCAAGAACCTGTAGCGTTCGTGGGCTGTCCGGCCGGGGCCGGGCTTGGTTTTGAAAACGTCCTCGACCAATGAAGTGCCCCCGTTCTGCTCCTTCGGAGCTACGAACGGGGGCACTTCTGGTCTGCGGAATGTTTTCAAAACCAAGCCCGGCCCCGGCCTGCGGTGACGTTGCTGACGGTTCTTGGGCATCGCTTGCTGGCGGGGTTCCTTGGCTGAGTTAGACTTGGTTGGTAGGGCCTCCTGTCCCGGTCGCTGGTTCGCGCTTTGCGCGAACGGCGCGCTACTGGGGGAACGTTAGTCGGTCATTGTTGGGGCCGATGTGCCGTCCCGGCCCAGCATTGCCCTTAGCTTCTCAAAGCTTTCCTCGCTCAGGCAGTGCTCCATGTGACACCCCTCTTGCGAGGCAACCTCTTCCGAAACGCCTGCGTCCTCGAGCAGCCCAACAAAAAAGCAATGGCGCTCCCACATTTGGCGAGCGACCTCCAGGCCACGCTCCGTCAGATGAACGTCGCGCTTGCCCATTTCGACATAGCCGCTGTTCTCCAGCGTCGCCATGGCCTTGGAGACGCTTGCCTTGGTTACGCCCAGGTATTCGGCAACGTCAATCGATCGAACGATGCCTTGGTGCTTCGAGAGCACATAAATAGATTCGAGATAGTCTTCTCCGGATTCACGCAGGGCCATGGGCTGCCTTTCGCGATGGCTTCTAGTTAGCCTTTGGATACTTTTGCTTGATTTACTTTACCGCAAAAGTTGCCCATGTCTTACTACTTTGCTTAAAAGTTAGCCGTGTTTCACAAAACGTGCGGGACGAAAACAAAATGGGGACGCTCCTCAAGGGGTGTCCCCAGGTGCCGGTGTCGGCCCGCAGCTATAGCAGCCCAAAGTGTTTAGCAGCGTTGTAGATCCCATCGTCGTCTACGGCGGTCGTAACGTAGGTCGCTGCGGCCTTCACCGTATCCTGCGCGTTGCCCATGGCAACACTTGTGCCCACGGCCGAGAACATCGACAGGTCGTTCTCGCCGTCGCCAAAGGCAATCGCCTCGCTCGCGTCGATATCCAGCCGCTCCAGCGTCGCCGCCACGCCCAGGTCCTTGCCGCCATTAGCGGGAATAATGTCGCAGAACAAATCGCACCAGCGCGTGGTAAGCGAATGCGCCACCGCGTCGGTCACGATATGCTCGTCGGCCGGGTCCACAAAGGCGCAGAACTGGTAAACCGGCGCATCGAAGGCGTGCTCAAACGGCTCCTCGTGGTAGACGATTCCCGCGTTGCTACCGGCCGTCACCACACGCTCGGACAGGCGGTTCACAAACGAGTTCTCGCCCTGCATGCACAGAGAGTCGTAGCGCCCCTGCGCCACCTGGTCCACAATCACCGCGACGTCGTCCGGATCGATCGGGCAGCTGCGGTAGACGCCCTCAGCATCAAAACAGTGCTGGCCCGAAAGCGTAATGTATGCATCCCAACCAAGGTCGAACAGCCAATCCGGCATCTGATAGGTCGGGCGACCCGTGGCGATCACGCACGCAATCCCCTGCTCGCGAAAGCTGTCGAGCACCTGCTGAGCCGACGCCGGAATCCGGTGGGTCTTAAAGCTCAGCAGTGTGCCGTCGATATCGAAAAACGCGGCCTTGATCATCCTCGTCTACTCCTCGCCCTCGAGCTTTTCGCTCGCCTCGAGCCATGCCATCTCCAGCTCGTCCATGGCGGCGTGAGCCTCGTCGATCTTTGCCTGCTGCTCGCCGAGCGCCGTGTAGTTGGTGGGGTCGACCTGGGCCATCGCGGCCTCGGCCTCCTCAACGCGGGCGCGCTGCGTCTCCATCTTGCGCTCGAGCGAGCTCACCTCGCGGCGGAGCTTCTGGCGCTCGGCGTTGGAAAGGCCGTTGGGCTGGCCACTCGACTTGGGCTTCTCGGCCGCAACCGCCGCCGCGCCGGTGTCGAACGTGCCGGTCTTGGCGCTCGGCGCGCCCACGGGCTCGCCCTCGGCGGTGGCGTTGCACAGGCGCAGGTACTGGTCGACGCCGCCGGGCATGTGCGTCAGGTGGCCGTCGAGCAGCGCCCACTGCTGGTCGGTCACGCGCTCCATAAGGAAGCGGTCGTGCGTCACCAGAATCAGCGTGCCCGGCCAGCCGTCGAGTAGGTCCTCGACAATCGCCAGCATGTCGGTATCGAGGTCGTTGCCCGGCTCGTCCAGGATGAGCACGTTGGGCTCGTCCAGGATCGTCAGCAGCAGCGACAGGCGACGGCGCTGGCCGCCCGAAAGGTCGCCGATGCGGCTCCAGAGCTGCTGGGTCGTAAAGCCCAGGCGCTCGCAGAGCTTCTCGGGCGAGGTCTCCTTGCCGTCGATGACGTAGTACTTCTTGTAGTTGCTCAGCACCTCGCGGATCGTGTCGCCCATAAAGGGCTCGAGCTCCTCGAGCTGCTGCGACAGCACGCCAAAGCGCACCGTCTGGCCGATCTTCACGCGGCCGCGCAGGGGTGCGATCTTGCTCTGGATCACGTCGAGCAGCGTGGACTTGCCGGCGCCGTTTTCGCCCAGCAGGCCATAGCGGTCGCCCGCACCGATGAGCCAGGTCACGTCGGAGAGCACCTGCTTGGACGCGCCGTCGGCATCGGTGTAGCCGGCGTCCACGTCGACCACGTCGATAACCTGCTTGCCCAGGCGGCTCACGGCCAGGCGCTTGAGCTCCAGCTCGTCGCGCACGGGCGGCACGTCGGCGATGAGCTCGCGGGCGGCCTCGACGCGAAACTTGGGCTTGGTGGAGCGGGCCTGGGCGCCGCGGCTCAGCCACGCGAGCTCCTTGCGCGCCATGTTGCGGCGGCGCTCCTCGGTGACGGCGGCCATGCGGTCGCGCTCCACGCGCTGCAGGATATATGCCGAGTAACCACCCTCGAAGGGATCGACCTGGCCGTCGTGGACTTCCCACATGCTGGTGCAGACCTCGTCCAAGAACCAGCGGTCGTGCGTGACCACGAGCATGGCGCCCTGACCGCGCTGCCAGCGGGCCTTAAGATGGCGCGCGAGCCAGTTGATGGTGCGCATGTCCAGGTGGTTGGTAGGCTCGTCGAGCATGAGCACGTCGTAGTCGCCGATCAGTAGGCGTGCGAGGTCCACGCGGCGGCGCTGACCGCCCGAAAGCTCGCCCACCGTGCCCTCCCAGGGCACATCGCTAATGAGGCCGGTGAGAATCTGGCGTGTGCGGGGGCTCGAGGCCCACTCGTACTCGGGCGTGTCGCCCACGACGGCATGATGCACGGTGTCGGTATCGGCAAGCTGGTCCTTTTGGCCGAGCAGCCCGATCGTGGTGCCGCGGCGATGCGTCACGCGGCCATCGTCGGGCTCCAGCGTGCCAGCGAGCACGCTCAGCAGCGTCGACTTGCCGTCGCCGTTTTTGCCGACGATACCAATACGGTCGCCCTCGCCCACGCCGAGCGTCACGCTATCGAAAATATGCTTGGTGGGAAACTCTAGGCTGACGGAATCGCATCCCAAAAGAATCGCCATATGCCCTGCTCCTTCGTAGAAATTCAACGTTGTCCATGATAGCAGCGAAAACCTACCAATTAGGGACAGGTTTATTTTGGCAGGTTTTATCTGGGCAAACGCTGGAGCGGCCAAGAGGCAATCCCTGATAAAACGTTTAACCTACCAAAATAAACCTGTCCCTTTTTGGCAGGTCGACAGCCGGCAGCGACACAAAAAGGCGGGCCATCTCCCAAAAGAGATGACCCGCCTCTCCAATCAGTCCCGTGGCGACCGTGGCCGCCGCGGGCCTCAAGCATGTCCCGGACTAGGAGAACATGCCGGTGAGGTAATCATTCAGCCGCTGATCCTTGGGCCGTTGGAAAATCTCGTCGGTCTCGTCGTACTCGACCATATCGCCCATGTAGAAGAACGCCGTGCGGTTGGACACGCGCGACGCCTGCTCCATGTTGTGCGTCACGATGACGATAGCGCGCTCGGCCACAATCGATGACATAAGGTCCTCAATCGCCAGCGTCGAGATGGGGTCGAGCGCCGAGCAGGGCTCGTCGAACAAGATCACATCGGGGTTGAGCGCCAGTGTGCGTGCGATGCACAGGCGCTGCTGCTGGCCGCCCGAAAGCGCATAGGCGCTCTTGTCGAGCTTGTCCTTAACCTCGTCCCACAGCGCCGCGCCGCGCAGGCTCTCCTCGACCATGCGGTCGAGCTCGTCGCGGTCGGTAATACCGTGACGCTTGGGCGCAAACGTAATGTTGTCGCGGATGGACTTGCGGAACGGGTTGGGCTGCTGGAACACCATGCCAATGGAACGACGCAGCTCGTACGTATTCTCGGTCTTGGTGTTCACGTTGCGCCCGCGATAGTTGATCTCGCCCTCCACGCGGCAGCCGCGAATCTCGCGATTCATCAGGTTGAGGCTGCGCAAGAAGGTCGACTTACCGCAGCCCGAAGGCCCGATGAGCGCCGTGATCTCGCCCTTGTGAAAGTCGAGCGACGTGTCGTGCAGCGCATGGTGGTCGCCATAGTACACGTTGATGTCCTTGGTGGAGAGCACGACCTCGTCGCTCACGGCCTTGCCGCTCACGCGAACGCGCTTCTCGCTCTCCCCCACACTCGACAGAAAGTTCTGGGTCTCGGACGTGACCGCCTGGTTTGCGGGCGTTGCATTCATCTCGCTCATTCGGCCGTCATCTTCCTTGCCAGTTGCTTGCCCACAATACGGGCGACTACGTTAAACAGCAGCACGCAGATCATCAGCAGCGCTGCGGTGCCCCAAACGATCTGCTGGGCCTCGGGGCTGCCCTCGCCGTAGATCTTATAGATGTGCACAGCGAGCGACTCACCGGGACGGAATACGTTCCAGGCGCAGGTGGGACTCGACAGGTTAAAGCTCAAGAAGTTGAGGCGGACCGGCGAGCTCATGCCCGAGGTAAAGAGCAGCGCCGCCGCCTCGCCAAACACGCGGCCGGCCGAAAGCACGATGCCGGTCACGATGGCGGGCATGGCCTCGGGAATCAGGATGTGCAGCGTGGCCTCCCAGCGGGTGAGGCCCATGGCCAGGCACGCATCGCGCTGGGCCTGCGGCACGTCCTCGAGCGCCTGCTGAATCACGCGCACCAGGATGGGGATGTTGAACATGGTGAGCGCGACGGCGCCGGAGATGATGGAGTACTTCCAGCCCAGCTGCACCGAGAACACCAGAAAGCCGAACATGCCGACGACAATGGAAGGCAGCGAGGACAGCGTCTCGATGGCGGTGGAGGCAATGTCGCGAACGGGGCCATCCGGTGCGTACTCGACCAGGAAGACTGCGCCGCCCAGGCTGATGGGCACCGAGATGATCAGGGTGATCAGCAGCAGGTAGAACGAGTCGAACAGCTGGTAGAGCACGCCGCCCTGGGTGCCGTTGGCGCGCGATGGCTCCGTGAGGAAGCCCGGCTGGAACAGCGTCGAGATTCCCTCGAACAGAATGTAGGCCACCATGGAAACGACGATGAGCATGACGATGGCGACGATTGCCGTCAACACGCCCGTGGCGATGCGGTCCTGCTTTTGGACACGCCCGAGTCTCGCCTCGTCGATGTGGATGCGCGTGCTAGCCACGAGCCTTCGCCCCCTTGCGGCCAATGAGATGGATGATCAGGATGAAGATGAGGCTCATGCCCATCAGCAGCAGACCAAGTGCCCACAGAACGTCGTCCTGGGCCGAGCCCTCGGCATAAACTGCCATGGACGTGGTAAGCGTGGTGGTGATGGTCGAAGCCGGCGACAACAGCGAAGTCGGCATGGCCTCGATACCGCCGATGACCATACGCACGGCAAGCGTCTCGCCAAAGGCGCGCGTCATACCCAGGATGACTGCGGTCATGAGCGACGGCATGGCGGACTTGAGCACCACGTGCCAGATGGTCTGCCAGCGGGTGTAGCCCAGTGCGAGCGAGCCCTGGCGGTAGCTGTCGGGCACGGCGCGCAGGCCATCGACCGAAAGCGTGGTCATCGTCGGCAGAATCATGACAGCCAGCACGATGGCGCCCGGCAGGATGCCCAGGCCCGTGCTCACGTGGAAAACGCTCTTCATAAGACCGACGACCACATGAAAGCCGATCAGACCAAAGACAACCGAGGGAATACCGGTCAAAAGCTCAATGAGCGGCTGAAAGACCTTGGAGCCAAACTTAGGGCTTATCTCGACCGCGAAGATGGCAGACCCGATGGCGATGGGCAGCGCGATGAGCGTGGAGAGCACCATGACTGCAAACGAGGTGACGATCAGGGGCAGGGCGCCGGTGTAGGGCAGCCCGTTTTCGGCCGTGTTGGCCAGGTCCCACTTGGTGCCGGTGAAGAACTCGACGATCGAGACGCCGTCCTTAATGAAAGCCGAGAGACCCTTTTGGGCGACCATGAAGATAAGCGCGGCAACAACAAGCGTCACGAGCGCTACGCACGCGCCCGTGACGCCCAAGCCCACGTTCTCAAGGTCGCGCTTTGGCATCTGTTTTGCCATTGCAAACCTTTCCGGGGGCGATTAATTACTTAGTGGAAACCTTGCCAGAGGCGTCCTTGACGACCTTCATGGCCGAGACGGGGATAAAGCCCTGCTCCTCGACGAGCTTGCCCTGAACGTCCTCGGACAGCATAAAGTCCAGGAAGGCCTTGGTAGCCTCGTCGGCGTCCTTTGCGCAGTACATGTGCTCGGTAGCCCAAATCTTAAAGGAGTCGTCGGTGACGTTTGCGCTCTTGGGCTCGACGCCCTCGACCTTGACGGCGTTGAACTTGGAGTCATCGAAGTGCGAGAAGTCGAGGTAGGAGATGGCGTTGTCGGTACTGGCAATCTGAGTCTGGACGTCGCCGGACTTGTCGAGCTCGGCGTCGCCCTTAAAGTCGACAGCCTCGTCGCCAAAGACGGCAGCCTCGAAGGTGGCGCGGGTGCCGGAGCCGGCCTTGCGGTTGAGGACGACGATGGTAGCGTCGTCGCCACCGACCTCCTTCCAGTTGGTGATCTGGCCGGAGAAGATGCCCTTGAGCTGCTCGAGGGACAGGTCGTCGACCTTGACATTCTTGGAGACGACGGGGCCCATGCCCACGACGGCGACCTCGTGGTCGACAAGGTTCTTGACCTGATCGGCCTCGAGCTTGGTCTCGGCGAAGACGTCGGAGTTACCGATGGTGACGGTGCCGGCGGCGACAGCGGTCAGGCCCTTACCCGAACCGTTGCCCGAACCGGAGATGGAGACGTCGGGGTTGGCGTCCATGAACTTCTCGGCAGCAGCCTCGACGAGAGCCTGGAACGAGGAGGCACCGTCATAGGTCACCTCGCCGGAGACGGACTCGGCAGCGGCAGCGGCGCTACCCTTGTCGGCGGCGTCGGAAGTGTTGGAGCCACCGCAACCAACAAGGCCGAGACCGACGATGCTGGCAAGACCACCAGCGAGGCCGAGGAACTGACGACGAGAATAAGCCTGATCGAGCATGATCTTCCTTTCATACATGCGACTCGCGGGCACCCTGCCCGCTTTGCTGTTTGGAAAGATACGACCTCGATCAGGCGACAGCCGCGCCAGCTGCGGTTTCTTACGGGCATCTGATAGACCCTTACCGCAAGCGCTGCCCAGCCTTTACAAACGAATAACAATCCCGGCATTTAGCGTGGCGCGCCTTTTACACCGATAAAAAAAGTTGCGGTGAAATAGTTCCTGTTTGGCTGTCAGGCAGCCGATTCTAGGAACTATTCCACCGCAACTTAGATTGGGAAACCGCGAAACCTTAAAGCTCCAGCTCGTTCAAGCGCAGGATTGCCACGATATAAATCTTGAGCGCCTGCTTGAGCTGCTCTTCATTGGCGCACTCGTTGGGGCCGTGCATCTGGCCGCCCCATGCGGGCAGCTCCAGGCCGGTCTCCTCGGGGCCAAACGAGACGGCGCGGGCAAAGTTGCGCGCATACGTGCCGCCGCCCATGGCAAAAGGCTCGGCATGCTTACCCGTAAACTCGTTATAGGTGTCAATCAGCGCTTTCACGGCCGAATCGTCGGCAGAGACCGAGAACGGCACCTTGGTACGACCCACGCGATACGTCACACCAAAGCGGCCCACGAGCGGCTCGAGCTGCTCGCAGATGGTATCGGCACTGGTGCTATCGGGGAAACGCACGTCGATGACCTGCTCAATGTGGCCATCCGCCACGCGGATGACGCCGGGGTTGCAGGTGAGCGGGCCAAACGCGGGGCTCATCGCGTCGATACCTAGGCCGCGGCCATAGGCGTCCGCATGCACAAAGGCCAGAAACTTGACAAACTCGTGCTCTGCAGGCGTCAGCAGGCGCTCGTCGCGCGCATCAAACGCGTCCTCGGCCTCGCGCAGGTACGTCACGATCAGGCCGACGGCGTTGATCGTCCCCTCGGGCATCGAAGCATGGCCACCGATGCCGTGCGCAAAAATCTGGGCATGGCCGTTCTCGAGCGCCGTAATCTCCAGGCGCTCGGCGTTCTCAACGGGTGCCGGCAGTTCATCGGCGGCAATCGCAAGCTCGCAGATAGACTGCGACGGAATGGCGTTGCTCGCCTCGGCGCCGCTCCACGACACAATGCGCCCGCCATCGATCCTAGAGCTCACAAACGTCGCCCCAAACTGGCCCTTCTCGGCATTGCAGACCGGGAACTCGGCATCGGGCGTAAACAGAAAGTCGGGGTCTGCGTAGTTCTCCAGATAATGGTGAACGTCGGACATGCCCACTTCCTCATCGCAGCCCAGCAGCGCGCGGAAGGTGTAGCGCGGGGTAATGCCGTGCTTGAGCAGATAGGCGCCGGCGTAGAGCGACAGCACGGCCGGACCTTTGTCGTCGATCACGCCGCGGCCGAGCAGCCAGCCCTCGCGACGCTCCATCGCAAACGGGTCGGTGTTCCAACCGGGGCCGGCGGGCACCACGTCCACATGGCAGATAGTCGCGAGCTGCTTATCGCCGCGGCCCGGAATATCGGCGATTCCCACAAAGCCCTCGTCATCGCTCGTCTGGTAGCCGAGCTTCTGCGCGATGCCGAGCGCGCAATCGAGCGCGTCACGGACCGGGCGGCCAAACGGCGCGCCGGGCTCCGCATCGGCAGCAACGGCCACGGACGGATAGTTCACCAGCTGCTCGATATCGGCGACGACATCTTCCCAGACCTCGTCGACGTACTCAGCAACGCTCTGCTCCACCTGATTCATGGACGACCTCCTTACCAATGAGCGGCGAGCGTGCCCGCCCCTCACATCACATACTTATATTGCGAAAAGTTTAGCAAGCTCGGCCACCGAGTGCACCACCGCATCGGCGCCCGCGGCCTCGTGCTCCCCCGGCGCCGCCGCGCCCGAATAGATGCCGATGCACGGCACGCCCATCACGTGCGCACCCTCGACGTCGTTAAAACGGTCGCCAATCATCACGGCCTCGTCCGCGGTCGCGCCCAGGGCCGCCAGCGCATCGCGGACCGAATCCGCTTTGGTCTCGCGCCTCTGCGTCGGATTCATGCCAACCACGGCTTCGAACTGGCAAAGCCCCAGCTCATGCACCATATCGATGCACTTTGCCTCCATGCGAGACGTCGCGACCGCCATGCGATGCCCCTGCGCGGCCAACCCATCCAACAGCTCGGGGATCCCATCGAACACGGGGTACTCCCCCGGTCCCAGCTCATCAAAAAAGGCGCGGTACTCGTCGGCCACCACGAGCGATTCCTCGCGCGTAAAGCCGTAGAAGTCGTGGAAGCTCTTCCACAGGGGAGGCCCGATCATGCGGCGCAGGTCGCCCATCTGCGCTTCTA
The DNA here is from genome assembly GCA_902496645.1 of uncultured Collinsella sp. Taxonomy (GTDB): domain Bacteria; phylum Actinomycetota; class Coriobacteriia; order Coriobacteriales; family Coriobacteriaceae; genus Collinsella. The sequence continues at coordinate 15,672 of CABVBR010000030.1, forward strand.
AAAACCCGCGCGCAGCCAGCGTCTTGCGCGTCGAGGTCATCACCGCCCGACCCGTATCGGCCACCGTGCCATCGAAATCAAACAGCACGACCGGCCGCCTGCATATCTCCAGCGCCTCCATCGGCATCCCTCTTCCCCAGTTGATGATTTCCACACCGACACTTCAAACTGTTGACTATTCAACAATTAAAGCTGGCAATGTGGAACGACTCCACTATACTTGTCGCACTTTGCTCTCAGAAGGCGGCGCGCAAGCGCCCCAACGAAAGGTGCAATTATGTCTTTTGCCATCATAACCGACTCCACGTCGGACATCTCCCCCGCCCGCGCCCAAGAGCTCGGCATTTACGTGATTCCGCTACATGTGATTATCGAGGGCGAGGACCTGCTCGACCAGGTACAGATTACCGCCCAGGAGTACGTCGCGCGCATGGCCGGCTCCGAGCAGCTGCCGCACACCTCGCAGCCGAGTGCCGGCGAGTTCAAGGCACTCTTTGACCGCGTGCGTGCTGACGGCCACGACAGCGCGATCTTTATCTCGCTGTGCAGCGAATGGTCCGCCTGCTATTCCAACGCATGCCTGGTCGCCGAGACCCACGAGCTCGACGTGCGCTGCATCGATTCGCGCACTGGCTCGGGCGCCGAGGGCCTGCTGGTGGAGTACGCGCGGGCCATGCGCGAAGATGGCCGCAGCCTGGACG
>CABVBR010000031.1 GCA_902496645.1 uncultured Collinsella sp.
GCTCTCCGGCTCGTGCGGAACTCGCGATCGACCAAACCCCGCGCCCCGTCCCGGCGAGCCTCCGACTAGCAACAACAATCACAACGCAACAAGGGGCTCCCCCGTTCATCAACGGAGGAGCCCCTTGCCATATCTAGCTATCAGCCCACCCAGCTCTCCAGACCAAAAAACGAACGAGCAAAGCGACGTTCGCAAGCAGCGTTATCAAAGGACCTGGGAGGGCGTATAGGGCAACATCGATCGCGAGTTCCGCACGCAAAGGAGAGCACTTAATGTGCTCTCCGTCTTGCGCAGGACTGTCCGAGCAGGCGATGTTGCCCTATACGCCCGCCCAGGTCCGCCGGGATTACGACAGCTTGACGATCGGTGCGAAGCCCTTCATGAGCTTTTTGGTCTGGCCGGTCTTTTCGAATTGAACCTCGATCATGTCTCCGGCGACCGAGATCACGGTACCGGTGCCAAAGGTCTTGTGGCTCACGGTATCGCCCGCGGCAAAGTCCTGCGACGCGCTGGCGCGATCGACCTTGCGCTCCACCGTCGGCGACACCTTGGACGACGGCTTTTTAGCTCGCAGCGCGCCCGAACCAAAGGTCGAGGCAACACGGCCGGCGTCGGGCGAAACCCCGCGATGGCGCTCAGTGCCATAGGTGCTGCCACCAAAGAAATCGTCGAAGCTCGATCCGCCGCGCGAACCGGAACCGCCGGTCGAGCGCGTATGCGAACCGAACACCTTGCCGCCATACATATCCGAGCCCATGCCCGAGCCAAAGGTGCCGTGACGGTCGCCGCGCTTCTCCCAGCCCGTGCCCTCAAAACCGGCAGAACCGATACCGCTAAACTCGATATCCTCAAACGGAATCTCGTTGAGGAAGCGAGAGCGCGGGTTGGCAGAGGTCGAGCCGTAGGTGCGACGCGTGGCCGCATAGGTCAGGAACAGGCGCTTACGGGCACGCGTGATGGCAACGTAGGCCAGGCGACGCTCCTCCTCGAGCTTGCCCGGGTCATCGCTGCCGCCAAAGTCGTGCACGTGCGGGAAGATACCCTCCTCCATGCCGGCCACGAACACCGCCGGGAACTCCAGGCCCTTGGCGGAGTGGATGGTCATCATGGTAATGGCATGCGTCTCGCCGGCCAGGGAATCCAAGTCGGAGCGCAGGGCCAGCCACTCCATGAGTGCCGGCAGTGCCTTACAGGTGAGCGGACCGTAGGTGCGCTCGATCTCGTCGGCATGCACGGCGCCCGCCGGTAGCTCTGTTGGCACGGCATACGCGTTGCCCGCGATGGCGGCGGCCAGGGCATCCTGCGGCGAGAGCGCCGGGGCGGCTAGGCTATCGAGCGGATTGGAGCCCGCGGCGTCACGAGCGCCGACAAGTGCCTCAAACGAGGATGCCGGAGCGGACGGCCCCGGCTCGGACGCGGGCGCACTCACCACGGCGGACTCGGACTCGGCGACGAACGGCACGTCGGCAACACCGGCCGCGCGCAGCTCTTCTAGACTCTCGAGCGTGCCCTCGATATCCTCGTGCGTCTCCTCAAATTCGGCGGCGACGCCCAGGAATTCCTGGATGTTCTCGGCGCGGCTCTCGGATTCCATGGTGCCCTCGGCGCGAAACGCCTGCAGCAGGCCCGTCTTATCGACGATCATCTCGACGACGTCCTTGAGCTCGCCGTCCATGCGACGGCCCTCGCGCACCAGCGAAACAAAGCTCGACAGGCCGTTGCGCACCTTGGCACTAAACATGCCCGTCTCGGCTGTTGCGATCTCGCAGGCCTGGAAGAACGAGCAGCGGTTGTCGCGCGCCAGCTGCTCGATCTTTTGGATCGAGGTGGAGCCGATGCCGCGGCGCGGCGTGTTGATGACGCGCTTGACGCTCATCTCGTCGGCCGGGTTCACGATCATCTTGAGGTAGGCCATGACGTCGCGGATCTCGGCACGGTCGAAGAATCGCGTGCCGCCCACGATCTTGTAGGGCACGCCCGCGCGCAGGAACATATCTTCGAGGATACGCGACTGGGCGTTGGTGCGGTAGAACACGGCGATATCGTCGTAGCTCGTACCCTTGGCATGCAGCTTCTCGATCTCACCGGCAATCCAGCGGCCCTCGTCGCGCTCGTCGCTCGCCTGGAAGGCCTGAATCTTCTCGCCATCGCCCTCGGCCGTAAACAGGCGCTTGTCCTTGCGCTGCGAGTTATGGCGCACCACGGCGTTGGCGGCGCTCAGGATATGACCCGTGGAGCGGTAGTTCTGCTCCAGCTTGACGGTCTTGCAGTTTTTAAAGTCCTTCTCAAAGTCCAGGATATTGGTGATGTCGGCGCCACGCCAGCTGTAAATGGACTGGTCGTCGTCGCCCACGACCATGAGGTTTTGGTACTTGGCGGCCAGCAGGTTGGCGATCTCGTACTGGACGTGGTTGGTGTCCTGATACTCGTCGACGCTAATGTAGCGGAAGCGCTCTTGGTACTTGTCGAGCACCTCGGGGCGGGTGCGCAGCAGCTCGAGCGCGCGCACGAGCAGGTCATCAAAGTCCATCGCGTTGGCGGCGCGCAAGCGGCGCTCCAGCTCCAGGTAGACCTGCGCGGCCTTTTTGTCGTTGGGGCTATCGGCGCTCTTGAGCATGTCCTCGGGGCCGATCATGGCGTTTTTGGCCGAGCTGATCTTGCTGCGGATCATGTTGATGGGGAACTGCTTTTGCTCAATGCCGAGCGCCTGCATAATGTCACGCACCATGCGCTTTGAGTCATCGTCGTCATAGATGGTGAACTGACCGGTGTAGCCCAGCAGGTCGGCGTCCTCGCGCAGCATGCGCACGCACATGGCGTGGAAGGTGCACACCCACATGCCGCGGGTGCCACTGGGGATGAGTGCCGCCAGACGCTCGCGCATCTCGGCCGCGGCCTTGTTGGTAAACGTGATGGCCAGGACCTGCCAGGGCTTAACGCCCAAGTCGCCGAGCATATGTGCGATGCGGAAGGTCAAGACGCGAGTCTTGCCCGAGCCGGCGCCGGCGAGCACCAGCAACGGGCCCTCGGTGGTCAGGACCGCCTCGCGCTGGGCGGGATTAAGGCTGTCGATGTCGACGAGCGGCTTGGCGGGCTTGGGCGCCGGCGCGGGAGCGTCGTAGATGTCGAGCGGAACGAGCTCGGGCTCCGGCGCAGCGGGGGCGGTGTATGCATCGAGCGGCACGGGTTCCGGCGCGGGCGGCACGGGCACCGCGGCGTTCTTTTCCCAGGGCAAGGGCTGGGTCATGGGCGACTCCTCATCTGACAGACGGCGCGCCTGCGGGCAGCGCCATAGTTTGAGCCGTACCAGTATACCGAGCCGCGCGGACACCGACGCAAATCACACCACGACTCCGTGCGCCACCGTCAAGCCCGCCCCAGCGGATTTGGCGCAATGGGGTCAGGTTGGTCTGCACCAATCTATTGACAATCACGAAACCGCCGATGTCATGGCAGCAGCAGCGAGCGACGGTCAGGGCGAACAAATTGGCATGAAAAGGGGGCGGCATAGACCTTTTGGTCATGCCACCCCCTTTGAATGACAAGTTGTCGCTCTGGCCGCCGCGCAGCGTCAACCAAGCTAGAGGCCGAGCATAGGCTCCAGAACGAAGAAGTATGCGAGCACTACGATGCCCAGGATGATGCGGTAAACACCGAAGCACTTAAAGTCGTGACGACGGACGAAGCCCATGAGCCACTTGATGGCGATGAGCGAAACCACAAAGGCTACAACGCAGCCCACGCCCAAGATGGCGACCTCGTTGGCGCCGAACGTACCGCCCTTGATGAAGTACTTGACCAGCTTGAGTGCACTCGCGCCAAACATGACAGGGATGGCCAGGAAGAACGTAAACTTGGATGCCACCGAACGCGTGCAGCCCAAAAGCAGGCCACCGATGATGGTAGAACCGGAACGAGACGTACCAGGCACCAGCGAAAGCACCTGGAAGCAGCCGATACCCAGCGCAGTCTTCCAACTCAGGTCCTCGAGCGTGGCGATGGAGCCAAAGTCCAAATTCTCGTCATCGTCCTCATCCTCAGCGGTAGCCGCGGCGGGCGCCGCAAAGTGCGCACCGGCGGGACGTCCGCCCGCCACCACAGCACGCGAACCAAACGAACCGGCAACGGTCATCTCCTCGCGCTTGTTCGCGCGCCAATTCTCAATCACGATGAACAGCACGCCGTAGACGATAAGCGCCAGCGCCACGACGGGAGCGTTGTAGAAATGCTCCTCCATCCAGTCGTTAAGCGGCAGGCCGATCGCCGCGGCGGGAATACAGCCGAGCACAATCTTGCCCCACAGCACCCATGTGTCGCGACGGCCTTCCTTGCCCTTGCTCGGCGAGAACGGATTGAGTTCATGGAAAAACAGCACGCAGACGGCCAGAATGGCGCCGAGCTGAATCACGACCAGGAACATATTCCAGAACGTCTCGCTCACGTTCATCTTGACGAACTCGTCCACCAAGATCATGTGACCCGTCGACGACACGGGCAGCCATTCGGTGATGCCCTCGACCAGGCCCATGAAGGCAGATTTTAGAAGCTCGATAATATCCAAAGGGACCCCCTCGTTAGACACCCGCCGGTAGATGTTCTGCGGACGATGCGGGCGATGTCCCATTATCAACCGTTGGCGGCGCGACCGTGCCTACCCTTACCAAAAAACTCGCCCGTTCACAGAATTGCGAGCGGTCAAACCGAAATCCTTGGGTATAACTGCAACAAGGTAAAGTGTCCGGCGGTCAACGCACCCGCGCCCGCCCGACGCACGAGCCCCGCGCCCGTGCGATAGACCAAGGAGGAAACCATGAACGAGGGCTACACCAAGGTATTTGTTTCACTCGACGGTACTGAGCAGCAGGATTTTGTGCTCGCACGCGCCATCAAGGTCGCCGCGAACAACGGCGCCAAGCTGATCATCGGCCACGTCATTGACTCCACGGCGCTCGAGAGCGCCGGTTCCTATCCGGTCGACCTGGTCAACGGCCTGGAGGAGGCCTTTAACAACTCCATCGCCAAGCAGCTCGAGGAGGCCAAGGCCAATCCCGATATTCCCGAGGTCGAGGTCATGATTCGCACCGGTCGCATTCGCGAGACGCTCAAGGACGAGATGCTCGACGTGGTCAAGCCCGATCTGGTGCTCTGCGGCGCCCGCGGCCTGTCCTCGATTAAGTACGCGCTACTGGGCTCGATTTCGACGTTCCTGCTGCGCAATACCGACTGCGACATTTTGGTCGTGAAGTAGCGTTGCTCCCACCGGCCGCGGGGCCTGCGGGGTTTCCACGGGCACGTCCTCGCCGCGTTGCGGCTGCGGGATGTGCCCTTAGGAAACCCCTCCCGGCCCCGCGGCCTTCGCAGCCTTGCTTCAACGAGTTGTCTGATGGAAAAATGGCGTGCCGCCCCGTTTGGGGCTGCACGTTTTTGTTATATGGCGATCCTGCTTAGACGAGCTTGCACTTCTGGAATGATCTTCTCGAACATTACCTCCGCCTCGGCAAAACCCTCTTCTTTGAGACCGCGCGCGGCGTCTCTTAGCGCGTCTGGAACCTCATTGCAGGTATCGGCAATCATTCCGGCAACAATTCCCCCGGGCAAACCCGCCCCGATCATATGGCTCATCACCGACCCGCGCGTTACGTCGTCAATCTTGCGGCTCCCTCCAAACGAGACGCCCATCTCGCGAACGAGACTGGGATAAACCGTTGTGCACAGCACGTCATAGAGCGGCGCCAACCTCACCTGCTTCCAACTTTCGTCCCACACGAACGACCAGTTCTTTAGATGGTTATCGCAGTTACCTACGGCATAGTCGAACAGCTGGTTATAGCCGACAAGGAACCTGTCCTCCATTTGATTCGTCGACGTCCTTCGCACCGCATCGACGATAAGCCCCAGGTAATTGACGCCCGTGGGCTCATATTTAAGCTCACGCGAAATGCCCTTGGCTTGACAAACATCTTCCTGGTGCAAACGGTATGGAATTGGCAATCCGTCAACCGAGCATCCAGCATCAGGCGTTACTCGGTCAAATCGCCTCACGGCGATAATTGGCTCGGCATCCTCAACTCGGATAAGAAAACACTCTTCGGCCGATAGGTCCATCAGAGAGGCGGCTCTCACGCATATCGCTTCGCACACCGTCTCGCCCGGGAACGTTTTCGACCCCGCCTTGAGAATGTGCGTAGATGGGGCCGCTCCATGAGGCAGGTACCATCCGCCACATGGATCATCGCCCGTATGGTAGAGACCGACCTTCGCCTGAGCACCTGCAAGGGAGATTCGACTCTCTAGCGCTAAATCAAAAGCAACCTCCGCCGGCGCGTATGCCAGCCCGCTTAGCTGTTCCTCACCTATCTCTTCATAGCCCATTTCGAGACTGTCGGCCGAAGGATCTCGCGTCAAAACCAGAGCGCCGACAGGTTCATCGCGGACTAAATCGAGCACCTTAAAGTAATCTCCGCGTTCCGCTCGCGCCCTTTTCTCAAGATCCCTGTTGAGCTGCCCCTCCGGAATGATGCCGGAGAAAAAGGAGCCCGTTGCGTCCGGACTAAATGTCTCGGCCGACAACGGCAGCGAGGTCGAAATCGGGGCCGCATCACCGCTCTGGAGATATTTGGGGCTATAGGTGAATATCGGAAGCCCCGCGTTTTCCTCCAATATGCCAACCAGCTGGTAAGACCCATTAAACTCACGGTGAACGAACAGCGTGCCATCCATTATTTCCCCCTCACCTTCAGAATAAAATCAATATCCACGATGGAGGCGTAATCGAAAATGACACCAATTTCGACCGTTGTCCGCCCCCGCTCGATATCACCAATCACACGAAGGCTGCGGCCCGTCATAGTCGCGACATCGCGTTGAGTCAAGCCAAGCTCACGCCTTCTGAGCCTAAGGGCTTTCCCCATCTCGGCGGGATCGAAAACCACGCGCTCCGAGAAAGCGACTTCCGACGGTTTGAGCTTGATGCGCCCATCCAGCTTTTTAATCGTTGTCACCGTTCTCATCATGCCTCCAGCTATATTCCTATTCGTGAACATAGTATAAAACCGTGGAACTATGTTCATGTACGGGAATATAGTGTTTGCTACATTAGCAATGTTCCCGTTCAGGAATATAGCTACCGAGAAGCCTGATATTTTCTTAGATGGGCAGATCCTGAACGGCTACGCCATACGGGCTGACTACTCAAAGTATTGGAACTTGTTCGTTGAAAAAGCGAACGTGACGACGAAGCCTTCGCTGGGCTCGGACGATGCGGTGACGTCGATGCCCATCTTGGAGCACAGACGCGCCACCAGGTAGAGGCCGATGCCCGTTGCGCGCTTGGTGGTGCGGCCGTTGTCGCCGGTAAAACCCTTCTCGAACACGCGCGGCAGGTCTGCCGCACACACGCCGCAGCCGTTGTCCGCGACGGTAAGCTCGATGCGCTCGCTTGCCAGGCCCTCGTCCAGCAACGCTCCCGAAAACACGATCTTCGCGCCGTCCTCGCGCGCGTATTTAATGCTGTTCTGAATGAGCTGACCCAGAATAAACTCGAGCCACTTCTCGTCGGTAAACACCTCAAAGTCGAGGTCTTCGCACACCGGCGCCACGTGTGCCGCGATGAGCTCACGCGCGTTGGCCTTGATCGCGCCCGTCACCAGGGTCTTAAGATCCCAGCGGCGAATCAGGTAGTCACGCTCCACGACTTCCGAGCGTGCATAGTACAGCGCCTGGTCGATATAGCGCTCCACGCGGGCAAGCTCGCGACCGAGGTCGTCTACGCGCGACAGATCGTCTTCGCTGCCGTCCAGGTTTTCAAGAATCAGATGGGCTGCCGCCAGAGGCAACTTGGCCTCGTGGACCCAGCTTTCGATATAGTCGCGATAATCATCGGTCTGGCGCCGGCCTTCGGCAACCTCGTCGCAGGCAGCTTTGCCCACCCGGCGCAAGACCTCGTACTCAAGCTCGCCCTCGGCATAGGTCGGGCATTGCACCATCTCCTGCACCCATGCAGGACTCTCGAGCTCCTCTGCCGTGCGCTCCAACTGACGCAGAAAACGGCGACGGCGAGCGTACTCGATCACGATGCCGAGCATACCGAAGATAAAGGACACGCCAACCGCCACGACCACGATAGAAACGGGTGCGCCGGCGACCGTCAGCACAAAGCAGCTCAGCAGCACGCCGCACGTCCACACGGCGACGGGAAGCAACGCGTCTTTAAAGAATTTGCCAAACGACATAGCCGACCCCTAGACCGAATAGCCTTGGCCGCGGTGCGTCGTCAAATACCCCTTGATGCCGATTTTTTCGAGCGTGGTGCGCAGGCGGTTGATGTTGACGGTAAGCGTGTTGTCGTCCACGAAGGCGTCGGAGTCCCACAGGTCCTGCATGATGGCCGGACGCGAGACGATCTTGCCCGCGCGACCCAAGAGCAGCGAAAGGATACGCAGCTCGTTTTTGGTGAGCTCGGTACTGTCGCCGGTTGCCGTATTGGTGACCATGGAGCGGGCGAGGTCAAGCTCCAGTCCCTTGTGGACGAGCGTGCTGCGCTCGCCTGCCGCCGAGGTGCGACGCAGCAAGGCATTGATGCGCGCCACGAGCACACGGGCGCTGTAGGGCTTGGGAACAAAGTCATCCGCGCCGAGCGTCATGGCCATGACCTCGTCGATCTCGGTCGTGCGCGACGTGAGGACGATGATGGGGACCTCGGATTCGCGGCGAACCTCGTGGCAGATGTGCTGGCCATCTTTGACAGGAAGCGTGAGGTCGAGCAGCGCCAGGTCGGGCGCGGCGGCGAGAATATCGCGCGAGACATGCTCAAACGATTCGCAGGCCTCAACCTCAAAACCGGCGCGGGCAAGGATGTCGACAAGCTCACGACGAATGGGCTCGTCGTCCTCAACGACATAGATCAGCGCCATGGATTCCACTCCCCTCTTGGTTGTCTTGCCACCATTATGGCTGCGGAGCCGCAGGTATGCGCCTCGCGCGTCACCAAGGTGACAGAACTGTTCGCGAGCGGCAGGGGCTTGCCCCTCGCTCGCAACGGGCACGGGAATTAAATGAGTTTTTAATCCCGTCCCAGAAACATCATTTAGCGGCGGGCGCGAAGCTTTTCGTAGCCGTCGGCAAAGAAGGCGACCGTGGCGGCGTCGGCCTCCGCGGCGTCTGTCTCGGTTGCGGGGACCACGCCGTGCTCGTCGCTCACCAGGAACAAGGCGCCCTTGAGCTGCGCGGGAATGTCTACGCGCGTGACTGGGATGCCCTTGGTCTGGGCCAGCTGTTCGATGAGCGTCGCCGTGCCGCACAGGCACTCGTCCGCCGGCGCCACAAAGGCAAGCTCGCCGTTGTTGACGGCAGCGAGCAGCTCGGGCGCCACGCCGGTCTCGTCGGCCTCGGAGCGAGCCTCGGCAGAACGGGCACGCAGCGTCTTGGCCGACGTGTCGGCCAGCGGCTCGTACTCCCCCACCGTCATGGCGGCGTTGCCGTTAACGTCGATCACCAGCATGAGCACACCGTCGCGGGCGGTGTAGTCGCCCTCGGCAAGCGACCACTCAACGTGCTGTTTGGCCCAGCTGAGCATGTTATGGGTAAGCGGCTCGCCCTGCACCAGGCGCTCGGACAGTGCGCGAATGTGGCGGTTGAGCATGGGCACCTTTTTATTGGACATGCGCCAACGGCAGACAAGCGCGGGCTTGTCAAGCGTAAACTTCTCGACCGCCTCCTGATTGGCGCAAAAGTCCTCGTACGCACGCTGATCCTCGGCATTGCCAAACAGCTCGGCATCATCAATCTGGGGCATGGTTGTACCTTTCGTGTTAGTCATTCCGTCCTCTTATACCAAAAAGACGGCCCTCCAAACGGAGCAGCCGTCTTTTGCGGAGATTATTTTAGAAGCGAGGCCAGTCCAAGGGACGAGATAACATCCCATCCTCCCCAGTTAACCTAACAGGTCGGCGAGGGTTGCCCAGGTGCCGCAGATTGCCGTAAAAGAGGAGCGACGCGTACTTGGGTACGCGAGCGACGAATGAACGGCAAGGTGCGGTGGCTGGGCAAGCCGCAGCGCCGCTTCTCTACTTAGTGGCGGAAATGCCTGGCACCCGTGAAGACCATCGCAATACCATGCTCGTTGCAGGCCTGGATGCTCTCGTCGTCACGCTTGGAGCCGCCGGGCTGGATGATGCAGGTCACGCCGTGCGCGGCAAGCACGTCCACGTTATCGCGGAACGGGAAGAACGCGTCGCTTGCGCAGGCGAAACCGCCCTTCTCCACGCCCTCGCGCTCGCAGAAGTCCTCGGCACGCTCGCAGGCCAGCAGCGCAGAATCCACACGGTTGGGCTGACCCGGGCCCATGCCAATGCCGGCCTTGCCCTTGGAGACCAGAATAGCGTTGGACTTAACGCCCTTGCAGACCTTCCAGGCAAACTCGAGCTCGGCCATCTCAGCGTCGGTGGGCTTGCGGTCGGTGGGGAACGTAAAGGTCGCGGGGTCCTCGGTCACGTGGTCGACCTCCTGCACCAGCATGCCGCCGTCGATGGAGCGCAGCTCCACCTGGGCGCCGTGGTCCACGCCGCCGGTAGCCAGCACGCGCAGGTTGGGGCGCTTGGCCATGCGCTCGAGCGCCTCGTCGGTGTAGCCCGGGGCAATGATGACCTCGACGAACTGCTTGTTCTGGTCGGCGAAGTGCTCAACCAGCTCAAAGGGAACCTCGCGGTTGCAGGCGATGATGCCACCGAAAGCGCTCTTGGGATCGCAGGCGAAGGCGCGGTCGTAGGCGGCCGTGATGTCCTCGGCAACGGCGGAACCGCAGGGATTCTGGTGCTTGAGGATCACGCAGGCCGGCTCGTCGAACTCGCGGACCAGGTTCCAGGCGGCGTCGGCGTCCAGATAGTTGTTGTAGCTGAGCGGCTTGCCCTGGATCTGCTCGGAGCCCACGAGCGGGAACTGCGAGCTCGCGGTGTTCTCGCAGCCCTCGGCAAAGCGATAGACCGTGGCCTTCTGCTGCGGGTTCTCGCCATAGCGCAGGTCGTCGACCTTCTCCAGCGAGACCTCGAGCTTGGCAGAGGTGTCCGCCACGTCGCTTGCCTGGGCGGCAAGCCAACGGGAGATGGCCGTGTCGTAGGCGGCGGTGGTCTGGTAGACCTTCACCTGCAGGCGGCGACGGGTGGAAAGCGTGGTGCAGCCACCGGTCTCGCGCATCTCGGCCAGGACGGCGTCATAGTCAGCCGGGTCGGAAATGACGGTAACGCTCGCGGCGTTCTTGGCAGCAGAGCGCAGTATGGAGGGGCCACCGATATCGATGTGCTCGATGGCATCCGCGAAGGTGACCTCGGGGTTGGCGACGGTCTTCTCGAACTCGTAGAGGTTGACGACAACCAGGTCGATCAGCTTAATGCCGTGCTGAGCGGCCTCCTGCATGTGCTGCTCGGAATCGCGGCGGGCAAGCAGTGCGCCGTGAACCTTGGGATGCAGCGTCTTGACGCGGCCGTCCATCATCTCGGGATAGCCCGTGAACTCCTCGATGGGGGTTACGGGAACGCCCGCGTCCTCGATGGCACGAGCCGTGCCGCCCGTAGAGATGATCTCGACGCCAAAGTCGTCAACCAGCGTCCGTGCGAAATCGACGACGCCCGTCTTATCGGTAACCGAGATCAACGCGCGTGCGATCTTCACATCAGATCCCATGCAGTCCTCCTGTCTGGTACGCCGCCGTGCTCTGTGAGTCGGTGATACGTCGATCTGCAGCGCTCGCGCAGCGGCATTGAAAATACTGATTCAATGTAGCGCATCGAGCGCGACGATGCACCCCGCATCGTCCGCCTGTGCAGAAAAAGCTTGCGAGCGGAGGTTGCAGGAGCGCCACTGGGCACGGTGAGTTCATGGAACACAGGGGCACCATAATTGAATGCCAATGGCGTGGTAGAACTGTGCTCGATATGCATCCGCAATAGAAAGAGGCACCATGGTCTCGCGGGTTCTCTACCGACCGTTTGATACCGAAGATTTCGACGCCATCGCGCTGATCTTGCAGCAGCTTTGGCACAACAACTCGGATAACGATGAGTACAACCGCCTCGAAGCCGCGTGCGACCTTGCCTACTGCCTTTCTTCTTCCACGTTTTCGCAAGTTGCCGTAATTGACGGCGAGGCGCGCGGCATTTCGCTTGCGCGTGCGGGACTGACCGCCAGTGCCAGTATTAACGAACATTGGATGGACACCGAGCGCGCGCTACTATCCCAAATGCGCGAGCTGGAGCCCAATGCGTGCGCCGAGTACCTCTCGTTTGTGCGAGCCACGATCCGGACCAACAATCGTCTGCTCGAAAGCAGTCCGCTGCCGCATGATAACGAGGTCACACTGCTTGCCGTGGACCAGGACGTTCATGGCTTGGGCGTTGGAACGGTGCTGCTCGACGCCGCGATTTCGCACCTGTCCTCGCGCGGAGCAACGAGCGCTCACCTGTACACCGATTCCAACTGCTCTTGGAAATTCTACGAGCTCCACGGCTTTAAGCGCACTGCCACGCATCGCGCCAGCCGTGAAGAGCGCCGCCACAATATGCCCCGCGAAAGCTTTCTCTACGAGCTGGATCTAACAGCATAGGCCCGTCAGCGGCTACAACCTAGTCGTTTAGAACGTCGCATGCGACTAGTCATCGGGGACGTTGTCAGGTCCCCCGGTCCGTGATACCATCGGCGAGGCGGCCGCCGCGCCGCCGAAGCGGGAAGGAGGACGCCGTGCGGATCGTCCAGCGCATCAACCACAACGCCGCGCTCTGCATCGACGGCGACGGCCGCGAGGTGATCGCGCTCGGCAAGGGCGTCGGCTACCCCCAGGGCACCGACGAGCTCGCGCCGGCGCAGATCTCCCGCACCTTCTACGGCGTCGATGCGCGCTACCTGCCGCTCCTGAACGAGATAGACCCCGCCGTCTTCGAATTCTCCTCGCAGCTCGCCGATGCGGCCCGCGGGCTCGTCTCCTACGAGCTCGGCGCGAACCTCGCTTTCACGCTCGCCGACCACATCGCCTTCATCATCCAGCGCGTCCAAGACAACATGGCGATCCGCATGCCCTTCGCCCACGACATCCGCTACTCCTACCCCATGGAGTACAAGCTCGGCAAGCTCGCGATCGAGCGGATGCGCGAGCTCTTCGGCATCCCCGTGCCCGAGAGCGAGGCCGCCGGCATCGCGATGAGCATCATCTCGAGCCAGGTCGTTCCCAGCTCCAAGGCGAAGTCCGTGAGCGCGCGGAGAAACGACCGCGTGCTCGACCAGTGCACGCGCATCGTGGAGCAGGAGATGCGCGTGCGGATCGACCGCGAGAGCTTCAACTTCGCGCGCTTCGCCACGCACCTGCAGTACCTCTTTGAGCGCGTGAGCGGGGACGCCGCGCCCCTCGAGGGAAACGAGGCGCTCGTGAAGTCCATGCGCGAGGAGTACCCCCGCGTGTTCGCCTGCGCCGAGGACGTGGGGCGGGCCATCACGACCTCCTACGGCGGCGAACTTGCCGAAGACGAGCTGCTCTACCTCTCGCTCCACATCAACCGCCTCTGCGAGAAGGTCGAGGCGCCGGGGGGCGGCCGGTAGCGCGCGCCCTGCCCGCCAATCCGGCGAACGGTCGATCCGCGCCCGTGAACGGCGATATCGCGTCCCACCGCTTGCGCGGGCGCGGCGGATGCGCTAGATTTCCTGCCATACGAGTGCCACTTGGCTTGCCCAAGGCGTTATCGGAACGGATGCGACCGTTCGATGCCGCTTTGGGTTTTCTTTTTCGCACGCCCCGCGCGCCCCGCGCGCCCCGCATATGGGCGGACCCTCCCCAAAACCGCATCCCCCGGTCGATTCACGCGTCCATGGCGCCCGCAGCGCGCGATGCGGGCTATGGATACCAAGGCCGACCAGAAGGAAGGATTAACCATGGCAGGAAAGGACTACGCGGACGCCGCACGGAGGATCGTGGAGGGCATCGGCGGCAAGGACAACATCCAGTCGATGATGCACTGCGTCACCCGGCTGCGCTTCCAGCTCAAGGACGAGAGCCTCGTTGACGAGGACGCCCTGCAGGAGATCGACGTCGTGAACGCCGTCCGCCACTCGGCGGGGCAGTTCCAGCTCGTCATAGGCCCCAAGGTGCTCTCGGTGTACAACGCCGTCGTGGAGGAGACGGGGTACGTGGACGCCTCGCTCCAGCTCGACGCCGCCGAGAAGCCCAAGGACGAGCCCCGGGGCATCATGGGCATCTTGAACGTCATCTCCTCGTGCTTCTCGCCCATGCTCTGCGTGCTCATCGCAGGCTGTGTGACGAAGGGGCTCCTCGCGCTCGCCGTGGCGCTGGGCATGTCCGACAGCTCCGGCCTCTATCTCGTGCTCTCGTCGTTCGGCGACAGCGTCCTCATGTTCATCCCCGTCTTCGTGGGCTACGGCGCAGCCAAGCGCTTCAACATGGATCCCCTCTACGGCGTGGGCCTCGGCGTGCTCTTCTGCATGCCGAGCCTGCAGGCCGACGCGCTTTCCGAGGGCGAGGCCCTGGGGCAGATCTTCGGCATGGACTACTACCAGACGATCCTCGGCATCCCCCTCGTGCCCATGACCTACCAGTACTCCGCCATCTCGATCATCCCCATCGTCTGGATCGCCTCGAAGCTCTACCACTTCCTGAACGCGCACGTCTACGAGGCGCTCCAGTTCAACCTCGTGCCGCTCGTGACCTTCATCGTGACGGCACTCGCGGGGTTCCTTGTCGTGGGCCCCATCTTCCAGCTCTTCACGCAGCTGCTCATGATCGTCTGCGAGGCCATCATCTCGTTCTCGCCGGCGCTCTTCGGCGCCGTGCTCGGCGGCACCTACCTGCTCATGGTGATGTTCGGCGTCCACTACTGCTTGGACCCGCTGTGCTACTCCTACCTGCTCACCTACGGCTACGATCCCACCTGGCCCGCCTCGGACGCCTCGACGTGGATCCTGCTGGGCATCCTCGTCGCCATCACGCTGCGCACGCACGACGAGAAGCTGAAGGAGACGGCCGTGGGCGCCGCGATCCCGATGTTCATCAGCGGCGTGACCGAGCCCGCGCTCTACGGCGTGGTGATCCCCAACATGAAGCGCGTCCTCGCCGTGCTCGTGCCGCTCTCGGCCATCACCGGCGCGATCTTCATCAGCCTCGTCCCGGGCGCCTACACCTTCGGCGGCGAGGGGCTCTTCGGCTTCTTGAACTACGTGCAGCCGGACTCGTGGTTCGCCGTGATCTGCTACTTCTGCATCTGCGGCGCGGGCTTCGTCGCGGGGCTGGGCATCACGCTCGCCACCTGGCGGGACAAGGCGTAGGGTATCGTATAGGACGGTGGCCGCGCGAGCGCGGCCGCGCTTAGAAAGGAGCACGGACATGGCGTTTCCCGAAGGCTTCCTCTGGGGCGGGGCGACCGCCGCGAACCAGTGCGAGGGCGCCTGGCTCGACGACGGCAAGGGCGCGAGCATCCTGGACATGGTGACGGCCGGCGCGCGCGGGGTGCCGCGCCGCTGCACCGCCGAACCCGAGCCGCTCACCTACTACCCCTCGCACCGGGCCATCGACCTCTACCATCGCTGGCAGGGCGACTTCGAGCTCTTCCACGAGATGGGCTTCACCTGCTACCGCATGTCGATCGCCTGGAGCCGCATCTTCCCGGCGGGCGACGACGAGGCGCCCAACCGGGCGGGGCTCGACTACTACGCGGCGCAGTTCCGCCGCCTGCGCGAGCTGGGGATCGAGCCCGTCGTCACTATCTCGCACTTCGAGCTCCCGTACCACCTCACGCAGGCCTACGGCGGCTGGACGAATCGGCGACTGATCGATTTCTACGTGCGCTACTGCGAGACGATCTTTCGCGAGTACCGGGGGCTCGTGCGCTACTGGCTCATGGTGAACGAGATCAACATGGCCACGGACGGCTACTACTTCGCCACGGGCATCCCGCCGCGCGCGCCCGAGCTCTCCGAGGCGGGAAGCGGG
>CABVBR010000032.1 GCA_902496645.1 uncultured Collinsella sp.
CGTTGCCGCGCCCCGCAGTGCCCGCTTCCCCCGAGAACAATTATCAGTGCAGGTAGACGGGTTGCGCATTTTCGGAAAACCGGGGGATGGTCGACCCACACGGTTCAAACGTAGTAGATAGGCCGCTTTCGTGGTTCCGCGCCAAAACAGTCTTTTTTGGGCGAAGTGGCAGGTGGTATCCTTGGTAGCTCTGTGCTGCAAACGCACCTTAAACGCAAGGAGTCCCATGGATCTTATCGCCCAGCTCGCCCGCGAGCTCAACCTTAAGGCCGCCAACATCGAGGCGGCCGTCAAGCTCATCGACGAGGGCAACACCATTCCCTTTATCTCGCGCTACCGCAAGGAAGCAACGGGCGGCATGGACGACGTCGCTCTGCGCGCACTCGACGAGCGCCTGTCCTACCTGCGCAATCTTGAGCAGCGTAAAGAGGACGTCATCCTGCTCATCGACGCCCAGGGCAAACTCACGCCCGAGCTCGAGCAGCAGATTCGCGAGGCCACACAGCTCCAGCGTGTCGAGGACCTCTACAAGCCCTACCGCAAAAAGCGCATGACCCGCGCACAGAAGGCCCGCGAAGCCGGCCTGGAGCCGCTCGCCAACATGATCATCATGCAGGCCTCGGCCAAGGGCAGCGCGCTCGACGCCGCCGCAACATACGTCAACGAGGAGGCCGGCTTCGACACGCCCGAGAAGGCGCTTGCCGGCGCCGCCGACATCGTGGCCGAGACGGTGGCCGAGGATCCCGAGAACGTCGCCGACCTGCGCGCCTTTACGCAAAACACCGCCGATATCGTCGTCGAGGCCACCGACCCCACGGAGAAGACTCCCTACGAGCCCTACTACAACTTTGACGAGCCGCTGCGCCGTATTCCCAACCACCGCGTGCTGGCTATCGACCGCGGTGAGCGCGAGGGCAAGCTCCGCGTGCGCGTGAACGTCGACGGCGCTGCCGCCACGGCACGCCTCGGCAGCCGTTGGCCCCGACGCCAGGGCGTGTTTGCCCCCATCTTCGATGCTGCCATCGCCGACGGTTACAAGCGCCTCATGGCCCCCTCGCTGGAGCGCGAGGCCCGCGCCAAACTCACCGTTCGCGCCCAAACCGAGGCCATCAATGTCTTTGCCAAGAATCTCGAAGGCTTGCTCTCGGCACGCCCCGTGCGCGGCGCCCGCGTGCTCGCGCTCGATCCGGGCTACCGCACCGGCTGCAAGGTCGCCGTCATGGACGAGACCGGCAAGCTGCTCGACCACGGCGTGGTCTACCCCACCAAGCCGCGCCACGACGTCGCCGGCACCAAGCGCGAGCTCGCCCGCCTCGTCAAGAAGGACGGCGTCAACACCATCGTCATCGGCAACGGCACCGCCAGCCGCGAGACCGAGGAAGTCGTCTCGGAGTTCATTGCCGAGCAGGCGCCCAGCCTTCGCTACACCATCGTCAACGAGGCCGGCGCATCGGTGTACTCCGCCTCCGAGCTCGCCAGCCAGGAATATCCCGACCTGGACGTCACCGTGCGCGGTGCCATGAGCCTGGGCCGCCGCCTGCAGGACCCGCTGGCAGAGCTCGTCAAGATTCCGCCCCAGTCCATCGGCGTGGGCCAGTACCAGCACGACCTTGACCAGGCCGAACTCTCGCGCACCCTGGGCCACGTGGTGGAAGACGTCGTCAACCGCGTGGGCGTCGACGTCAATACCGCAAGCGCGAGCCTGCTGGGATACGTATCGGGCATCACGCCGAGCGTGGCCAAGAACATCGTGGCCTACCGCGAGGAAAACGGCGCCTTTACCGATCGCCGCCAGCTCAAGAAGGTCCCCAAGCTGGGACCCAAGGCATACCTCAACGCCGCAGGCTTCCTGCGCATCAACGGCGGCAAGAACCCGCTCGACGCGACAAGCGTCCACCCCGAAAGCTACGAGGTGGCCACGTCCGTCCTGGAGCGCGCCGGCGTTCAAGCCAGCGAGCTCAGCCGCGGCGGCGTGCCCGACATCGAGCGCCGCCTGGGCAGCATCTCGGCGCTGGCAAGCGACCTGGACTGCGGCACCCTCACGCTCATCGACATTGTCAACGAGCTCAAGAAGCCCGGCCGCGACCCGCGCGACGATGCGCCCGAGGTGGTCTTTAGCCGCTCGGCGCTTTCCATCGACGACCTGGAACCCGGCATGGAGCTCAAGGGCACGGTGCGCAACGTCGTCGACTTTGGCGCGTTCGTCGACGTGGGCGTGCACCAGGACGGCCTCGTACACATCTCCAAGCTCGCCAACCGCTTTGTCAAGCACCCGAGCGACGTGGTACGCGTCGGCGACACGGTAAAGGTGTGGGTCGAAAAGGTCGATCGCGACCGCAAGAAGATCTCGCTCACCATGGTGCAGGGAAAGTAACAGCCGAGGGCGAACCACCGCTGCCCATCGTCGAACTTGCAAGTTTTTCCCGCCCAATGGGAAAAACTTGCAGATACCGCAACAAAAATGGTGCCGCCCCATCAAAGAGGCAGCACCAGCCAAGTCTTATTCAGCTCAGAACCTACTGACAAGCTCGTGTCGGCAGCCCCGGCCTTTCCTTTGCCTAGCGCGACCCTCGCGGAGCGCGTGAGCGATAGGGAAAGGCCGGGGCGAACAACCCGCGGCGCAGCCAGTGTTCGCGTTACGGCAGAATATGGAAGCCCAAAGCGGCGATATCTTTGGCAAAACCGCGCACGGTATCGAGCGAAACCTCGTACGGGTCACGGCCGATGTTCTTACGCTTGGCCAGGATGCTGTTTGGCACCGTGATAATCTGGCAACCGCAGGCCTCGGCCTGGTAAATGTTGATGAGCTCGCGCGTGGACGCCCACAGGACCTCGCAGTTGGGCTTGACGGCGGCCTTCTTGACCGACTCCGTCATAAATGGAATGGGATCGACGCCGGTGTCGGCGATGCGGCCGGCAAAGAGCGAGATGATGGACGGCGTCTCGGCGTCAACAGCCTCGACCATCTCGTCGACCTGCGTAGGCGTAAAGATGGTGGTGACGTTGACCTTGATGCCGTCGGTCGAAAGCTTGCGGACCAGCTCGGCGGTTGACTCGCCCTTGGTGGTCACGCACGGGATCTTGACGTAGACGTTCTCGGCCCAAGTAGTGATCTCGCGGGCCTCAACCTCCATGGTCTCGACGTCGTCGGCAAAGACCTCAAACGAGACGGAAACGTCGGTGATGTGGGCCAGGACCTCTTTGGCAAACGCACGGTAATCCGTCACGCCGCCCTTCTTCATAAGGGACGGGTTGGTCGTGAAACCCTGAACGTTGCCGTTCTCGTACATGTCGAGCATGCCCTCGAGGTTTGCACCGTCAGCGAACACCTTGATTGCCATCTGCCTGATTCCTTTCGTTTGCACACGGCCGATAAACTGCTAAACACTTTACCTACGTTTATCAAGGCGTGAGCTGCGGTTTTTTATCTTCTCGGCGAACGGTATAAACACCTCAGTGTTTGGATTGATAAATCGATTGAGCATGCAAAAGCAAAGAGTCGCAGTTTGAGCAAACGTCAGAACGCGGGATTCATTAGATGAGGCCGAAGTGCTGCATCGCTGTGACGGTACCGTCGTGTGCGACATCGTCGGTCACGTAGTCGGCGAGCGCCTTGACCTCGGGCATGGCGTTGCCCATGGCGACAGCCGTCTCGACGGCAGCGAGCATGCCCAGGTCGTTGCCCGAATCGCCAAAGCCAAAGGTGCGCGCATTTCCCTCGCGGCCCAGATACGTCAGCGCTCGCGCCATGCCCACGCCCTTGTTGATGCCCTTGGGGCTCAGCTCGCGATTCTGGCCACCGGTGTTGCAGGCCTCAAAATAGCGCTCGATAAAGCCGTCATCGTTGGCTACGCGAGCCAAACTGGGCACATTGAGGCATACCTTGCCCACGCGCATACTGCCGTCGACGCGCATTTCCTCGGCGCCGTGCACCACAGAAGTGCCGATCAGAGACGACTGCTCAACACCCGCGGGTTCCAGGGCAAAAGTAGCAACGTTGGTCTCGAAAAAGGCCTCAATCCCTGCCGCGGCCATACGGCGTGCAAGCTCCTCGACAACGTCCTCGTCAAAGCAGTCCTCGTGTACCACGCGGCCCTCGACCTCGAGCGTGGCTCCCGCCATGGCAACGACACCCGCAGGCTCCAAAGCACGCAGGCCATCGGCAATCAGCCACAAGGGACGACCCGTGCAGATAAATGCTTGGTGGCCCGCATTGCGCAGACGACCAAATGCATCGACAACGGCCTTCGACGGGTGGACCGCATTGAAATCCTTATCGGTCATATCGTCGGGATCGAACGACGTCAGCGTGCCGTCCACGTCAAAAAAGAGCACAGCGGGTTCGGGACACGCATCAATCATATGGGTTCCTTTCGAGGATAAGGGCAAACGAAGCATCCATCATATAATGAAGCGACGCAACCAGAGAGGTCACCCATGGAATTTTACGCAAGCTGCCCCGAGGGCTTTGAGTCCGCACTCGCCGATGAGCTTAAACGCCTCGGGCTTTCGCATGTCCGCCGCCTGAAGGGCCGCGCTACGTTTGAGGGCGAGCTTGAGCAGGGCTATCGCGCGTGCCTGTGGTCGCGCCTGGCCAGCCGCGTGTTCGTGGTGCTTGGGCGCTTTGAGGCGCAAGATGCCGATGAACTTTACGATAGCGTTTACGACATCGCCTGGGAGGGCATTGTTCGCCCCGGCGCCACCATCGCCATCACCGCCCGCGGCGTGACCGAGCAGCTGCGCAACACGCGCTTCTCGGCCCTGCGCGCCAAGGACGCGCTGTGCGACCGTCTGGCCGAGACCACGGGCCGTCGCGCCGATGTCGACGTTGCCGATCCCGACGTTCACCTGCTGCTTTCGCTGCGCCAGCGTCGCGCGAGCATCAGCCTGGACCTTTCGGGCGATCCGCTGTTCAAACGCCTGCCGCCCGCAGCGACCCGCGCCGGCGAGGGCTCACACGTGCTGCGCCCCGACTACGCCGCTCTGGTGCTGGCGCAGGTCGGCTGGACCGCGCTGTGCGAGCGCGAGCTGACGGCCGACGATTACGAGAACGAAGCCCTGCCCACGCTGGTCGACGCCTCGTGCGCCGGCGGCGGTCTGCTGCTGGAGGCCGTGAATATCCTGACCGACCGCGCCCCGGGCGCCGCACGCGAGCGCTGGGGCTTTGAGGGCTGGCAGCTGCACGACACCGCTCTGTGGGAGCAGCTGCTTGCCGAGGCACGCGAGCGCGAGGCGGCAGCACGCGAGCGCCAGGCACGCATCGTGGCCGTGGATGTTGACCCCGCCGCCCGCAAGACCGCTGAGTGCATGGTCAAGTGCGCCGGCTACAAGCGCTTTGTCGATTTTTGCGCCGCCAAGTCCGCCACCGTGCTGGACCACGCGGGCACCGTCGCCGGTGCCGCCGTGGTCGCAGATACGACCGAGACACCGCTTTCGCTCATGCACGACGCCATGACGCTGGTCGGCGAGCTGCGCCGCGCGCCCGAGCTTGCCGCGGCGCCGGTCGCCGCGCTCACCCGCGACGGATTGCTGGCCCGCGCGCTCCACGCCGAGCCCGAGCGCTCGATCGCCGTCATGCCCAACAACGAAGAGGCGACCGTCGAAGTCTGGCCTTCGCTCGACCACGCCGCCGCAGCGTTTGAGGCTTCGACCAGTGCGGATGCCGAGGCCGAGGTCACGGATGCCGACGAAGTCAACGACAACGCCGCCGGCACCCCTATGCCCGAGCCTGCCGCCATGCTCGACCTGGGCGACGGCAAGCCGCTGCCCGTGCTCATCCCCGAGTCGGAGCAGTTCGCCAACCGCCTGCGCAAGAATGCCCGTCTGCGTCGCAAGTGGGCCAAACGCGAGGGCGTTACCTGCTACCGCGTCTACGATGCCGACCTGCCCGATTACTCCGCCGCCATCGATCTGTACGAGGGCTGCCCGCAGACGCCGGGCCGCTGGCTCGTCATCGCCGAATACGCCGCGCCCAAGACCATCGACCCCGCACTGGCCCAGGCCCGCATGCTCGATATTCTGGCCATCGCGCCGCGTATCCTGGATGTTCCGGCCGAGCATGTGCACGCCAAGGCCCGCATGCGTTCGCGCGGCGGCTCGCAGTACGGCAAGCAGGGTGCCGGCAAGGGCGGCTCGGGCGAGCGCGCCAATATCGCACGCCGGCGTCTGCCGCTCATCGAAGAGGGCGGCCTTACCTTTGCCGTCAACTTTGACGACTACCTGGACGTCGGCATCTTCCTGGATCACCGCGTCACCCGCAACCTAGTGCGCGAGCACGCCAAGCAGGCGCGCCGCTTCCTCAACCTGTTTGCCTACACCGGCACTGCCACCTGCTACGCGGCCGATGGCGGCGTCGAGGAGACCGTGACGGTCGACCTCTCCAACACTTATCTGGACTGGGCCGAGCGCAATATGCGCCAGAACGGCTTTGTGGGGCCTCAGCATCATTTTGTGCGCGACGACGTGCTCGCTTGGATTCGCGACCAGCGCCAGACGCGCAACCGCTGGGACCTGATCTTCGTCGACCCGCCCACGTTCTCGAACTCGTCCAAGATGGGCCGCCGCACCTGGGATGTCCAGCGCGACCATGTTGAGCTTTTGGCCGGCGTATCGCGCCTGCTCGCGCAGGGCGGCCATGCCATCTTTAGCTGCAATCTGCGCGGCTTCCGCCCCGAAACGCGCAAGCTCGCGCGCGCGGGCGTGGTGCTGGAGGACATTACGGCGCAGACCATCCCCGAGGACTTCGCGCGCAATCAGAAGGTGCATCATTGCTATATCGTGCGCCGCCTGCCCATCGAGGACGCCATGGCCGAGGTCGGCTTTAGCGCCGAGGAAATTGCCGAGCGAACCGAGGAGCTGCGTAACCCCGAGGCCCGCAAGCCTCGCGCGGCAGCGCCCGCGCACGCGCAGGCAGGAGACCGAGGTCCACGCGGCGACGGCAAGCCCTCCCCCGCCGGCAAGCCCAAAAAGAAAAAGTTCTACGCCAGCAAGCCCAAGGGCAAATAACAAAGTTGCGGTGGAATAGTTCCTAAAAATGCCTGGTAAAGGACCAAACAGGAACTATTTCACCGCAACTCATATTGGGATGGTGGTTGGCGATCTAGCCTTGGGTGACCAGGCGATAGCCGATACCCACGTGCGTTTGGATATAGCGCGGGTGTGCGGGGTCGGACTCGATCTTTTTGCGCAGCGTGCCCATAAAGACACGCAGGCTCGCCAGGTCACTCTTAGTTGCCGTGCCCCAAATCTCGTGCAGGATAAACTGGTGCGTCAGCACTTTGTCGGCGTTATGCGCCAGCAGGCATAGCAGTTTGTACTCGATCGGCGTCAGATGCAGCTCCTCGCCATCCATCGTGGCGATGCCGGCGTCAAAATCGATATGCAGCTCACCGGTATCAAACGAACCCTCAGAGACAACGCCGCCCGTCTGCGCATACGAAAGACGCCTGAGCGTCGTGCGAATGCGCGCGAGCAGCTCCTCGACCGAAAAGGGCTTGGTCAGGTAGTCGTCGGCGCCGGCATCGAGCGCGCGAATCTTGTCCGCATCCTCGCTGCGCGCCGAGACCACAATAATCGGCATGCCCGACCATGTGCGCACCGACTCCACCACCTTGACGCCGTCCATATCGGGCAGGCCCAGATCGAGCAGCACGATGCTCGGCGTCTGCGATGAGGCGGCGGCGATGGCGGCATGGGCGGTCTCCACGGCCATATGGCGCAAGCCGTGCGCCTCGAGCGCGGCAACGATTAAGTTGCGAACGGCGGGGTCGTCCTCAACGACCAAAATGAGCGGTTTTACGGCAGAGTTCGGCACGGCGCTACTCCTTATCAAACGAAACATCGGCGACGGGAAGCTCAATCGTAAAGACCGAGCCGTGCGGGTCCGCCGCGGCAACCTCTATGCTACCGCCATGCGCCAGCGCAATGGAGCGGCAGAGCGAAAGTCCCAGGCCCACGCTGCGGTGGCTGTCGGCCAAACCGTGGTTGGCGGTATAGAACGACTCAAAGATCCGCTCGCGGTCCTCGGGCGCAATGCCCGGACCATCATCGGCCACCGAGCACGCCACGCGTCCATCGTCGACGCCAATCGAAATCACGATATGCGAGCCTGCGGGCGTATAGGTGATGGCGTTGTTCACCAGATTGACCACCAGCTGCACCATCAGGCGCGCATCGACGTTAACGAGCGCCGGCTCGTCGCACGGCACCACCTTAAGGTCGTGCTCACGCACGGCCGGACTTACGTGGCGCAGCGCCTCCTCGACGATATCGTCCATAAGCTCGAGCGTAGTCGACAGATGCATGCCACCGCCCTCGAGCTTGGTGATGGCAAGCAGGTTCTCGACGGTAGCGTTGAGCCATTGCGCATCCGAGCGAATGGATAGAAGCAGGCCGCGGCGCGTCTGGGCATCGAGCACGGCGGTGCCGGTCGAGCCCTGGTCGAGCAGTACGTCGGCATTACCCGAAATACTAGTGAGCGGCGTGCGCAGATCGTGCGAGATGGAGCGCAGCAGGTTGGCGCGCAGCTGTTCGTTTTTGGCGAGTACCGCCGCCTCCTCGCGGGCCTCCATGGCGCGAGCGCGATCGAGTGCCAGCTCGCCTTCGCTCACGATGGCATCGGCAAGCGTCCGTTCCTCGTGCGTCAGCACGTCGGGCTCGGCAACGATAGCCAGCACGCCCACCACCGTGGCGGGGTCGCCCGAGCGCACGAAGCCGTCGCCTGTGCGAACCGTCAGGTAGATGCCATAAAACGCCGAGCCGCCAAACGTGGCGTCGAGCGGCGTTCCCACATAGGCGGACGCCGAGAGCCGCGGCGGCATCTGCGGCGCCAGCTCGTGCACCGGCGCCGCATCGCCCACGGCCGTGTACGTCGCACGCGGCAGCAGGTCATCGCCCTCGGCGTCGGCGCTGTACCACACGACCGGACAGCCCGAAAGACGCGCCAGCTGCGTGGCCATGGCGTGAACG
Organism: uncultured Collinsella sp.; assembly: GCA_902496645.1. Classification (GTDB taxonomy): domain Bacteria; phylum Actinomycetota; class Coriobacteriia; order Coriobacteriales; family Coriobacteriaceae; genus Collinsella. The sequence goes on from CABVBR010000032.1 coordinate 8,968, forward strand.
ATCTGATGCTGATCGGCGCACCGCTGCAGCATGCGGTTGGTCTCGAGCACCATATGCGTGCGGCGGTCGCTGGCGGCAGCCTGTGCCAAGGCGCGGCGCAGGGCCAACGCAATCGAGCTCGACACAAGCGAAACCACGAACATGATGAAGAACATGCCGGGATAGCCGCGGTCGATAAGCGACAGCGAGTAGCGCGGGTCGACAAACAAGAAGTTGTAGAGCGCCACGGCGGCAGCCGAGCTCAGCAAGCAATACAGGCGACTCCAGGTAAAGAATGCGCACAGCTGAACGGCGAACACATAGACGATCATGATGCTCGGCGCGAGACCCGGATGGTCGAGCAGCGCGCCCACAATCGTCGCCGCGACCAGCAGCCCCACCGATACGCAGGCGTCATACAGAGGAGTGCGGCGCGTCAGCGTTGTGCGCCGCCACCAAAAGCTATCGGCAATATCGCCGTCCGTACGGACGTCCATCAGCGTCCCGCCCCTCTCTCAAAAACAAAAACCACCACAAAGGGGACAGGCACCTTTGTGGTGGTTTCCCCTTGTGGTGGTTCCAAGTGTATAGCCTTTGCAGTCTGCGATCGTTAGACAAACAGCATGTGCGCGAGCAGTGCGCACACGCACGCCGCGACAAGCAGCGTCACCACGATCGAGATCACACGGTCGGCCATGTCCATGTTGGCACGATTCGTAAAGAACCGATCTTCGGCGGCGTCGACGCGCGCCTCACGCACCAGCTCGGCAGCAAGATCGCAACCGTCAAGCACCTTTGCATCCATGGTTTCCTCCCAGGACTCAATCTCCGTCATTACAAGCCCGCCCGTTCGCAGACAAACCTCGAGCGTCGACTACGGTCGCTCGTTGGGAGCCAGGCGCTGCATCTTATTCACGGCCTTAAACTTGGTGAACAGCGGCACGTACTCAAAGCTCACGTTGGAGTTCTCCAGGCCGTACCAGCGCGCGGGCGTGCCGGCGGCGCGGCGGATGATGTACTTGAGCGTGATGGCCGTGCGCTCGCTCGGCTCCACGTCGCTTTCGGGCGCCAGCAGCTTGCGGATCATGACGAACTTGAACGTGCCAATGTTGCCCGGATCCTTATAGACCGAGTAGTCGTGCGTCTGCGACGGCAGCTCGCCGGTGGCAGCCAGGTCCTGAACAACTTGGCGCAGGTAGGCGTTGACGCGTTGGTTAATCTTGTAGCCCAGGTACAGATGCACGCGGAAAACATAGTCGGTGCCGAACGTCTCGACCGAATAGGCAAAGGTATGCGGCTCGTCCATGGTCTCGACGTTCACGAACCACCAGGCGCGAGCGCGCTTGGGATGCTTGTCCAAGATCGAGTAGACGATATCACGGTCGATGTAGTCGGTATGGGTGTCCTTGGTCAGGTACACGATGTTGTCGCTCATGCGCTCGTAACGGTCGTCGTCGCGCAGGCGCTTGAGCTGCGGCAGATAGCTGCGCAGCGGCAGCAGCGTAAACTGGCGCTGTTCGACCGCCGTGCCGTTGTACCAGCACACCATAATGCCCATGATGAGTGCAGCCATGAGGATGGTGAAGTAGCCGCCGTGGAAGAACTTGGTGAGTGAGCTCACGAAGAAGAAGCCTTCGAGCAAAAGGAAGAAGGCCGCGAAGATCCACGGAGCAACCTTGAGTTTGCGCTCCTCATGCAGGTAGAAGAAGAGCAGCAGCGTGGTGCACATCATAGTCAGCGTAATGGCAAGGCCGTAGGCGGCTTCCATATGCGCCGAGTTCTGGAACAGCAGCACCACGATGACGCAGCCAACGAGCATGACGTTGTTGACCATGGGAATATAGAGCTGGCCCTTTGTCTCGGCAGGGTAGAAGACCTGCATGTGCGGCATAAGGTCCAGGCGGCTGGCCTCGGACACCAGCGAGAATGCGCCGGTTATGAGCGCCTGCGAGGCAATGATGGCCGCGACGGTGGAAAGGCCGACGGCAAAGGGACGCAGGCCCGGGGTGAGCATCTGGTAGAAGGGGTTGAGGTCGGCGATACCCATGAGCTCGGGGTTGGCGGCGTTGTTGATAAGCCAAGCGCCCTGGCCCATATAGGAAAGCAGCAGACAGCACTTAACGAACGGCCAGGTGGCGTAGATGTTGCCGCGGCCCACATGACCCATGTCGGAATAGAGCGCCTCGGCACCGGTGGTGGCAAGGAAGCAGCTGCCCAGGATCATGATGCCCGCGTGGTTGTTGGGGCTCAACAAAAAGCCGATGCCGCGCAGCGGGTTGAGGCACAGCAGCACCGCGGGGTGCTGGAAGACAAAGAACAGACCCGTGCCGCCCAAGAACAGGAACCACAGCGTCATGATGGGGCCAAAGGCGTGACCGATCTTGGCTGTACCGATACGTTGCACCAAGAAGAGCGCGATGATGATGGCAAGCGTGATGGCCACGACACGGCCCTGATCGTCACCCAACACAGCATGGACCGCCGGGATGGTGCGCAGGCCCTCGATGGCCGTGGTAACGGTAACGGCCGGCGTCAGGATGCCGTCGGCGAGCAGCGCGGCGCCGCCCAGCATGGCGGGGATGATAAGCCACTTGCCGCAGCGCTTGACCAGGCTGTACAGGGCAAAGATACCGCCCTCGCCGTGGTTGTCGGCGCGCAGCGAGATCAGCACGTACTTGACGGTCGTCAGCAGCGTGACCGTCCACACGACAAGGGAGAGCGCGCCGAGCACGAACTCCTCCGTGACGCTTCCGATGCCGCCGTTGCCGGCAACGAGTGCCTTAGTTACATACATAGGGCTGGTGCCGATATCGCCATACACCACGCCCAGCGTGACGAGCATCGCCGAGATGCTCACAGGAATCGCAGCGTGCGAGGCTGCCTCCTTGGCCTTTTGTTCCATAAGCCGGTTTCCTCCCAACTTTAATGTTCGAAGGAATTATAGGTAATCGGCCCATGTTTGAATGGCACTGTTTTCCCAGCTAGATAAACATTTATACGGCCTTTAGGCCACCGCGGCGATATGGAATGTGACAAAGGGACTGTCCCTTTGTCGCATTGGCTACTTGCCGAGCCAGTTTTTGAACCACCACTCCATGGAACGGCTCATCTCGGCCATAAAGGGACTCGTGTGCTTGCGGGTGTAGATATCCACGACGCGCTCCCCCACCTCGCGGGCATGCGGACGGAACATCGCGTCCATCTCGGCCACCTGCGCGTCCATGGTCGCAGCATCGGCGCGGCAGTAGCGCTCCTCGTGCACCAGGTTCACCACGGGGTGTGCGATTGCCGGGCGCTCCTTACGGGGCGTGCCGATGATGAGCATCGACAGCGGCATGGTATAGGGCGGCAGATCGAGCAGCTCGGCAACTTCCTCGGCATTCTCGACGATATCGCCAATGTAGCAGCTCCCCAGCCCCAGGGCCTCGGCGGCAACCACGGCGTTTTGCGCGGCGATCACGGCGTCCTGGGCCGCGATGGCAAAGTCGCCCAAACCCGGCACGCGGCGGGGCGCCTTGCCCGTGCGCTCGACAAACTCGGGCTCAAAGCAGCCCACGTGCTCAAACAGATCGATCCACTTGGCATAATCGACCACAAATATAAGTGCCCAGGGCGCCTTGGCGATCATGGGCTGGTGGTCGCACAGGTCGGCCAGGCGGTCGAGCGTGGCATGCTCGCGGATGCTCACGATGGAATACATCATCATGGCGCCTGCCGACGGCGCACGGCTCGCCGCATGCAAAATCGCCGCCCGCTGCTCGTCGGTCACCGCCACGGGACGGTCGTTGTCGTCACGCGCGAAGGCACGCGTAGACGAGCGATGCTCCAAGATGTCTAGCACCGCGTTGCCCGTAGTCTCGACCGGATAGCCGCACGTATCCACGACCGCAGCTCCGTCGCAGTACTCGGCGCCCGTCATACAAACCTGCTCACCCATAGCTCTACCCTCGCCATTTCTTTAAGAAGCCTTTACGTTTCCGTGTAATTCCCGTCCATTATCGCGCAGGTCGCCACTACATTGCGCCACACCGCCGCACGTGCGCGTTAATATGGCTGGTTGTTGTGCGCAGCCACCAATTGCAGCGCATATCTTGGTAACAATCGGGTAAATCCCCGCTTTCGTAGGTTTTAGTTTGTGAGGAGTCTCAGCATGTTCGCTGCCGCCATCTCGCTCGTCGGTCTTGCGGCGACCGTCTGCCTTGTTTTGCGCGAGGCCAAGGCCATTCGCGCTCAGTCGGGCACCGTCACCAAGGGCGCCTTCGCCTGGAGCGTCGCCTTTGGCCTGTTCCAGCTCTTTTTGACCGTCTGGGGCGCCATTGGCCTCGTCGCGCAAAACGAGCCGCTCGCCTTTGTGATGCTCATCCTGACCAACGCCATCCTCACCGGCTGCGCTTGGGCCAGCATCGCCCGCGACCGCATCGCCCCGCGCGTCTTTGCGTTCGCCAAGCCCGACGCCCCCGCCCCCACCGGCAAGCTCGCCCGCCTGCGCGGCGCCTTTGTGGGCAAACCGCTCGTCGCCGCCGTCCTGTGCCTGCTGCTCGCCGGCGTTTTTGCGCTGCTGGGCATGGAGGTCTCATCCAACCACGACTTTACCTGGGTCTACCCCCTATGCATCCTGCTCGAGTGGGTCATCATCACCACGCTCATGGTCGGCCTGTTCTTCCTGTTCCAGCGCCACGGCGCAGCTCCCGCGGTCCTGGCCTTTGCCCTATTTGTCCTGGGCATTGCCGAGTTCTTCGTCATCACGTTTAAATCCATGCCCATCCAGCCGGGCGACCTTTCGGCCATCTCCACCGCCGCTGCGGTCGCCGGCACCGGCTACACCTTCTCGATCTCGCTGTTCTGCGTGCTGTCCATGGGCTTTACCGCCATCGCCATGCTGCTATGCGAGTACGCCGGCCTGGTGGCACCGCACCGTCAGAAGGGCGCCGCCAACGCCAAGCGCATGCTGCTCACCAACCTGCTCGTGGCGGTGCTGTGCCTGGGCGGCGTGACCGCGCACGTCACGCTTATCGACTACTACAACACCCTCGGCATCACCGTCTACACCTGGCGTCCGCTCGAGAGCTACTGGCGCGAGGGATACCTGCCCGCTTTCATTAGCGCAGCGCAGTCCATCAAGCCGCCCAAACCCGCCGACTACTCCGTCGACGATGCCAAGGCCACGCTCAAAAAGTACACCAAGGCCTACGACAAGTCCGACGCGGCCAAGAGCGACGAGCGCGCCGCCGCAAAGGAGCAGTTCGATAGCGAGAAGCCCACGGTCATCGCCATCATGAACGAGACCTTCTCAGACCTTTCGATCTACCAGAACATGCGCGCCGGCTACGAAGGCCCGCAGTACTTTAAGAACCTGTCCAACTGCCTCAGCCGCGGCAAGCTCTACGTGAGCGCCTACGGCGGCGGCACCGCCAATACCGAGTTTGAGTTTATGACCGGCAACTCCATGGCCAACCTGGGCTCGGGCGTGTATCCGTACACCATCTACAACATGGAGACGACCGGGAACCTGGCAGAGCAGTTCAAGTCGCTCGGCTATTCCACCACCGCCATGCACCCCAACCACGCGACCAACTGGAACCGCGAGAACGTCTACAAGGACTTTGGCTTTGACCAGTTCCTGTCCATCAACGACTTCCAGGGAGCCGACACCCTGCGCGGTATGGTGACCGACCAGGCGACCTACGACAAGATTCTTGAGCTGCTCGACCAGAACGCCGATCCGCAGTTTATCTTCGACGTGACCATGCAGAACCACTCGGGCTACGACACGGGCCTGCTGCCGGCCGACAAGCAGATGCATCTGAATATCGACACGACCGACCTGGACACCAAGACCGTCGAGGACGGCACGCTGTCCGATGTCGACGAGTATGTCTCGTGCATCGAGCAGTCCGACCAGGCGCTGCGCTACTTCCTCAACGCCCTGAGCAAGCTCGACCGTAAGGTGGTCGTGGTGTTCTGGGGCGACCACCAGCCGTTCTTCCCGTCCAAGTTCAACGACAAGTGGTTTACCGACGAGGACGACGCCACCCACCAGGAGCGCTTGTGGCAGACTGACTACATCATTTGGGCCAACTACGACGTTGCCGGCTGCGACCAGACGAGTGAGGTCGACGACCTGTCCACCAACTACCTGTCCACCCAGCTGATGCAGCTGATCGGTGCACCGCTGACCGACTACCAGAAAGCGCACATGACGCTGCGCGAGTCGCTGCCCGCCATCAACTCGGTCGGCTACGAGGACGCCAGCCTGCGCTGGGCGCTCTCCTCCAACGTCACCGGTGACGACGCCGCCGCAGCAGCCGCCACCAAGGCGCGTGAGGATTACGCCAAGATGCAGTACTACGAGATGTTCCGCGACGGCAAGAACGTCTATACGGAGCACTTCCAGACCGAGGCCAACGAGACCGACCCCAACCTGGCACCGGGTACGACCAAGATCAAGTAGCGGGTCGCTCATAACTGAAACGTCTGTCCGGGCGGCGCGGAATGTAAGATTCCCTGCTCGGGCAGTCCCCAACGATGGCGGGAGGGCGCAGGGTAACATCTGCTGCTCGGACAGTCCTGCGCAAGACGAAGGCCACATTAAGTGGCCTTCTTTGCGTGCGGAACTCGCGATAAACCTTATATCCGGCCCCTCCGTCCGGGGACCGCGCCGTACCAGCTACAGCGTCATATTTGGATCGGCGTCGACGTCGAACGGCGAGATTTCACCTCGGTCGAATTTACGGCGGGCGACCTCCGCGATCATGGCTGCGTTATCGGTACAGGCAGACAAGGGCGGCACCGTTACGCGAATCCCCTGACGTCCAAGCTTCTTGATCATCATCTCGCGCAGATGCGGGTTGGCCGAGACGCCGCCACCGATGCAGTATTCCTTGCATCTGGTAGCGTGCAATGCGTTTTTGGCTTTCTTGTACTGCACGTCAAAGACAGCTGCCTCAAACGAAGCTGCCAGATCGGGCAGGTGAATCGTGCGCCCGGCCTTGGTCTCCTGTTCAATGT
>CABVBR010000033.1 GCA_902496645.1 uncultured Collinsella sp.
ACTCGGTCTTGCCCAGGCTTCCGTTCTCGTGCTCGGCGGCGTACTCGTCGTTGGGGTGAATCTGGATCGAAAGGTCGTCCTTGGCGTCCAGAATCTTGATGAGCAGCGGGAACTCCTTGCCCTCGCAGTTGCCAAAGAGCTCGCGGTGCTCGGCCCACAGCCACGACAGTGTGTGGCCGGCATACGGGCCCTCCGCGATCTGGCAGTCGCCGTTGGGGTGGGCCGAGATAGCCCAACACTCACCGATGGGACCCTCGGGAATGTCGTAACCAAATACGGTTTCGAGCTGGCGGCCGCCCCAGATCTTCTCGTGGAAAATCGGCGTCAGTTTAATCAAATCGGACATGTTCATACTCCCATGGTGTTGCGCGACCGCCCGCTCTAATCGAGTCATAACGAGCGCCCGCATGACTACAAAAACCTATGCCAACGTTACGTTGTGCAGCTCAAAGCGGTCGCCGACGTTGCGCGAAATCGAGTACTCAAAGGCGTTGCCGCTATCCAAAAAGCCAATCTGGTTGAGTTCGAGCAGGGGAGCGCCGGGTTTGGTGCCCAGACGCTCGGCCTCTTCCTCGGTTGCCGCCACGGCGCGGATGGTGCGGTGGAAGCTCGAAATCTTCAGCCCGCATTGCTCGCGGATAAAGCTATAGACCGATCCGTATAGGTCCTTCTTTTTAAGGCCCGGTATCAGCTCGAGAGGCATGTAGGTGTACTCGATGACGATGGGCTTCTCGTCGACCTGGCGCACGCGCACGATGTGATAGGCAAAGTCGTCCTCGGCAATTCCCAGCTGAGTTGCGACGTCCGCTGGTGGATTGACAATCGAGAAATCGTAGACCACCGAGGTCACCTTCTCCCCGCGGTGCTCATACGAAAAGCCCTGGGCGCGGTCGTTTTTGCCCTGGAAAAACGCCTGGTCGGGAAGACCCGCCGTGTCCTTAACGTAGGTGCCCGACCCGCGACGGCTGGTAACAAGACCCTCCTCGGTGATCTGCTCGATCGCGCGCTTGACGGTGATCTTGGAAACGCTATAGAGCTCGCAGAACTCAACGACGGTGGGTAGCTTGTCGCCCGGTTTAAGAGCGCCGTCCTCGATGCTTCGACGGATATCTGCAGCTATCGCCTCGTATTTGGGAATCATGCAATCCTCCCTTCATATTTGCGTTGATATAAAGAGAGTATACCTACTTAAAAAGCATCCATAGGGCTTTCATCAAAGAAGTTCGATAAATAAAAATAAAAAAGACGCTTTACATAATAAATTAGAGCGCTATAGTTACAGACAACAAGCGAGATGCATTGGCGTTTGCTTGTGCTGTTTGGGGACGGATTTGTTTTGGCGGGCAGGGTATCCAGATACCTGGTGCGCGCCCGCGCCGGATTGCCTGCCAAAGCAAGCCCGTCTCCAACCGAAAGCTCTAGACACGAAAGCGAGGACTTTGATGGCTCAGTATCAGCTGCCCCGTGACTTCTTCTTTGGCGCTGCTATGTCCGGCCCACAGACTGAGGGTCAGTGGAACCAGGGCGGCAAGCTCGAGAACCTGTGGGACACCTGGTCCATCCAGGATCTGGGTTCGTTTTACAACTGCGTTGGCTCTTATGCCGGCAATGACTTTATGGCCAAGTACCAGGAAGACTTTCGCATTTTGAAGGACTTGGGCCTGAATACCTATCGCACTTCCATCCAGTGGAGCCGTCTGCTCGATGCCGACGGCAACCTCAACGAGGAGGGCGCTGCGTGGTATCACGAGCTGTTCCGCGCCTCTCGCGAGGCCGGCCTGGAGCCGTTTGTCAACTTGTACCACTTTGACATGCCCACCTACCTCTTTAACCGTGGCGGCTGGGAGAGCCGTGAGGTCGTCGAGGCTTACGCGCATTACGCCGACGTCGCCTTCCACGAGTTTGGCCAGGAGATTAAGTACTGGTTCACCTTTAACGAGCCCATCGTCGAGCCCGAACAGCGCTATCAGGAGGGTGTGTGGTTCCCGCAGCTCCACGACTATGGTCGCGCCCGCACCGTGCAGTATCACATCTCGCTGGCGCACGCGCTGGCCGTGGCCAACTACCGTCGCGCCTATGACGAGGGCGCTGTTCGCGCCGATGCCAAAATCGGCATGATCAACTGCTTTACCCCGGTCTACACCAAGGAGAACCCCAGCGAGGCAGACCTTGAGGCCGTGCGTATGACCAGCGGCATCAACAATCGCTGGTGGCTCGACCTTATTACCAAGGGCGAGCTTCCTGCCGACGTGCTCGACAGCCTGGCCGAGGGCGGCGTTAAGCTCCCGTTCCGTTCCGGCGACCAAGAGATTCTCAAGCAGGGTGTTGTCGACTGGCTCGGCTGCAACTACTACCACCCCACGCGCGTTCAGGCGCCGGCGAGCAAGGTCGACCAGTACGGCCTGCCACACTTTGCCGACGAGTACGTGTGGGCCGACGCCGTTATGAACGAGAGCCGCGGCTGGGAGATCTACCCGCAGGGCCTCTACGACTTTGGCATGGACTGCGCCAAGAACTACCCCGATCTTGAGTGGTTCGTTTCCGAGAACGGCATCGGCATCATGGACGAATACAAGAACCGTGACGCCGAAGGAACCATCCAGGATGACTACCGCGTCGACTTTGTACGCCAGCACCTGGAGTGGGTTGCCAAGGCAATTGCCGAGGGCGCCAAGTGCCGCGGATACCATTATTGGGCCGTCATCGATAACTGGTCTTGGGCCAATGCCTTTAAGAATCGTTACGGCTTTGTCGAGGTCGACCTTATGGACGGCTATAAGCGCCGCCTTAAGAAGTCGGCGGCTTGGCTCAAACAGGTCGCCACGACCCACGTGGTTGATTAGCGACCGGGCGAACGCCCAGACCGCGCGCCGCCGCGCGCAACACATGGCACATCTGGTGGCAGAGGGCGACAGACCACCGTGCGCATAGGAAAAGGCCGGATTTGAAAGTTAGGAGCAATCATGGCCAGTGACAACGGAAAGAGCTTCCTCGACAAGTTTGCCGAGGTCTCTGCGAAGGTGGGAAACCAGGTTCACCTGCGTTCCCTGCGTGACGCCTTCGCGACCATCACGCCGCTCTATATCCTTGCGGGTATCGCGGTTCTTATTAACAACGTCGTGTTCCCTCTGTTCCCGCTCGATGCGGCGGGCCTTGCCAACCTTCAGACGTGGGGTTCGGCAATTACGCTGGGCACCCTCAACGTCTCTGCCATTATCTTGGCCGGATTGATTGGCTACAGCCTCGCTAAGAACAAGCGTTTCGATAACCCGCTCGCTTGCGTGGTCGTCGCCATCTCTGCTTTCGTCATCATGATGCCGCAGCAGATCACCGCCACGCTTGCCGCCACGAGCCCGCTGCTCACCGACAAGATCACCTCCGCCGAGGTCACGGGTGCCCTTTCGACTGCCAACACTGGCACTAATGGTCTGTTCTCGGCCATTATCATCGCCCTGCTTTCCGTCTCGCTCTTCATCAAGATTTCTGGCGTCGAGAAGCTCAAGGTTAAGCTGGGCGAGGGCGTGCCTCCCGCGGTCTCCAACTCCTTCAACGTCATGATCCCGATGCTGCTCAACCTCGCGATCTTCGCTCTTGCCGCAGCCCTGCTTGCCGTGTGCGCCGGCACCGATCTGTGCGCCATCATCTCCACGTGCATCTCCAACCCGCTCAAGAGCATCATGAACGCCGGTCCGTGGGCTGTTATCCTCATCTACACCCTTGCTAACCTGCTGTTCTGCGTCGGTATTCACCAGTCCACCATCTCTGGCGCTACCGTCGAGCCGATCCTGACCATGCTCATCGTCGACAACATGGCTACCTTTGCCGCCGGTGGCACCATCCAGCCCGATCACTACATGAACATGCAGATCGTTAACAGCTTCGCCCTCATCGGCGGCTCGGGCTGCACCCTCATGCTCCTGCTCGACACGCTCCTGTTCTCCAAGAACAAGGCTTCCGAGACCGTTTCCAAGATGGCTATCCTGCCTGGTCTGTTCAACATCAACGAGCCGGTTATCTACGGTTACCCCATCGTGTACAACCTGCCGCTCATGATCCCGTTCGTCCTCCTTCCCGACCTGTTCATCGGCATCACCTATGGCCTTACCTGCGCAGGCATCATCAGCCCCTGCATCGCCCAGGTGCCCTGGACTATGCCTCCCGTCATCAATGCCCTGCTCGCTACGGGCTTTGACTGGCGCGCCGGCGTGTGGCAGGCTCTCGAGATTGTCATTGGCATGGCCGTCTACCTGCCCTTTATGAAGATTTCCGAGAAGGCAATCGCCAAGCAGGAGGCTCTCGCCGAGTAGAACGCCTAACGTTCGTCCCTTTCACCGTTGCGGGCACCGGTACGCGGTGCCGGTGCCCGCGGCTCTCTCCCTTGTGTAAAGATGCAGGGGGTGGGCACAATAGCCGCAAGGAATAAAACCAGTCGTCGTCTGCGCGCCGCGCAGTTATAAGGAGGAAACCATGAAGAAGATCATGCTCTGCTGCAATGCCGGTATGTCCACGAGCCTGCTGGTCCAGAAGATGCAGGCCGAGGTTGCAAACCGTGGTCTGGATATTGAGGTCGAGGCTCGTCCCATGAACGAGGCCCACGATCACCTGGGCGAGTGCGACATGTTGCTGCTTGGCCCGCAGATCGGCTACACCAAGGGCGATTTTGAGAAGGAGGCCGCCGGTCGTTTCCCGGTCGAGGTCATCAACATGGTCGACTACGGCCGCATGAACGCTGCCGGCATCATCGACCACTGCGTCAGCGTGATGGGCTAGGTGCTCCGCATGGAGGATATGAACGAACTGCAGATGACCTGCTTTGAGATCATCAGCTACGTCGGTACCGCCAAGAGCATGTACATCAATGCCGTGCAAAAGGCCAAGGAGGGCGATTTTGACGCCGCCGAGGAGCTTATCAAGCAGGGCGACGAGGCCTATAACGGTGGCCACGATGTTCACATGGGGCTTCTGAAGAAGGAGGCCAACGGCGAGCGTAACGGCGAGGCCCCGTTGATTCTGCTGCATGCCGAGGACCAGATGGCCGGTACCGAGACCATGCGCGTCATGGCGACGGAGCTCATCGAGATCCACAAGCAGCTGCAGGCACTTCAGGCCTAGTCGGCGTTATCGCCGCGATGGACCGTGCGGTCCAACAGACAACACAGTCCCTTTGACGGGCGCCGGGAGTCTCCGCCTCCCGGCGCCTTTATATTTGGGGAAGGTCTTGCGCGATCTATTGAGTGACCATTCGCGCTTCCCCAGATAAAACCTGCCAAAACAAACCTGCCCCTTTTTGGCAGGTTTTTGCCTTGGGAGCGGTACCATACAGGCAATGTTTAAACGAGAAAGGCGGGCTCCCATGGAACCTAAGCAGTATTACATCGGCATCGACGTCGGCGGCACTTCGGTTAAGGAGGGTCTGTTCGACGAGGACGGTAACCTGCTGGCCAAGGCCAGCGTGCCCACGCCGCCTATCGTTGACGCCGCGGGCTTTGCCGCGGTGACCGAGGCTATCGACCAGGTGGTCGCCAAGGCCCAGATTCCGCGCGCCTTTGTGGCGGGTATTGGCCTGGCCGTTCCGTGCCCCATTCCGGCATCGGGCGATGCCAAGGTCAAGGCCAACATTGCCATTAACCTGCCCGAGCTAAGAGTCGCCATTCAGGAGCACTGCCCCGACGCGGTCGTTAAGTACGAGAACGATGCCAACGCCGCTGCCATGGGCGAGGCCTGGCTCGGCTCCGCCAAGGGCGTGCAAAACGTGGTGATGGTCACCATCGGTACCGGCGTGGGCGGCGGCGTTATCGTTAATGGCGACGTGGTGTCGGGCGTTGTAGGCGCCGGCGGCGAGATTGGCCACATGTGCCTGAACCCCGAAGAGGAGCGCACCTGCGGCTGCGGTGGCCATGGCCACCTGGAGCAGTATTCCAGCGCCACCGGCGTGGTGAGCAACTACCTTGCCGAGTGCAAGAAGGCGGGCGTCGAGCCCATCGAGCTCACCGGGCCTTCTGATTCCAAGGACGTGTTCCAGGCCTGCCGCGAGGGTGACAAGCTCGCGCTGGCAGCTGCCGATACCATGGCCGACTATCTCGGCCGCGCCCTGGCGCTTATTGCCAACGTGGTCGATCCCGAGATGTTCCTGATCGGCGGCGGTGCTTCCGCTTCGGCCGATGTCTACCTCGACAAGGTCCGCGAGCACTTTAAGCAGTACGCGCTCTCCGCCTCGCGCGAGGCGCCCATTAAGGTCGCTTCGCTCGGCAACGACGCCGGCATCATCGGTGCCGCTTACGTAGCCCTGCGCGCCGCCGGCAAATAGCTGGTGCAAGGGGGCCAGGTTACTTTGCACCAACATGGTGCAAAAGGGACAGCCTTGGCCCCCATGCCTGCCCCAAAATATGCCGTAGCCCTTCCGTCTGCGAAGGCTCGGCATCGGCGTGCTACCATAGCTACGTCCAAGTACACATATCAAGTGGAGGATATCCATGGCAAACGTTCTTGTCTTTGGTCACCAGAACCCCGATAACGACGCCATTATGAGCGCCGTCGTCCTGTCCCAGCTACTCAACCAGGTTGAGTATGCCGGCAACACCTACGAGGCCTGCGCCCTTGGTCAGCTTCCGGCCGAGTCCGCCAAGCTGCTCGCCGACGCCGGCATCGCCGAGCCCCGCGTGATCGAGTCCGTCGAGGCCGGTCAGCTCGTCGTCCTCACCGACCACAACGAGTCTGCCCAGTCCGTCGCCGGCCTTAAGGACGCCACGGTCTTTGGCGTTGTCGATCATCACCGCATCGGCGACTTCGAGACCGCCGGCCCGCTGCACTACATCTGCCTGCCCTGGGGCTCCAGCTGCACCATCGTCACCAAGCTCGCCGGCGTGCTCGGCGTTGAGCTTTCCGACGTCCAGGCCAAGCTGCTGCTCTCGGCCATGATGACCGACACGCTCATGCTCAAGAGCCCCACCACCACCGATGTCGACCGCGCCGTTGCCGCCAAGCTCGGCGAGCAGGTGGGCGTCGACCCGGTCAAGTTTGGCATGGAGGTCTTCCTCACCCGTCCGTCCGGCTCCTTCACCGCAGCCGAGATGGTCGGCAACGACATCAAGATGTTCGAGCCCGCTGGCAAGAAGCTGCTCATCGGCCAGTACGAGACCGTCGACAAGAGCCGCGCACTCGGCATGATCGACGAGATCCGCGAGGCCATGCGCGCCTACGCCGCCGAGAAGGGTGCCGACGGCATCGTCCTGTGCATCACCGACATCATGGAGGAGGGCTCGCAGGTCCTGCTCGAGGGCGAGACCGAGGCCGCTCAGAAGGGCCTGGGCATTGCCGACGAGCACGACGGCGTCTGGATGCCGGGCGTCCTCTCCCGTAAGAAGCAGGTCGCTGCCCCCATCATGGCCGCCTGCTAGGTTTAGTTGACCGAACGCCACGACCGGATCGCGGACGCCCCGCGCTCCGGTCGTTTTTTGTGCACGGCGCCGCGTCGTCTCTTGGGCAGGCGCGCCCGTGCCGTTGAGCAAATAATGTTCAACCTGTGGTTCCGCTTTTCGGCCACGCCTGCGTGCTTGTCGTGCAGGGTAGGCTAGATGCAAGCGTAATACGTTAGAGCGCGGCGCCGCCACTTGGGCGGGCCGTGCTTTTTTAAGACGGGAGCCATCCCGTGAAAGGAGCCGCCCATGGCAGCACCCGAGCAGCTGTTCAACGTTCGTGAGCGCAAGCGTTTTGAGCGCCACGACATTTGGGAGCGCATCGCCGAGAACGGCACGATTTCCGCCGCGGTTATGGTGATCGCCGCCATCGCCGCCGTCATCTGCGCCAATACCGATGCCTACGAGGCCATCCATCACTTTTTGGAGACCCCGCTGTATGTGGGTCTGGGCAACCTTACGGCTGGTCTCACCGTTGAGCTTTTCGTCAACGACTTCCTCATGGCGATTTTCTTTTTGTTGGTGGGCATTGAGCTTAAGTACGAGATGACGGTCGGCGAGCTCAAGAATCCGCGTCAGGCCATGCTTCCCATGTTGGCGGCGGTGGGCGGCGTCGTCGTTCCCGCCTGCATCTACCTGATCTTTAACCATGCCGGCGCCCGCAACGGTTGGGCCATCCCCATGGCAACCGATATTGCCTTTGCGCTGGGCGTGCTGTCGCTTTTGGGCAACCGCGTTCCCAACGGCGTGCGCGTGTTCTTCTCGACGCTCGCTATCGCCGACGACCTGATCTCCATCGCCGCCATCGCCATCTTCTACGGTCAGAGCCCCAATCCGTTTTGGTTGGGCGCCGCCGCGCTTGTGACCTGCGCGCTCGTGTGGCTCAACAAGACGCAGCATTACCGCCTTGCCCCGTATTCGGTACTGGGGCTGCTGTTGTGGTTCTGCATGTTCAAGAGCGGCGTACATGCCACGCTTGCTGGCGTCATCCTGGCCTTCACCATTCCGGCCAAGTGCGGCGTCAAGCTCGATAGTCTCACCGATTGGCTGGGCGAGTGCCTGCCGCTGCTCGATGACCGCTACGACGACGAGGCACACATCCTGGGCCAGCATGACTTTACCGTCTCGACTACCAAGGTCGAGCGCGTCATGCACCGCGTGACCCCGCCGCTTATCCGCATGGAGCGTCTGATCTCCACGCCGGTCAACTTTGTGATCCTGCCGATCTTTGCGTTCGTAAACGCTCAGGTTCGCTTAGTGGGCGTGGACATGAGCACGCTGCTCACCGATCCGGTGACGCTCGGCGTGTACTTTGGCATGCTGCTGGGCAAGCCGATCGGCATCTTTGGTATGACGTTTGCCCTGGTTAAGCTTAAGGCCTGCGAGCTGCCGCACAATGTCAACTGGCACATGATTGCCGGCGTGGGCATTCTGGGCGGTATCGGCTTTACCATGTCGATTCTCATCAGCGGCCTTGCCTTCCCGACGGCCCAGTTTGAGGTTCTTGCAGCCAAGGCCGCTATTCTCGCCGGTTCGGTCACCGCAGCCGTGCTCGGCATGATCTACATGAGCGTGGTCTGCAAGCATCCCGCGCCCAAGGACGAGTAGGGGCACATATAAGTTTGAAAACGCCGCCTGTGAATACCATCACAGGCGGCGTTTTAGTCATTGGGGACGTTCTTAAACGACTAGGGCTATTCCACGGTGCCGTAGACGGCGCCCCAGCCGTGGGCGGCCAAGGCGGAGTTGAGCTGGTCGCAAAGTGACTGGCGGTCGTAGTAGCCGGGCGGCAAAAGGTTCACGATCTCCATGAGGTCGGGCGCCAGGTCCAAGATTTCGGCCTGTACGATCAGATCCAGGCGGTCGATGGCGTGGCGGTCGTAAAACAGTCCGTCGACCAGGCGCTGCAAGTCGCCGAATTCCTCGGCCTGAAACGATCCGTACTCCATAGTGCCTCCTTGGGCGCCCCACGCCGGCATGCGCGGCGATTCGTAATTGATTGCGATGAACTTAATCTATCACGGCTTCATAACGTTGCGACGATGGCGGTCTATACTTAGACGAACTGCAACGTACCGCTTCGCGAAAGGTCGCACCCCATGCAGACGATCTACCAGAAGATGGAAACCACCGAACTCGATGCCGCCATCGAGGCGCTCAAAGCCGAGGTCGCCGAGGTCAAGGCCAAGGGCCTGGCGCTCGACATGGCCCGCGGCAAGCCGTCGCCCTCCCAGGTTGACATCTCTCGACCCATGCTCGATATCCTCAATGCCGATGCCGATCTGCATGACGGCAACGTCGACTGCTCCAACTACGGCTGCTTTGAGGGCATTCCCTCGGCACGCAAGCTAGCGGGGGAGTTCCTGGGCTGCCCCGCCGAGCAGACGCTCGTACTGGGCTCATCGAGCCTTTTGATTGAGCATGACATCGCCGGCATGTTCTGGCGCTGTGGCTCGTGCGGCAGCGAGCCCTGGGACGCCTACGAGGCCGCGCACGACGGCAAGAAGGTCAAGTTCCTGTGCCCCGTTCCCGGCTACGATCGCCACTTTGGCATCACCGCCGACTTGGGCATCGAGAACGTCCCCGTCGCGATGACCGACAACGGCCCCGACATGGACGAGGTTGAGCGCCTGGTTGCCGCCGACGATTCCATCAAGGGCATCTGGTGCGTGCCCAAGTATTCCAACCCCACGGGCATCACCTTTAGCGAGGACACTGTGCGCCGCCTGGTCGAGATGCCCACGGCCGCGCCCGATTTCCGCATCTTCTGGGACAACGCCTACTGCGTGCACGATCTGTACGACGAGACCGACGAGCTCGCAAATATCTTTGACCTCGCTCGCGCGGCGGGCACCGAGGATCGCGTGGTTGCCTTTGCCTCGACGTCCAAGATCACCTTCCCGGGCGCCGGCATCGGCTTTATTGGTGCGAGCCCCGCGGTTATCGCCGAGTTCTCCAAGCGCCTGAAGGCCGGCCTCATCAGCGCCGACAAGCTCAACCAGCTGCGTCACGTGCGTTTCCTTCCCACCATCGAGGCGGTCAAGGAGCACATGAAAAAGCATGCCGAGTTCCTGCGCCCGCGCTTTGAGGCCGTTGAGCGTAAACTCACCGAGGGCTTGGGCAACACAGGTTGCGCCACTTGGACTCATCCCCATGGCGGCTACTTTGTGAGTTTCGATGGCCCCGAGGGCTCGGCCCAGAAGGTCGCCGCGCTTTGTGCCGACCTGGGCGTCAAGCTCACGCCGGCTGGTGCCACCTGGCCTTATGGCAAGGATCCGCGCGACACCAACATCCGCATCGCGCCGAGCTATCCCACGGTCGAGGACCTGGAGGCTGCGCTCGATGTGCTGGTGCTGGCTGTCAAGCTCGTCGCTGCCGAGCTTGCGCGTACCGAGCGCGCCTAACGCGTAGGGCCCCGCAAGTCCGCGCCTAGTACTATCCGCACTTTCGATACGTAAAGGAGCGTATACATGGATTTGGGTATTTCCACCAACCCCACGCCAGAGCTCTACACCATTAAGGTGACCGGTGAGATCGATATCTCTAACGCCGATAGCCTGCGCAATGCCATCGACCTGGCGCTCGAGCAGCCCACTGAGGCCGTTGAGCTCGATTTTGCCCAGGTGAGCTACATCGATTCGACGGGCATTGGCGTGCTTGTGGGCGCCGCACACCACGCAGCTGATCATGGTAAGCGTTTTAGCTGCGTCAACGTGCAGCCCCCGGTGATGCGCGTGGTTCAGCTGTTGGGCGTCGACCAGGAGATTTCGATCACCGCTGCATAATCTTTGCCCCCAAAAGGGCGTGCCGTTTGGCATATGTTTGTGATGCGCTCGGACGTTTTGGCGTCCGGGCGCTATACTTGACCGAATGAATAGACGAGTTCCGGCCGAATGGCGCGGTGCGGGCTCGACTCACATCGAGCCTTGGAGGTATGTGTGTTTGGTATTGGAGAGGGTGAGCTCGCGATCATCGTGGTCTTCGGCTTTTTGCTGTTTGGCCCGGATAAGCTCCCGCAGATGGGCCGCACGATCGGCCGTGCTATCCGTCAGTTCCGCGAGACGCAGGAAAAGATGACGGCCGTTGTTCAGTCCGAGATTATCGATCCGGTGAGCGAGGCCGCGTCGGCCCCGGTCAAGCCCAAGAAGACTGCTGCGACCGGCGACGATTCCGATGCGGACGAGGATGCCGCCGAGACGGCAGCGCCCGCCAAGAAGGAGACCTTTGCCGAGCGTCGCGCCCGTCTTGCTGCCGAGAAGGCCGCAAGCGAGGGTGCTGCTGAGGGCGAAGGCGCTGTTGATGAGGCCGAGGGTACAGAGCCTGCTGCTGCCGTCGAGCCCGAGCCTGCTGCAGAGCCCAAGCCCGAGCCGGCAGAGCCCACGACGGCTGACCTCTACGCCCGTCGTCCCCGCAAGCGCAAGGCCGTCGTCGACCAGCTCGCTCGCGAGCTCGAGGTCGAGGACGATGCCGAGGCTGCTGCCGCCGACGCCCCGAAGGGAGGCGATGAGTAATGCCGATCGGACCTGCGCGCATGCCGCTCTTCGATCACCTGGGAGAACTCCGTCGCCGCCTGACCATCGTGGTCGTTTCGGTGTTTGCCGCCGCCATCGTGCTGTACTTTGCCACGCCCGTGGTGCTCGATATTCTTGAGGACCCCATCCGCTCCTTTGTGCCGGACGGTAAGTTTTACATCACCACCACGCTCGGCGGCTTTGGCCTGCGCTTCTCGCTTGCCATCAAGATGGCCGTGGTCATGTGCACGCCCATGATCATCTGGCAGATTCTGGCATTTTTCCTGCCGGCACTGCGCCCCAACGAGCGCAAGTGGGTTGTGCCCACGGTGCTCGCCTCGACGGTGCTGTTCTTCCTGGGTGCCATCTTCTGCTACTTCATCATCATCCCGGCGGGCTTTGAGTGGCTCATCGGCGAGACCTCGGCTGTCGCTACGGCGTTGCCCGATCTGGAGAACTACGTCAACATGGAGCTGCTCTTTATGATCGGCTTTGGTGTGGCGTTTGAGCTGCCGCTCATCATCTTCTACCTGTCCGTTTTCCACATCGTGTCCTATGCGGCCTTCCGCAGCGCCTGGCGCTACGTGTACGTAGGCCTGCTCGTGGGTTCGGCTGTGATTACGCCCGACGGCTCGCCCGTTACGCTGGGTCTCATGTATGGCGCCCTGCTCTCGCTCTACGAGATTTCGCTCGCCATCGCTCGCGTGGTCATCACCGCGCGCGAGGGCAAGGAGGGCCTGTTCGTGAGCCGTCTGGACCTGTTCTCGGACGACGAGGACGACGAGGAGTAAATCGGTATGCACGAGGTTGGCATTGTCAACGGCATACTCGATACAGTGATTCGCGCGGCGCGTGGGGCGGGGGCCTCGCGCGCCGTTTTGGTAACGCTTCGTATCGGGGATATGACCGAGGTCGTGCGCGAGGCACTCGACTTTGCGTGGGAGACGTTTCGCGATGAGGACCCGCTCACGCGCGGCTGCGAGCTTGCCGTGGAGGAGGTCCATCCACAAAGCGAGTGCCTGGACTGCGGCGAGGTCTTTGAGCACGACCGTTTCCATTGTCGCTGCCCCCAGTGTGGCGGCGCCAACGTGCGCCTGCTGCACGGCCGCGAGCTCGATATCGCAAGTATCGAAATCGAAACCCCCGACGATTAGCCCGCTAGCCATCTAATGATGGGGTATAAAGGGGCCAAAGTAAGGAGCGCTAAGTATGGCCGAGAAAACGATTGATATCGCGTCGCCGATCCTGTCGCGCAACGAGCGCCTGGCAGATCAGCTGCGTCAGCGATTTAATGAGGCAGGCACCTTCGTGATCAATGTGCTGTCGAGCCCCGGCTCGGGTAAGACCACCACGATTCTGGGCACCAACGAGCGCCTGCGTGACAAGGCCGGCCTACGCTGTGCCGTCATCGAGGGCGATATCGCCTCGGATGTCGACGCCATCACCATGAAGGAAGCCGGCATGCCCGCCATCCAGATCAACACGGGCGGTCTGTGCCACCTCGAGGGCAACATGATCATGGAGGCTGTCGATGCCTTCGACCAGGCTGTGGGTCTGGAGAACATCGACGTCATCTTTATCGAAAACGTGGGTAACCTGGTCTGCCCGGTCGACTTTGACCTGGGCGAGAACCTGTCCATCATGATTCTCTCGGTGCCCGAGGGCGACGACAAGCCCATCAAGTATCCGGGCATCTTCCAGCACGCCGGCGCGCAGCTGCTCAACAAGGTCGACGTGGCCCCGGCTTTCGATTTTGACATGGATAGGTATACTAAGACACTCGATGACCTCAATCCGCAGGCGCCGCGGTTTGCCGTGAGCGCGCGCAAGGGCGAGGGCATGGATGCCTGGTGCGATTGGCTCATCGGGCAGATTGAGCAAGCAAGGGCGTAAGTCGGCCGCCATACGGGCGGGCGTAGCCGCAGAGATACGAGATAGGAGCCTCTTTTGAAGCTCATCATCGCCGAGAAAAACGACGCCGCGCGTCAGATTGCCGAGCGTCTGTCCACGGACAAACCCAAAAAGGACAAGGTGTACAACACCGCCATCTACCGTTTTGAGTGGAAGGGCGAGGAGTGCGTGACGATCGGCCTTGCCGGTCACATCCTTGCGCCCGATTTTTGCGACAGCGTGCTGTTCGATAAAAAGCTGGGCTGGTATTCGGTCACCGAGGACGGCGAGATGCTGCCGGCCGATATGCCCGATGGCCTGGCACGTCCGCCCTACGACACCAAGCGCAAGCCGTTTCTTGCCGATGGTATCTCCATCAAGGGCTGGAAGCTCGAGAGCCTGCCTTACCTCACCTGGGCGCCCGTCATTAAGCTGCCGGCCGAGAAGGAGCTCATCCGCTCGCTCAAGAACCTTGCCAAGAAGTCCGACAGCGTCATTATCGCCACGGACTTCGACCGCGAGGGCGAACTGATCGGTTCGGACGCCCTCAACAAGGTGCGCGAGGTTGCGTCCGACTTGCCGGTCGCCCGCGCCCAGTATTCTTCGTTTACCAAGGCCGAGATTACGCAGGCCTTCGATAATCTTGTCTCGCTCGACCAGAATCTGGCCGACGCCGGCGAGAGCCGCCAGCACATCGACCTCATTTGGGGCGCGGTGCTCACGCGTTACCTGACGCTCGCCAAGTTTGGCGGCTTTGGCAACGTGCGCTCCGCCGGCCGCGTGCAGACGCCGACGCTTGCCCTGGTGGTCGAACGCGAGCGCGAGCGCATGGCGTTTGTGCCCGAGGACTATTGGCAGATTCGCGGCATGGGTGCCGCTCAGGGTGCTGCCGAGGATGACCGCTTTAAGATTGCGCACAAGACGGCACGTTTTACCGACAAGGATGCTGCCGAGACGGCGTACGGCCACGTCGACGGCGCTACGACGGCAACCGTCGCCGCGGTGACCAAGCGCTCCCGCAAGCAGCAGCCGCCCACGCCGTTTGCGACGACCTCGCTGCAGGCTGCCGCCGCGGCCGAGGGCATCTCACCTGCACGTACCATGCGCATCGCCGAGTCCCTCTACATGGCGGGCCTCATCAGCTATCCGCGTGTCGACAACACCGTGTACCCTGCGACGCTCGATCTGGGCGCCGTGGTGAGCGACCTGGCAAAGATCAACCCGGCGCTGGCGCCCGTGTGCAAAAAGGTACTCGCCGGCCCCATGAAGCCCACGCGCGGCAAAGTCGAGACCACCGACCACCCGCCCATCTACCCCACGGGCGAAGGCGATCCGTCCACGCTCGATGGCGGCCAGCGCAAGCTCTACGACCTCATCGCCCGCCGCTTCCTGGCGACGCTTATGGGTCCCGCGACCATCGAGAATACCAAGCTCGAGCTCGACGTGAACGGTGAGCCGTTCGTGGCTTCGGGCGATGTGCTCGTGACCCCGGGTTTCCGCGAGGCGTACCCGTACGGACTCAAGCGCGACGAGCAGATGCCGCCGCTGGAGCAGGGCGACACGGTCGACGTGTTCGACATTAAGCTTGAGGCCAAGCAGACCGAGCCGCCCGCGCGCTACAGCCAGGGCAAGCTCGTGCAGGAGATGGAAAAGCGCGGCCTGGGCACCAAGTCCACGCGTGCGAGCATCATCGAGCGCCTGTATGCCGTGCGCTATCTCAAAAACGATCCCGTTGAGCCGAGCCAGCTGGGCATCGCCATCATCGACGCGCTGACGCAATTTGCCCCGCGCATCACGAGCCCCGATATGACCAGCGAGCTCGACGGCGACATGACTCGCGTCGAGCGCGGCGAGGACACCGAAGAGCATGTCGTGACGCACTCGCGCGCGCTGCTGGCCGGCGTGCTCGACGAGTTGCTCAAGCACACGCAGGAGCTGGGCGACGCCATCAGCGACGCCGTTACGGCCGATGCGCGCGTGGGCGCCTGCCCCAAGTGCGGCAAGGACCTGGTTATG
>CABVBR010000034.1 GCA_902496645.1 uncultured Collinsella sp.
GAGTTCCGCACGAGCCGGAGAGCACTTAATGTGCTCTCCGTGCGAGCAGGACTGTAGAGCAGGAAACCTTATATTCCGCCGCCGGGCGGGCGAAACATTTAGAAGATGGGCCTAGCGTTTATCCCTTCGGGACAAGAACAGCGCGGCCATAAAAGCGATGATCGCAAATGTCAGCAACACCAAAAGCAGCGTGAGCGTGCTGTCGCCCGTCGCAGCCAAGCCAAACAGACTGGGCTTTTTGGAGCCAGCGGGCTGCGCAGGAATTGTTTCGCCATCGTCCTCGGCGGTGATTTCCCAGCGGATCGTCTTGTTCGCGTCGGCAAGCTCGTTGCCCACCGACGTCGGAACACTTAGCTGCAGACTGAGCACCGTGCTGCCATCGCTCGTAAACGTGGCGATCTGCGTGGGATAAGCGAACACGCTGCCCGGCGTTCCCGTCTGGAGCCAGCCTGCGGACGCATCGCCCACCGTCGCCGTTAAGGTAATGGGCGATAGCAGGCGTGCCGTCTCGTGATCGACAACGGCGCGAACAAATACGCGCACCTGGGACTTTACGCCTGTGGCACGAATCTCGATCTGCTGCTCGCGCGCATCGCCAGGCATTAGATCCTTAAAGGCCGGAAACAAATCGGGCTCCCCCGAGGAGGCTGTCGCCCCCGAGACCGTCAGTTGGCGTGCGTTGCCGTCATAGGCAATCGCAGGAGTATCGGCAAACGCGTGGGCGGGAGCAACGAGTGCGACAATGCAGAAAATAGCCACGATTGCGCAACGTACGGCACGCGCAGCATCTTTGCGAATCGAGAAAGCCATACTTACGCACCTCCGTGCGGCGGCACCAGCACGCCATTTTTGACCGTGCAGTTCCATGCCTCGGCAACCGCGTCGTCGGGCGTGGACTGAATTGCCTGGGTCGAGATGTCGACGACTAGGTTCTTACCATCTGCCTTCTTCTCGGACACGCTCTTGATGAGCACGCCGGTCTTGTCCATCGGCGCGACAGGAGACGTCCAATAGTAGAACCCGTCGCTCGCAAGAACCCAAGATGAAGGGCTGTTAGTGGCGGCGGCATCGACTTTATCGCCCCACACAATGGTGTAGTTGGTGTCGGCAACCGGCTCCTCCCACAGGCGTGCGCCGTCTTTGTCTTGCCAGTAGATATCCACCGCAACACGCAGGTATGCCGGAGCTGAGCCGCTATTTTTAACCGAAACGTCGCTCTTCACATTATCGTCGAGCTTCTCGTCCACCGAGGGCGTCACCGATCCGATGCCAAACTCGTTGACCAGCACGCCCGTAACCGAAAGCCATGCAAAGGTACCGGCGACGCCAGCAAAAAGGAGGATGCCGGCAAGGAGGACCAAGATCTGTTTGCGCTTTGTCATCCTAGTCCTCCTCCTTCTTCAGCTGGCCGTTATCCCAAACGTTCTTGGCATGCGAGCCACCATCGACCCACTTGTCCTTCGCACGCGTGTTGACGCACGTGACCACTGTGTCGCCCGCGCTCGAAGCAGACGAAATCTTCAGCTCGGCAGACGTGCCGGGCGCCTTACCCGGCGTGCTCAGCTCACCCTGATAGCGCCATGCCCAAGCCGTGTCTTCCACGACGGTATAGTCACCCGCCGGCGCGGCAAGCTGCACGCTGCCGACATACCAGGTCTCACCGTTTTCGTCGCGTTGCTCGCTGACTTTCACCTCGACCATGCGCGTCTCGGGAGAGGTTCCCTCTGCCGTCTTCGTCACCTTAAAGCGGAACGTCTGCCCCATAGCACTGGCGTCGGTAGTCTTTTTAACGATCGTCAGCGCATGAGTCTGGTCAAAGTTAAACACGGCGTTACCGGCGCCCTGCTCGCCTTCGCCCGTCTTCTTGAACTCCAGACGGTTGGCTAGGTCGAACGAGCCCTTGCCCGAGCCCAAGCTATAGAGTGAGACATATTTGTCGTTTACGGGTTCCTCCGTCATGGATGTACCAGGACCATAGCTCGCCTGCTTAACCGTAACAGTCAGCTGCGTTCCCATAAACGGCTCGGCAAAGCAGACCTTAAACGGGGCCTCGTCGGTGCCGCTATCGACCGTGTTGGCAGCAGTGGGATCGAGCAACCACTTGAGCTTCGCGGTCATGATTACGGAGTTCGAAGAAACGGATGTATCGTTGGCAGTCACGCGATACGTCACGGGATACAGATCCATGTCTCCCTTGACCGGCTCGCCCTTAAACTCATTCCAAGACTTCGCAACGCCATCGGCAGGCACATAACGCCACTCCAGGAAGAGTTCGCGCACGTCACCGTTAGCCGCCGCCCGCTCGTCGAACAGCGCAACGATCTTGGAATAAGCATCCGCATCGTACGCGACGGACTTTGGCTCCATCACGGGATTGCCGTCTTTGTCATAGACCGGTTTTCCGCTCTCATCCATCTTGGGAACATCGACGTCATGAACGAAGCCCGCGCCCGTCGCACGCTCATCGCCCGAGTCGACCGTCGCCGTATAGATAACCGAGCCGTCAACGCCGTGATAGCGCACCTTGTACGGCGTGATCTTATACACCGCGGTGTAGGTCACACTCTTAAAGGGCTCGTTGCCCTCGAGGGGGTACTTCTCGTCATCGGTCATCAGGGTGTAATCGTCATCGGACTTGTAATCGCGCGACCACCCAACGAAGTCGTACTTTTTGCCGTCTCTACCGTCAACCTCGGTCGCGGCCTTAACTTCCAGCGAAATCTGATCGCCAGAGGCGGTGCGCGAAAGCGAGCGCACGGATTCGGGGTTATCCAGATTGGCGTCGATATTCGACTTGACTATGACCTCGCTGGCACGGTAGACCGGGTATAGCTCCATGGGTGCCTTGACCACAGTGTTTTTGTTCACCATGGAAACGCCGTCCGACCAAACGACATAGCCGCTGCCTGCCGCCGGCTTAGTTTCCGTCCAGCCGACGAACACATTGTATTTACCCGTTGCATCATCGATGTCGCCAATCTTATACGTTGGCAGCGGGATGCCGTCCTTAAGGCTGCCGAGCGTATCGTCCCGCTGGGCTACCTTGCCATCCACATCCGTTGCATTGAGATGGTACACGACCGCCAACGGCGAATAGTACGCCACGAATGTATAGGTTCCGCCGGGTTCCACCGAATAGGAATATGAGTTATCGCCGTTAGATTCGAGCTCTTTAGCCTCACCATTCGGAAGTTCGATTTCGACCTTATCCAGCTTGTATAACTCGTCGCCTGACTTGTATACCGTCGTTGCGATATCAGGAGTCACCGTTGCCGTGGCGGGATCGGTATCCGCATTGAGAGTGGGAGTGATGTCATACTTAGGGACATTTACCTCGGAAGTACTATCAAAACCGGCACGATGCAGGTTGGTGGTGTACCTAACATCGTACTTCGCGTACACGGGATACGCGTCCTGCCACTGCGTGACCACGGACTCTTTTGTCGCTAGATACGGCTTGGCCTTGTCCGGATCAGACGTGGTGAAGGAATCGTCCTTGACATCGTAGATATAGTTCCAGACGGGAGAGCCCTTCTTGACCTCAGCCGTAGAGATCCAGCCCAGGAACTTATAGCCCGTCACCGCCATCTCCGCATCGGTCGGAGAAGACTCGAGGGTCAGATTAGGATCTGTAATTGTGTCGCTGTCATCGCCGGAATTCTTATCAACCGTATCATTCGTATAGATGAATGGATACTTGTACGTGTACTGGGGATCCTTTTCGCCATTCTTCTTTTGGAGCAAATTACTCTCGTAGCGACGCGTCGTTTTCTTGTAGACCGTGCCATCTTTCTTATAAAAATCGACACGCGTCGTCACCATCGCACGCATGCGGTATTTCGAAGTGTAATTGATTGAAGCCGTTACGGGATTATTGAGATACGTCCATCGACCGCCGTCTCTCTCAAGTGTCCAAAACTTCAGGCTATAACGATCGCTAGAGGGCGTAAACGTGTACTTCAACGCATTAAGAACCTTTTCATCGTCAATCGTTCCAGAACCTGGGAAATCTGTATCCACAAGGACATTCTTTAGGGTATCCGCCCCCGTATCGTTTCTCACGTTATGCGAATATGCGCTCATGGGGGCCACGATTAGCGTATTGTTGTCGTAGTACCCCTCTGCACACTCGCCCTTATAGGCATTCTTATCGCCATGATTAACGTGCTCGGAACCCCAGTGAACTACGTTCTCTCGAACATAACTTGTGCCAACCTGATCGTTAAACGGTGTTTTGTACTCGTTCCATACAGAGCAAAGGAGTTCCGACTTCGTGTATTCATCGTTCGCGTACGCGCGAACGTAATAGTCCACCCGATATTCGAAACGGGCGATGTAGGTGTGCGGCACAGTTAGATCGACATCAGCAGGGAGTTTATAGCTGGGGTCGCGGCTTACGCGCACCTCGAGCGGGGCATCCTCGGTTCCCTTGTTTTCGTACCAGCCCAGGAAGCGATAGCCATCGGGCAGCTTGCCGTCCTCGGATATAGCTTTGTCGGATACGTTGAGCACCTGCACGGTATACGCGCTTGTGCCATCTTCTGCAGTCCCAACCTTAACACGAGTCTTACCCACGCCTTCGCGCTTAGTTTTATCATCCGGGTCGTGGCCTTCAAACTCCGTCAGGATGTTCGACACGTAGTCGCTGTACACGGGATAGAAATCGGTAGGACCGACCACAGTAATCTCGCTGCCGGCAGGATAGAATGCCCCGGCATTCTTAAGCTCGGTCAACTTGGTGGAAGTAATAGCAGCATAGGCGCCGTTCATGCTCTTATCGTCGTTCGGCTGCGTGGTCCAGCCGATAAACGTTGCGCTGTCGGACAAGTTCCCGCGATCCACCGGGGCAGCAGGCGTCAGGCCGACGCCATAGCGGTACCAGTCCGTCGACTTATTGTGCGCCGTGCCGTCTTCCCAATTGAGCGTCTCGCCCTTAACGTTGTAGAACAGCACCTGTGCCTCGTATGAAGCGATAAAGAGGTCATTGCCCTTGAAGCCTTCGCTCTCGGCATGCCCCTCACCGTTGTCGGCAGTGTAGGTCGAGGTTGTCTCGTGCTTCGCGTTCTCTTCGACACGCTTGCCAGCCTTAACGGCAGCGTCATCGGTCTTGCCGTCAAACCAGCTATTGTCTTGGCCAATGCGATTCACGTGTACATTGGGCTCGCGGAACCAACCCATAAAGCGGTAGCCACCGTTTTCATTGGTCAGACCCTCGGGCTTTGCAGAGGTCTCCTGCTTAAACGTCACCGACGTATCGCCTTGGGCCAAGCCCTGTGCCGTTCCGGCCAGCACAGCGCTCACCGCAAAGGTGTACGGATCGCTGGTTGACTGGTCTTTGCCCAACATGGTTGCCAGAACAGTCGCGGTGCCCGCGCCAGGGAAATCAATCGTCGCCTTGACGCTCTGACCATGCACGGGGATATTCAGCTTATAATCCATCGCCCACTCATTGGTGTGCGGGCCGTTCAGATATTTATCGTTAGCGGTCGAGCGCATGGTGCCGGCGCAGAAATCGTAGTCGTGTTCCTCCCACAGCTCACGCGTGGTGTAGCGTTCGTCGTCCCACGGACCATAGCTGTCGCCCTTGGTGGTGCCGTCGCCACCAAACGAGGGAATCTTTTTCTTAGCCGCGGTGCCCTGGCTGTTGCCTTTTAGGCTCACGCTCGGCTTAAAGTAGCACTCGGTGACCGTCGCGTCGCCCTTGTTGGCGCGCGCAGCAATACCGCCCAAGTTCACGTCGTTTTGAATAATGGGAATCACGGCGATGGGATTGTACTGACGCGAGCTCAGATCACCCGCAAAGTGGCTGCGAACGAGTTCATTGCCTTCTTCGGTTAAAATACGGCCCACCAGGCCGCCCGTCCACGCGCGCGTTACGGAGACGACGCCCACGTACGATGCGGCATAGCTGTAGCACTGCGCCGTCGAGAAGCAGTCGATGATCTTGGCTTTACCCGCCATGCAGCCCACAAAGCCCGAGGCATACACGTTGTTGCCGCCCAGGGCGCCAATGGCAACGTCGTATTTATTGGTAACGTCGGTCATGCCCTTATCGGCAATCGAACCATCCTCTTTGCGCGTAGGCGTAACGCGGCAGTACTCAATCGTCGAGTTTTTAACGTAGCCGGCAAACGCTGCCATATACAGGCCCTCGCCGCCGATGGCCTGTACGCCCGAAGTTGTGTTGTTAACGGCGCGGCCACCACGGACCTCGCAGTTGTAGAGGGTGCAGCCGTCGAGCTCGCCGGCAATCAATCCACCCTCAAAGCCTGCGTTGGTAATAACGTTGAGCATGTTGTTGGCGCACGTAACGTGTAGCGTGCTCTCCATGACCATGACGTTTTCGAAACTGGTGTTGACGGCCTTGCCCACGATGATGCCGCCGCGGAAGTCAGCCCAAATGTTGGCATCCTTGACCAGGAAGTTCTTGATGGTGGCGCCGTCGGTCTCGGCAAAAAAGCCCGTGTCGCGCTCGGGGTCCAACATATTGTTGGCGTAGTCCAGACCTTTAACGGTGTGGTTCTGGCCATCGAAAACGCCCTTGAAGGGATGCTCCTTGTTGCCAAAGGAGAGGTGCTTGACCGTGTTCGAGACGATGGTCTCCATGTCCTCACCATCGAGCTCAATATCGTTATCGAGATAGACCTCCCAATTGGACGTGTCGCGCTCGCGCGAAAGCGCCACGCACGTCAAAAACTCAGCCGCGCTTTTGATGTGGAATTTTTGGCCCTCAGGCACATCCTCGGCATGCGCCACCGCCGGCAGCACCATAACGCAACAAAGGGCGATTGTCGCCACGGCAACCAGCCTGCTGAGCACGCCCCGGTTCATGTTCTTGATCTTCATGGGCTAGTTCGCCTCCGGCCAGCCCACAACGTCGAGCACGTCGAGGACGGTATCGTTTGCCTGTTGGTTTTTGGCCTGCACGGCCTGAACGTCGATATCGAGCTTGAATGAGCCGCCACGCGCGGCGTCGTGGTAGTCGCCCACAAAGCGCAGAGAGTCCATAAGGCTCTCGGTCATGGCGCCGGAATCGAGCACGCCACCACGTCCGGTAAGGCCGCGATAGTAAAACCATCCATCGCCGCCATCAACCCACGGGGAGCCCTCGCCCGCGCTCACGTTAAAGGCGACGTTGCCCGAGGCATCCGCGGTCGAGCCGTCGGGTGCCACCGACGTCATGCGCAGACGTGCGCGAACATACTCGGGCTGTGCGCCGGCATTCTCCACGCGCACGATGCGGCTGATGTCAGAACCCGTGGCCTTGGTGTCGGGATAGTCACCATGCTCGTTAGGCTCAAACGGAATCTCTTCACCCTGATCGTTGAGGGTGAATTCGCAGACTCGTACCTTCACGCTGCCAAACGACACGACGTTGCTCGCGGGCACCATGTCCACGGTAAAAGCCAACGTGCCGCACAGGCACGCCAGGGCAAGCAACGCCATGGCGGCAAGCGCCAAGGTGCGTTTCTGATTGTCGGAAAGATTGTTGAGCATTACGTTCGCCAATCGTCGGATAAGGGGATGAGATCCCGGCCCGGAAATGGGGGTGGGGTGGGCCGGGATCTCGATGGGGTGGGTGGAATTACTTAAGGCCGTTAGCCCAATCCTGGGCGGCAGCCAAAGCAGACGCCGAAGAGCCCTCAGTGGTTTCATCCGCTGCGTAAATGAAGCAGTTAACATCCATCTTTGCAGGATTAGCGAAATCCTTTTGCTCGGTCTCCTTGGGCGTGGTCACCTTGCTGAACAGCTCACCAGTCCACTTATCCTCAGTCTTGCTGGCAATAAGCGGAGTAGCTTCGGTCCCATTACCAACATAAACGAAAAGGCCATCGATATAATGAGTCGGCTCACTCGCAACGGTAGTTGCCTCAACGGCCTTCCAGCCAGAATTAATGGTGAAGTAAGTCTTCTTGGAATTAGCAACCCCGGCAGACGCCGTCTCGTTCTTCACGTAAACGTAGACATAGGCGTTCTCGGATTCCTTGCCAATACCAACATTAGGATTCTTGGCAACAGACACGCCGGGGGCGAGCTTAGAGTCCGCAACCCATTCGGTCTCGGTCAGATTGCCGTTGACCTTAGTGTTGTCATCAGGAAGCGGCTTATCCGGGTCTTTAGGATCGGTGGTGGGCTTGTTTATGCCCGCGGTAGTGAAGTTGTTGGTCAGGCTCGACTGGGCCGTCAGCCATGCATACGTTCCCACGCCGGCCGCCAGTACGAGCAGCAGCAGGGCGGCAACGATGCCGTAGCGCTTTTTCTTTTTGTTTTCCATCGTTCTCTTCCTTTCGAGAATCGTCTTCCCCGGCAACGGCTCCTACCGCCGCCGACACTTCTCCCTGCCGCTATGAACGCCGCTCCCCCGCATGCACGCGGGCATGCTTGCCCGCAGGCTCGTCGGGAACCATCCGATCGAGCACTATCGACGCCGTGATCAGCAGCGCCAGAACGGCCACCACAACAAGCAAACCAGGCATCGTCGTGCAATATGCGTTGACGAAGCCCAGGTAAGGGACACAAAAAGAAACAGTGCCGATAACACTCGAAAAAGGCGTCTGCTCGGCATCGTGCATGATGCTTCCGTCTGCATTTATGTTCGCAATTCCCTGCGTGCCGATCATCTGCGCCACAGGGTCGATCTGATACACCTGGTGCGTCACCACGGCGCCGTCCGATCGGTAAAAGGTTGCATTGTCGCCCACGGCAATATCCGTTGGCTCAACCTGGCGGACAAACACCATGGAGCCAACGGGAAGCTCGGGTTCCATAGAGCCCGAAAGCACAGCAAAGGGCGTGTATCCAAATGCGCGAGGCACAAAAGAAACAACGGCAAGGGCTATGACAAGCGCGAACGCCAAGCTACTCAAAAGTGCAATAAATCGTTTGAGTCTACGCGCCGTCAAAGTGATAATTCACACCCCTTGAGGACCTATTCGACCCATCCAAAGGTCAGCAAGTTTCAACAGGAACCGCAAGGCGCTTGAAAAGTGAGTCCGAAATAAGCCAATTTGGAATCTTTTCGTAATAAAAACATAGCGATGTGCTACACATTTTTCAATGTTTTATCGCTAAATGCTACTTATTTTGGCGTAAGTGGTCATTTATCCCCAAATTAGTCTGTTTTATCCAATACTTATAACTAACCCCCTACGCAACTTCCCCATAGAAGGTTCGATTTTTTTGCGAAACTAAAATAATGGTACCCCCCCCACATTAAAACAAACTACTGGAAGTGTCATTTATTTCCGACCCCTCCTTTGCCGGAGTTTTATGACAGCCCCATGTAGTTCGCAGCCCATAATCCTCTGAGAACCGTGTCCCAGAATTCACGTCCGGAGTGGGATACGGCTTCCGCTTGTGCCCCCGTTGGGAAACCACATCCCACTCCGATCACAAATTCCGGGTCGCACTTTCCGCCAAGGCCCTCAACCGGAAACGGCATCCCATTTCTCGGCCGAAAACTGGGATGCGGTTTCCACAGAGCCCCTCAACGGGAAACCGCATCCCATTCCAAAGGCAAATTCCGGGACGCATTTTCCGAATCCCCGCCCATCCGGAAATCCCATCCCACTCCGCACACATCCGGGCATAGAACAATCAGCTTATTAGGCCTTCCATCAATAAAGGGGCGCCCTCGTGTCAAGAAAAAAGCCTCGAGAATTTCGAGGCTTTCACGTTTGTATTATCTCGAGCGCGAGGCGACACGCCTACTCGCCCAGCACGGCCTTCTTGGCGGCTGCAGCCATGTTATCCATATCTTCCTTGGTGGGATGGTCCTTCGCGGCAACCCAGTTGTCGAGCAGCATCTTAAAGCGGGCGTTGTCGGGATCCTGCTCGAGCATGGCCTCGTAGCGCTGCTTGACCGCGGGACCCATCTTGCCCTGGCACATGGCCCAACCCGCAAGCTCGGCGTCATCGGCCAAATTGGAGGTCACGCGATCGATAATCTGCTGAAAATAGCTCTGATCGGCACCAAAGCCGCAGGTACCAAAGAGGAAAACGCGCTTGCCGTGCAAGGCAGAGAGCAACGCCGCGACCGAAGGCGTGCATGCGCCCTTGTCGCACCAAAAACCGACGAGCACCGTGTCGGCTGCGCTGGCACCCTGCGCCTCGAGCGCAACCTGCTCTGCATCCGCATCGTCGCTCAACGCCGCGGCGTGGACAAACTCAACGCCCGCAGCCTGCAGCGCACGCTTGATCGCTCCCGAAACCATCCTGGTATTACCGCTCTTGCTGTTAACCACCAAAGAGCACGTCATAGTCACGTTGCCTCGTTTCCCCCAAAACCAAAGCCACTAATGCAATTTATTAGATGAATATCTTAGTACTAACGACGCAGATGTAAACCAACTTCTGCCGATTGGCGGGGCTGGCGACATCAATGGACAAAGCTGCCTGCTGTGCAAGCCCCAAAATTCATGACGGTGCGGTATTTCTAGCATTCCCATAGAGAAATTCATACTTTTTGAGACATCGGGGCATTGAATATGAACAATAAGATGCGTATCAGTTCTCGATTTGTCGCGAATCTCCGCGAAAGCTTGCGAACCATCGCGAAATCCTGTGGCCCATTCGCGATGGTTCGATGATGGGACCGGCTATACCGGTTTTTCGATATGGCTATGGCAGTTTTTATATATCGAGTGAGCACGAAGGGCCAGAAACTCGACTCGCGGAGGGGGCGGCGGCAACCCGCTGTTGAAGGGAGTTAAGTTGGCGGGTTCGATCTCCCGGTTCTAAAAATACTCAGTATACTGAGTGATTTTACTCAGTATACTGAGTATTTAAGAAACAAGGAGGTAGATTGACATGTTTGAGCGCCATCAAGTTGCCGTGATAGCCCAGAGGATGCGGGAAACGAATAATCCGTTGATGCAATTTATAATCGGGCCCCGCCAAACGGGAAAGTCGACCATGTTCATGCAGGCGTTGCACCATGCAGACATGCCCTGTCACGTGGTCAATGCGGACGACGTTGTGAATCCCGATGCCAGCTGGCTGCAAATCGAGTGGCAACAGGCAAGAAACCTCACGTCTGGAGGTAAGGTCCCGGCCGTTTTCGTTGTTGACGAGATTCAAAAGGTGCAGAGTTGGTCCACGGTCGTCAAGGGATTGTACGACCGGGATCGCCGGGAGGGGATGCCGCTCAAGGTCATGTTGACCGGATCGTCGTCGCTGCTGCTGCATAAGGGCTTGGAAGAATCCCTTATGGGCCGTTACGAGCTCATTCGGTCGCCGCATTGGTCCTATCGCGAGTGCAGCGAGGCCTTTGACTTTTCTTTTGAAGACTATCTCTATCACGGTGGATATCCGGGTGCGGCGCCGCTGGTTTCCGATGACGCCCGTTGGCGAAGCTATATCCGAGATGCGATCGTCGAGCCGGCAATCTCGCGCGATGTTCTCTCGTTGGAGAATATCCGCAAACCGGCGCTGATGCGCGCGCTCTTTTGGCTCGCGGCGAGCTATTCGGGGCAGGAGCTTTCGTATTCAAAAATGGTAGGCCAGCTGCAGGATGCCGGTAACACGGTCACGGTCGCCGGGTATTTGGACCTGCTGGGCAAGGCCGGTTTGGTTACGGCGATCCCCAAGTTCAGTGACAAGGAGCTCGCAAAGCGCCGAAGCACCCCGCGGCTCATGGTTTATGACACGGCGTTTATGACGGCGCTCGGCGATAAGGGCCGAGCAGAATGGCTGGAGGATTCGGCGCGGCGGGGTCATTTGGTGGAATCGGCAGTGGGTGCACGACTGCTTGCGCGCGCGCCGGAAGAGGGTTTTGAGGTCATGTGGTGGCGTGAAGGCGTCAAAGAGGTCGACTTTGTGCTGCGAAGGGATGATGCGCTGAGCGCCATCGAGGTCAAAAGCGGTGGAGAGTCCGGCCAGAGCGGCATGTCGACGCTCCTAAAAAAGTATCCGCGAGCCAAGCGGATCGTCGTGGGAGGGGCGGCGGCCGGGGCGTGCACCGTGGAGGATTTTCTGCTCGATAAGGTAACGCTGTTTAACTAGCCTGAGCAAATTGAGAAAATACTCAGTATAGTGAGTGAAATCACTCAGTGTACTGAGTATTTTGACTTGGGCGTTGGATGGGTGCTCGGTCGCCTCGTGCGATGGCGAAAACCGGGCCAGGCCTTACCAGCGGATATGCATGCAGGAGGGGCTCCAATTTTCATGTCCCACTCGTATCGTCTGTCAGAAACCTGACGAATGACCTGTCTCCCTGTCATGCCCTTGTCACAAATCTATTAACGGGACCGTCAAATTTCCTCCTGCATTTTCTGACGGTACCGCGGTTCCCGCATACGTTTTGAGACAGTTAAGCTGCCCTATGTCCCAAATCGTCGTCAATCGTCACCACAAACCACCGTCAATCGTCACCACGCCGCAGGTAGAATGCATAATCTTGGGACAAACACTTCTGATTACTTTGCCCCACGCACCTGCTTACTGGGCGAATTGGCTGCGGTAGAGCTCGGCGTAGAAGCCGCCTGCCGCGAGCAGTTCGTCGTGCGTGCCGCGCTCGATAATCTCGCCGTCTCGCATGACCAGGATGCAGTCGGCGTTACGGATCGTGCTCAGGCGGTGCGCCACGACAAAGCTCGTACGGCCGGCCATGAGCTCATCGAATGCCGCCTGCACCTGCAGCTCGGTTCGCGTATCGATGCTCGAGGTTGCCTCGTCCAGCAGCAGAATCGCCGGGTCGGTGAGCATGACGCGCGCGATGCACAGCAGCTGCTTTTGGCCCTGGCTAAACGTGCCGCCGTCCTCGCCGATCACCGTGTCGTAGCTCTGGGGCAGCTGCACGATAAACTTGTGCGCATGCGCGCGCTTGGCCGCCTCGATAATCTGCTCGCGCGTGGCGTCGGGGCAACCGTAGGCAATGTTCTGGGCCACCGTGCCCTCGAACAGCCAGGTGTCCTGCAGCACCATGCCAAAGGCGCGGCGCAGGCTCTCACGCGTGTAGTCGCGCGAGGAGCGACCATCGACCACGATGCGCCCGGCATCGATATCGTAAAAGCGCAGCAGCAGGTTAATGAGCGTCGTCTTGCCGCAGCCCGTGGGACCGACCAGGGCAAACCGCATGCCGAGTTTGGCATCGATGCAGATGTCCTGCAGCAGCTTACGGTCGGGCACGTAGCTAAAGTCCACATGCTCAAAGGTGACCTCGCCCTTCGGAGCGGCGAGCTCAATGGCATCCACAGCGTCGGGCTCCTGCTCGCGGGCATCGAGCAACGCAAACATGCGGCGCGCCGAGGCATAGGCCGTCTGGATCTGCGTGATGACGTTGGTGACCTCGTTGAACGGCTTGGTGTACTGGTTGGCGTAAGACAGGAAGATCTGCACGCCGCCCACCGTGAGCGCCGCAGGCACGCCCGTAATCACACCCACGCAGCCGATCACGGCGACCACAGCGTAGATGATATTGTTGATAAAGCGCGTGCCGGGATTGGAGAGCGAACCCATAAACTGCGCGCGCTCGCCCGCCGTGTAGAGCTCGGCGTTGAGGGCATCGAAGCGCTGCTGAGCGCGCGGTCCGTAGGCAAACGCGTCCACGAGCTTTTGCTCGCCCACATACTCCTCGATATGGCCGCCGAGCTGGCCCTGAATGCGCTGCTGAGCCGTAAAGCTCTTGTTGGAGAGCTTGGCAATGGCGCCGGCAGCAAAGATGGAAAGCGGCGTGACGAGCACTACCACGAGCGTCATGGTTAGGTTGATAGAGAGCATAAACACGAGCGTTCCCACGATAGTGATGACGCCGGTAAAGAGCTGCGTAAAGCCCTGCAGCAGGCCGTCACCCACCTGGTCGACGTCGTTGACCACGCGGCTCATAAGGTCACCGTGAGCATGGCTGTCGATAAAGCTGAGCGGCATGCGGCTGAGCTTGTCGCTCGCCTCCACGCGCATGTCGCGCACCGTCTCGTAGGACAAGCGGTTGACGCAGTAGCCCTGCAGCCACTGGAACGCCGCAGCGCCAACCACGACCAGCGCAAGCTTGGTGACGAGCGGCAGCAGCGCATCGAAGTCCACCTGTCCGGCGGCAACGATGAGGTCGATGCCCTCGCCGATGAGGATGGGCGTGTAGAGCTGCAAGATCACCGAGATGGCGGCACTCACAAACGACGCCGTAAACGAAATGCGATGCGGACGAACGTAGCCCATCAGACGACGGGTCACCGCGCCTACGGGATAGCGCTCCGGATCGCCGGGCTGACGCGGGCCATCGCCCAGGTCGTTGAGCTTATCGTTGCCGGACACATTGGCCGTCATCGTGGCGACCGAACCGGAAGAAGTATACGGATTCATCTAGCAGCCCTCCTTTGCGCAGGCGGATGCGGGGGCGGTTGGGGCGGACGCCGCGCTCCCCTGCTGGCCCTCGAGCTCCTCGCGGCGGAGCTGCGACCGGCAGATCTCGCGGTAGAGCTGGCAGCCCGCGTACAGCTCGTCGTGTGTGCCCAAGCCCGCGACCGAGCCGTGGTCGAGCACGCAGATCATATCGGCATCGCGCACGGTCGAGACGCGCTGGCTCACGATAACGGTCGTCAGCGGCAGCCCGCCCTCGGCGGCGCCGCGCACGCTGCGCTCGCGGATGGCATGACGAAGCGCCGCATCGGTTTTAAAGTCGAGCGCCGAGGCGGAATCGTCCATGATCAAGATCTGCGGCGAGCCCACCAGAGCGCGCGCGATGGTCAAGCGCTGACGCTGTCCACCGCTGAAGTTCTTGCCGCCCGCCTCGACCGGGGCATCCAAGCCCTGCGACTTGTTGTGCACGAACTCGCTGGCCTGCGCCATATCGAGCGCCGCCCACAGCTCCTCGTCGGTCGCAGACTCGTCGCGCCAGGTCAGGTTGCTGCGAATCGTACCGCTCACGAGCGATGCGCGCTGCGGGACGGCCGCGACCACGTGGCGCAGCTGCTCGAGCGGCCAAGCGCGCACGTCGGTGCCCATCACACTCACGCAGCCGACGCCCGCGTCGTACAGGCGCGGGATGAGCGAGACGAGCGTCGACTTACCACTGCCCGTACCGCCGATAATGCCGAGCGTTTTGCCCAGCGGCAGCTCCAGAGTCACGTCATCAACGGCGTTGACCGCGCCCGCGCCAAAGGAAAAGCTCGCGTGACTCAAGCTCAGCGCAGAGACCGAGGCGGCGCCCATCACAGGCGCCGCGGGCAGCGCGACCGGCTCGTTGCCGTCATCGGTGATGCTCGGCACGCAATTAAGCACCTCGTTGATACGCGACGCGCTGGCGCTTGCCTTGGTAAAGACCACAACCAGGTTGGCGACATAGACGATGGAGGTCAGGGTCTGCGTCATGTAGTTGACGAACGCCATGACCTGGCCCTGTGTGAGCTCGCCCACGTTAACCTGGATGCCACCCACCCACAGGATGGCGCACACGCCCAGGTTCATCACCAAAAACGTGACAGGGTTAAGGATTGACGAGAGTTTGCCCACCGCGATGGCGACATGCGCCTGCTCATCGGCAGCCTGGGCAAAGCGCTCACGTTCATGCTCCTCGCGCACGAAGGCGCGAACCACGCGAGCGCCCGAAAGCCCCTCGCGGCAGATAAGCGCGATGCGGTCGAGCTTTGCCTGCAGCTGCTTGTAATACGGAATGCAGCGCG
>CABVBR010000035.1 GCA_902496645.1 uncultured Collinsella sp.
CCGGCTCCGCATCAGACGGAGCCGGGCCTTTTTGTGCGGAGAAACCACCACAAAGGTGCCTGCCCCCCCATTGTGGTGGTTCGCCCCTCCTCGTGGGCGAGCTTTGTGAGATTTGGTTCCTCTCGGCTGGACCTGTTCTTGTCAGTCAGGGTACTTTTTTGTTGTGGGCAGACTTGTCCGTTGCCCCAAACGGCGAAAAGGAAGTATGTATCTCGGCAGGGGCGTTTGCCTGGCTGCGCATCTCGAATGTCTCTTTCACGCGTCGTTTTGCGTGTGGTCATAAGCGGGAAAAGAGCTCGTCTATTCACCTTTTCAGATACTTAATTTGAAAGCCGCTGAGTTTCAATACAAATCGTTAACTAATGACGTTATTTACATGTCGGAGAAAAACTCTTCAAAGGTAATCCCAAACCCTTCAACGATTTTCGTTAATGTGTCGACCCCAAAGTTTCGATTGCCCATTTCGATGTCGGCTAAATAGCTGCGGTTGAGATTAACCATGGTGGCAAAACGGCTTTGCGTGATGCCTTGGTTATGCCGGAGGGCTTTAATGCGTAGCCCAATTTTGTTTCTGATATCAGTCTTTTCCATTTGCCTAGCGTAGGGAGCATGCTAGACTCAGTTGTATGCTATCAGAAACATCTTGGGCTGATTTTATGGGCAAGA
The DNA here is from genome assembly GCA_902496645.1 of uncultured Collinsella sp. Taxonomy (GTDB): domain Bacteria; phylum Actinomycetota; class Coriobacteriia; order Coriobacteriales; family Coriobacteriaceae; genus Collinsella. Next base: position 667 of record CABVBR010000035.1, read on the forward strand.
GGGGGTAAGCAAAATGAAATGGGAAGCTAACAAAATGAAATACTCCATTAGCATGTTTATACAGATTGCGGGGTTATTATCAGTGTTGTACTTTGCCTTTCAGCTGAATATGGACTCCGATGCAAGAGAGCTATTTGCTACTGCGTTGTGGGCCGGCAATTCAACCCTTGATGCCGAAGCCCAAGGTATATGGGCTGTAATTAGCTATCTGATTTTCAATGGCTTGCCTATTGTGCTCCCCTTACTCTTAGTGGGCACTTGTTCGCTCTCGTATATCTGGTCTTATGCACAAGTGTTGCTATTTATCATTCAATGGGTCTTTATTCTGGTCAGCAACGTTTCTGTGGAACCAGGAGCTATGTGCCGATATGCTGGCTGGTTTCTCTATATTCCCATAGGGATAGGAGAGCTTCTTCCAACATCCTTTGTTATGAATATTGTCAAACTAATAATCGTTTTGATTTTCTGGGGAATGGTAATGGCTGCCGCTGCGGATCCTGCTGGTTTCTTTGAAGGTGCTTTTTCCTCCTCTTCTAGTTCGGCCCATAGGTCTAGTAGTGGAGATATTCAAGATGACCTAGATCGTATTGAGCAAAGATCACAGCATAAGCAAGTCATGGATGAGTTGAACAGTATCCATACCGATGCGCTAAATGGCAGGTTCCGAAAATAGATTTTAGGCGGGGGAAGAGGACGAAATGTCCCCTTCCCTTATTCGTGCAATCATCTATCTTTGCCGGCAGGAGGTGGCGGGGAGAGTGCCGGCGGTCGCTCGGCTCGCAGCGGGCAGTGCCTGATGGCTTGTGGCTGTGTACTGATGAAGATTATTTCTGAGCCTCGCCCTTCAAGCAAGGCGTATACGTATTACGAGCCGACGTTATCGGGATTGAGCGACGTCATATCTGCGACGTCGACCAGCCCCGTAACCTGGCAAAAACCGTTACGGTTGAATAATTGAGCCCCGCCGTTCTAACGACTAGGCCCCGGCTCCGCGTCAGACGGAGCCGGGCCTGTTTGTGCGGAGAAACCACCACAAAGGTGCCTCCTCTGTGGTGGTTTTGGCAGGTTAGCGGAGCTTGCTGGTTTCGAAGTACTCGGGGAACTGGTCGAGAACCTCGGTTTGGTTGCGGAACATCATGTGCAGGTGCTTGCTCACCAAAAAGCTCGCCTCGATGGGGTCGCGACCGGCGATGGCGCGGCGAATCTGCTTGTGCTCGTTCACGATGTCCTGATTGTCGAGAACCTGCGTGGCGGCGCGCAGCCAGCGGAAACGCTCCAGGTCGGCGTTGGTCGCCTCGAGCCACGACCACACGGTGCTGCGGCATGCAATGCTAAAAATCATGTGATGCATGAGGTTGTCGCTCAAAAAGAAGCCGATGCGATCCTCTTCGGCCATGGCCTTTTCCTGCAGCGCGATGGCGCGGTCGAGCTGTTCGATGCCGGCTGACGTGGCGCGGGCGCAGCACTCCACAATCACCTGCTTTTCCAGGTGCTCGCGAATGTAGCAGGCGCTTTCGGCAAGGGTGAGGTTGATGGGCGAGACGTAGGTGCCGCTCTGGGGCACGGTGCGCACCAAGCCCTCCTGTGCCAGGCGCACCAAGGCCTCGCGCACGGGCGTGCGCCCCATGTCCAAGTCGTCGCAAAGTTGCTTGACGCCCAGCTTTTCGCCTGGCTTATAGTCCAGGTAGACGATCTTGCGTCGAATGGTGTGATAGGACTGGTCCTGTAGGCTTGTTTCCTGCTCGCCGACGTGCATCGAATCTTCCATAGCGCCTCGCAACCGTTCTTTCACACTCATATGTCAGTTGTTTATTATGCCGCGAATCAGCCCTCCGTGGGGCTAATTCAATTACCCGATGGGAACTTTTGCAGCGCTGTGCTCCGCTCGTTGCCGTATCATGAACCGTCGAAAAAAACAGACCGAAAGAAGGAATCCCATATGCAACTGGCTAATGCCGCGCGCGAGCGCTGGAAAGGCGTCTTGTTTTGTCTGGTTATCGCCGTCCCTGCAACGCTGCTCGGCAAGCAGGTCGAGGTGGTCGGCGGGCCGGTATTTGCCATCCTCATCGGCATGGTTCTGGCGCTTGCCTTTCCCAAGGATCGTCGCGAACCGCTCGCTGCCGGCGTCACCTATACATCCAAAAAGATCCTGCAGTATGCGGTCATCCTGCTTGGCTTTGGCATGAACCTCTCGCAGATTCTGTCCAAGGGCGCCCAGTCGCTGCCGATTATCGTGGCGACGATCTCGACCTCGCTTGTCATCGCTTTTGTGCTCTGCCGCGTCATGAAGGTTCCGAGCAAGATTGCGACGCTCGTGGGCGTGGGTTCGTCGATTTGCGGCGGTTCCGCCATTGCCGCGACCGCGCCCGTCATCGATGCCGACGATCGCGAAATCGCCCAGGCCATCTCGGTCATCTTCCTGTTTAACGTTATCGCGGCGCTCGTGTTTCCAACGCTCGGCGGCATGCTCGGCCTGACCAACGAGGGCTTTGGCCTGTTTGCCGGTACCGCCATCAACGACACCTCGTCCGTAACGGCTGCGGCGAGCGCTTGGGACAGCATGCATCCCGGCGCCAATGTGCTTGAGAGCGCCACGGTGGTTAAGCTCACCAGGACGCTGGCAATCATTCCCATCACGCTGGCGCTTGCTTGCTGGCAGATGCGTCTGGCGCGCAAGGCCGGCGGCGACGCCAAAAATACCTTCTCGTTTAAGCGGGCGTTTCCGATGTTTGTCCTGTTCTTTGTGTTGGCGAGCGTGGTCACCACGGTGTTTCAGCTTCCCGTGTCCATCACGGCGCCCATCAAGGAGCTGTCGAAGTTCTTTATCGTGATGGCCATGGCGGCTATTGGCTTTAATACCGATATCGTCGAGCTGGTCAAAAAGGGCGGCAAACCCATTGCGTTGGGCTTTTGCTGCTGGATTGGCATTGCGTGCATGAGCTTGGGAATGCAGCACGTGCTGGGAATCTGGTAGGCAAGGCAGCCGATTTGCGTGCCACATGCTGGCGGCCGCACGCCTGCGGTGGAGCGATAGGAGCTCTTGCGGGTATGGCTTGTCCGCAGGTTTATAAGTCCCGAAGAGCTCTTCGCCCCGCCAGGATGGCGATGCGGGGCAACTCATATACTCGCAGGACGGCGGCTTCTGCCCTATAGTGTTTGGTGAGCAATATCGTTCAATTTTGAAACACTCGGCTGTGCGCCCGCCGGTGGCGGCGCGGTGCGGAAGGCAGGAGCGCGACATGGACAGCGACGCCAAACTGCAAATCTTGATCGAGGCCCTGGCTGCTGCCGGGGCCTCGGCGTTGGCGATTGATGGGCATGGATGCGTCGTGATATCGACCATGGATGATACCGCGCTCGAGCAAGATGTCGCGGCATTTGTTGCCGAGCGCCTGGGGCGCGTGGGCGACGGCGTGCGCCTGGTGATGGGGCATGCTGGAATGCGCCTGAGTCTCACGGTACGTCCGGTCGCCAAGGAATACGGCGCGCTTTGGGTGGTCGTGGTCCGCGAGGTCCACGGCGCGGCGGCGCATGCGGGTATTGAGTGGCTCAACGCCGATGAGGTCGAGTCGCGCTACGAGGCAAGCACGTACGGCATTGTCGAGGGCGCCGCTGCGGTCGCCGGTCCCGTCTGCGAAAGCTATGCCCACGGCGTGCCCCTTATGCTGGAGGGCGAGCTGGGTGCTGGCCAGGCAGAGATTGCAAAACGCCTCTATCTGGATGGGCCTTATGCTGACGAACCCTTTGTGTCCGTGGCGCTTGACGAGCTCACAGATCGCGGCTGGCGCCATCTGCTCAAAAGCTCGGAATCGCCGCTGTTCCAGGCAAGGCTGACCCTTTGTATTGGCGGTTGGCATGCACTTTCGCCGCAGCGTCTGCGCGAGCTTGTCTCCACGATGACCGACACGGCGCTGGCCGCGCGTTGCCATGTGGTTCTGACGGCAAACGACATGCCGGGCGGTGGCGAAAGCGATCAGGCCGCTTTTGTAACCGAGCGCTTGGCGTGCGCAGTAAGTGTGGCGCCTGCGATTGCCGAGCAGGGTGGCGCATCGAAAAAGGTCGTGCAGTATTTGTCATATCTGTCAGATGTCTTTGGAACTGCCGCTCCGAGTATGTCCGAGGAGGCCGCCTCGACGCTCAACTGCTATCGCTGGCCACGTAACTATCTGCAGCTTCGCGAGGTCTCGGAACGACTCTATATATTAGTAGGGTCGGGTGTGGCGAAGCGCACGGTGGCGGAGGAGGTGCTCGCCCAGGAGGACGTCATCAAAACCGCAACCTTTGGCGCTCCGACGCTCGACAGCGACCTGTATATCTTGCGCCCGCTTGCCGATACCGAGCGCGACATTGCGCGGCTGGTCGTAGACCACCTTCGGGGCAACCGGACCCGTGCTGCCGAGGTGCTGGGCATAAGCCGCACGACCCTGTGGCGCTTGCTGAAGGACGGTGACCGTTAGGCGAGGTGCCCGTGACCGCATGCGACGTGTGTGCTACAGTCCAAAGCAGTAATGTTTCGATTGTGTTACGGCGTGCGGGGGCGTATGGCGGAGACTTCAAAACCAAACCGGACTAGACGAGGCACGACGCCGGTCAACCGCCGCACGACGTCCCGGACGTGGGGCAAACACGCGTCGGGATTCGACGGATCGTTCAAGCGCACCAAATACGGCTACCCTTCGGCAAGTGCCCGCCTGGCCATGCAGGCCGAGTCGTCGCTGTGGGGGCGCAAGCGCGTGGTGGGCTCTAAGCTCAAGCACGATGGAACGCTCGGCTATATCAGCCGCGGCGCGGCTCGTCGCAGCGGGCTCAATCCGGCGGGATGGCATCGCTACGTGCCCATTGCGGTTGTCGTCGCCATCATTGTGATCGCGCTTGCGGCGCTCGGCTACGCTGGCGGCGGGGTCGAATTGAGCGCGATGCTCAAGTCTGCCGAGCTCGCGCATCCCGGCACGGAACTTGTCGAGGGCGCCCAGGCCCAGACGGGCGTGGCGCCTCAGCGCGGTATTGTTGCCGCAGCCGCAACAATCGCCGATGCCCAAAAGGACGAGGGCGAGAATGGTGACAGCGAAGCAAGCGAAACAACCGCGAATGGCGTGAGCTCACAGGTCACGACAGCGACACAAGGCCAATAAGTCACAGAACCATCACACTAAGTCGCTGTTTGGGGACAATGAGTGAGCAAAAAAGCAGCTCCGTTGTTTCATATAGAACTCATGAGTCACAATTTACAAAAAAGGGCTATACTACTAGGCACTTAAAGGTCCACAAGCTGCAAGTTGAGGAGTACCTAACATGAAGAAGAGATTCATGGCAGCACTGAGCGTTCTCGCTCTTGCCCTGGCTCTGCCCGTGGCTGCTTTCGCCGCCCCGAGCCCGGCCAACACCACCGCCACCGGCGCCAACAACGTGACCGCCAGCGTTAACAACGCTAACGTCAAGGTCGAGTCCACCACCAAGAACGCCTCGAACACCCCGGCTGGCTCCAACGTGGTCGCCTCCTTCGAGATCACCGAGACCGTGGCCGGCACTGTTTCTGAGTCCAACCCGCTGACCGTCACCTTCACCCTTGGTAAGGAGTACGCCGGCGCCAAGGTCACCGTTTACGTTCAGCACAACGATACCTCCACGGATGTCCTGAACCTGACCGCCGACAATAACGGTAACGTCACCTTCAAGGTCACCAAGCTCTCCACCTACACCATCGTGGCTGAGAAGACCGCCGCTGGCACTGCTACCACCGACAACGGTGCCAAGTCCCCGGCTACCGGCGTGAACACCACCGCCGTCGCCGCTGTGGCTGCTGTTGCCGCTGCTGGCGCTGCCTGCGCTTTTGTTGCTCTTCGCAAGAACAACTAGCACGCATACGGTTTCAACCGTAAGATTTGAGGACCCGTACTTGTGCGGGTCCTTTTTTTGACCGATTAACAGGGTGAGGAAATACCATGGCAGAGCAGCCGCAGGGCAAGCATATGAAAGCTAAGCATGTGGACGACTCGGGCAAAAAGCGTCGCGCCACGATACTCAAGGGCGTTATTGCCGTGCTGTTGCTGGTCGCGGTCGGTTGCGGCGGCTACGTGCTCTACATGAACCATCTGGAGCAGCAACGTGCCGAGGAGATGAGCGCGACGGGTAAGCCCGCCACCAAGGTCGAATCGAAGGGTAAAGAACTGCCCGATAATCCCATCGACTTCGCTCCGCTTATTCAAGAGAACGCTGACATTTATGCGTGGCTCTACATTCCGGGTGCGGATATCAATACGCCCTTGCTGCAGAGCACGACGGATGATCTGTTCTATCTGGACCACGACAAGGACGGCAAGTACGACCCCTACGGCACCGCGTTTAGCCAGATGGTCAATGCGCGCGACTTTAGCGACCCTGTCACGGTGATTTACGGTCATGTGAACGGCGGCGTGTTCCACAACTTGCATAACTTTGAGGACGCGGACTTCTTTAACGAGAACACCGAGTTCTATATCTACACGCCCGGCCATATCCTGACGTACAAGATTGTCTCGGCCTATCAATATGACGACCGTCACATTCTCAACTCGTTTAACTTTGCCGATCCTGCGGTTCGCCAGGACTACTTTAATTCGGTCTGTAATCCGGACGCATTGCTCAAAAATGTACGTGACGGCGTGACACTTGATGCAGATAGTAAGATTGTGCAGTTGAGCACCTGCATGCTCGATAGCTCGCAGGGCAACTCGCGCTATATTGTTAGCGGTGTGTTAACAAGCGACCAGGAGACAAAATAGTCATGAACCCCCGTGGCAAGCACTTTATCGATGCGGTGGATCCCGACGAAAATCAAGTAAGCAATCCCGAGCAGCAGGTTCAGGATGTGGCGGAGCCCGTCGAGCCTCAATGGGAGGCTGAAAATGCTCCGGAGGCCCAGTCTGACGGACGGCCCCAAAGCGAGGCTTCACCTGAAGCTGCGGCAAAGAATGCTGATGCTGCGGCCGAGTCTGGCGATGAGACGGAATGGCCTTCGCTTGATGAGGCGGCCCCGCACCGCCGTCGCCGCTCCAAGGAATCAATCAAGCGCATCAAGCGCCGCCGTCGTATCCGCACGCTGGTAATCGTGCTGCTTGTGATTGGTGCGATTGCCGCTGCTGGCTGGGGTTTCGTAAACCACAGCGTGAACCAGGGCAAAAAGAAGATTGAGGAAAAGACCGAAAAGGCCATTAAAGCCAAGGGCGATACCATTACCTATAACGGCAAGAAGTATGCGCTCAACAAGCATATGGCCACGGTGGCGTTTATCGGCTTTGACGGCCGCAATAACGATGACGGAACCCAAAAGGGCCAGTCCGATACCGTTATGGTCGTAGCGCTCAACACCGATACGGGCGAAGCCCGCGGCATTATCATTCCGCGCGACAGTATGGTGCCCGTGGATACGTATTCCAACGGATCGTTTTCGGGCCAGGTGACCGAGCAGCTGTGCTTGCAATTTGCCTATGGCACCGATGGCGACAACTCATCAGCGCTGACGGCCGCTGCTGCTTCGCGTGTGCTCGATAATATCCCGGTAGATTACTACTACACGCTCAATATTGAGGGCGTGGCTCCCATTAATGACTCCATCGGCGGCGTGACGCTGGTGCCTACACAGACCGTGCCGGGCACGTCGGTTGTCGAGGGCCAGGAGACCACGCTGTTTGGTACAACAGCGGAAAAGTACGTGCAGTGGCGCGATACGACGAATTTGACATCTTCGCTGGATCGTACGGCGCGCCAGGTGAGCTACGTGCAGGCGTTCGCATCTAAGGTGCTCAGCAGCGCCAAGAGCAACCCTGCCATACTCATTAACTTGTATCAGGCCATGGGCGACTACACGTGGACCAATCTGGGCCTCGATGAGTTTAGCTATCTGGCAACCACGATGCTTGAGCACGGCCTAACTTCGTTTGACGTGGTGACGCTTCAGGGTACCATGCAGCAGGGCGACACCTTCGCCGAGTTCTACCTGGACCAGGACAACGTAAAGCAAACAGTCGTCGATACTTTCTACCACCCTATTAACTAGCGAGTTGGGCAGCTAATTTGGGCCGCATGCCAACAGTGGTTCGCTCGCTGGCGTTGCCAAAACATCGGCGTCGTCGGCAGTTGGGGACGTTCCTTTTCTGCCGGCAGTTGGGGACACTCCTACACTACCTCACATACACCACATTGTTTCGGCGCGGCTTTGCTTCGGGGAGCGTATCTTCGGCGTAGCCCAAGATGCAGTTGCCCACGCCGCGCAGGCTGCCGTCGGCGGGCAGGCCCCAGCTGGCAAGCAATTCCAGGCCCTCGGGCGAATCAAAGACCTCGTGGGCGCGGTGGATCCAGCACGAATCGACACCCAATGCATAGGCGGCGTTAAGCAGGTTGCCCATGGCGAGCGAGCCATCTTCCACATGTGTGGTCACGCTGCGGTCGACCAGCACTACGACAACGGTCTTGGCGCCGTAGAAGGGATCGCCGTCGCTGCCCATGACCTGGGCGTTGAGCTGCGAGAGGCGCTCGACGGTCGTGGGATCGGTAACGGCGACAAAGGTCACCGGCTGGCGTCCCATGCCACTGGGTGCGTACTGTCCGGCCTCGATAATGCGTGCAAGCTTTTCGGCCTCGACGGGGCGATCGCTGTATTTGCGGCAGCTGCGGCGATGGATGAGCGCTTCGATGGTCTCCATGTGTCCTCCTGACGTTGGTTTTAGATGCTCCGTTCTTACCCGTCGAGCCAAAACTGTAATCGCGCGTGATATTCAAAAAGTGATAGTTACCAATAGGAATAGTTGGTTTGCATAAAACAGCAGGCAGAATGTGACAAACCGGTGGGATGATTAAACGTTTTATCCCGTCTACCCTGCGGTTTTTTACCACTTGCCTAAATGATGCGCGCATAAGCTCTGATAAAGGTTTTACTAAAGGAGTACCAACGTTTATCAACGCGCCATGGTGGCGCCGGGCCAGGAGGTAACATCATGTTCCAGGCTGGAGATGTCGTCGAGACCGACTTCGAAGGATTTCTGAAGCTGCTGCGTTCCAAGACGCGCGCTTTTGTGACGATCGACGATCACGAGTACTACATCACGCACACCGATGGCTATTGGCGTGTTCAGGATTGCGAGGCCCTCAACGATAAGGGCCACTTTACTGACTGCTCCGAGCTGGTCAACACGGTCTGCGAGGTCGTCGAGCTGCCTTGGATCTGCGGCAAGAGCCTGCACGATAGTTTCTCGGGTGCTACAGTCTACGAGGCCGTCGCCGCCTAGCAGCCAACAATCGATTTTCTCGCGTGACCGCCGGCGCCGCCCCCGCGCCGGCGGTCTTTTTTGTCGATATGTTGTATAGGTTACACGTCTTGCACAGTCGCCCTTGACGATAGTCAAAACTCGGACTAATCTGAAACCTCAATTAGTCAAAACTCGGACTATCGAATGGTGGGAGAGATGAACGACGCAGTTAGCCCGGTCGATTTTGACCGGATGCTCAACGGGCTTGACCGCATCTATTCGGAGTTCGCGCGCACCTGCGGCCTTTCGGATTGCGCCTACTGGATGCTCGTTGACACCAGCGCGGCGGGCGGAAGCGTTGCCGTGGGTCGATTGACGAGCGAATGGTTCTACAGCAAACAGACCATCAACTCGGCAATTAAGACCCTGACGGCGCGAGGACTTGCGACGTTGGAGTTTGCCGAGGGCAGTCGTAAGAACAAGGTTGTGCGCCTGACCGAAGAAGGCGTGCGGTTTGCCAAGCGCTACGCGTTGCCGGCACAAAAAGCCGAGCGACAGGCATTCGAGGCGCTCGAGCCATGGGAGCAGCGCGAGATCATGCGCTTGGTCGGTAAGTTCTCCCATGTTCTTAACGAGGAGTGCGAGGCGTTTAAGCGGCAGGTGGCCGCCGAGAACGAGGCTGACGATAAGGGCGAGGGGGAGACATGCGACTCTTAATGAGGTTTATGAAGCCGTACCGCGGTCTGATCGCGGTAACGCTGCTGGTGCTGTTGATAGACAACGTCGGCACGCTGCTGGTGCCTACGATGCTGGCAAACATGGTCAACACGGGCATCACGACGGGCGACGTCGACTACATCCTGCGCAACGGCCTGTATATGCTCATCGCGACCGGCATGGCCAGCGGCGGCGCGGTGCTGGGCTGCTATCTTTCGGCCCGTCTGGCGGCCAATGTTGCCTGCGACATCCGCAATGCCGTCTACGACAAGTCGCTCGAGCTGTCCGCCAGCGATTTTGAGCGCTTTGGAACGGGTTCGATGATCACACGCTCGCTCAACGACATCAACGTGATTCAGCAGGCGATTCTGCAGACGATTCAGCTGGTGCTGCCCGTGCCGTTTTTGGCTGTGGCGGGTATCATCTTTGCCTGGTTTATCGATCCCGCTATGGGCACGCTGCTGGGCGTGGTCGTTGCGATCGTGTTGGTGGCGGCGGTCTTTACCGTGGCCAACGCCGCGCCGATCTTTATGCGCCTGCAGAGCTTTATCGACCGCATGAACGTGGTGCTGCGCGAGAACATCGTGGGCGTGCGCGTCATTCGCGCATTTAACAAGGAGCGCCACGAGGAGCAGCGCCTGGACGAGGTGTTTAGCGATTACGCGGCCAATGCCATCAAGGTCAACCACCTGTTTGTGGGCCTCGACAGCTCCAGCTTCTTTTTGATGAACATCGCCGAGGTGGCGGTGTTGTGGGTGGGCGGCAACCGCGTGGGCGTCCATGCCATGCAAATCGGCAGCATCTCGGCCGTGCTGGAGTATGCGCTTCTGATCCTGTTCTTTGTGATGATGGCGCAGATGGTGGTGCTGACGCTTCCGCGCGCTGCGGCGTGCCTCAACCGCGCGCAGCAGGTGCTCGAGATTGAGCCGAGCATTGTGGACGGCAAGGCTGCGCTGGGCGACGGGGCGCCTGAGTCCGCAGATGGGGCCGACGCGGTGGCTGTGTTCGACCACATGTCGTTTCGTTTTGACGACGCTGACGAGGACACACTGTGCGACCTGAGCTTCGCCTGCCGTCGCGGCCGGACCACGGCGATCGTGGGCTCGACGGGCTCGGGTAAATCGACGGTGGCAAAGTTACTGCTGCGCTTCCACGATGCCACCAGGGGTTCCATTCGCCTGAACGGTGTCGACCTGCGCGATCTTTCGCAAGACGACATCCGCGGGCGCATCGCCTACGTGCCGCAAAAGGCGTGGCTGTTCTCGGGCACGGTGGCGAGCAACCTGCGCTTTGGCAACGAGGGCGCGACCGAGGCCGACATGCTTCATGCGCTGGAGGTCGCCCAGAGCACGTTTGTGCTCGACCAGCCCCAGGGGCTCGACACGCCGGTGGCACAGGGCGGTACGAACTTCTCGGGTGGCCAGCGCCAGCGCCTGGCGATTGCCCGCGCGCTCATGAAGCGCGCCGACCTGTATATCTTCGACGACAGTTTTTCGGCCCTGGACTTTAAGACCGATGCGGCCCTGCGTCATGCGCTGCAGGACGAGACGCGCGATGCCGCGGTGCTCATCATCGCGCAGCGTATCTCGACGATTTTGCATGCCGATCAGATCGTGGTGCTCAAGGACGGCGAGGTCGTGGGGCTAGGCACGCACGATGAGCTGATGGAAACCTGCGAGGTGTACCGCGCTATCGCGGAATCGCAGATGAAGGGAGGTGAGTAGCATGACCGAGGAGCTCAAGAAGCAAGGCGTCGTTGATGACGCCGCAATTGCGGAGACAGTCGAGGAAACGGCCGCCGCGTCCGACCTGGACGCCGCCGCCAAGGCCGCTGCTGAGCGCGAGGCCCGCCGCCAAGCGCTGTATGAGGAAAACGAGCGCGCCGAGGACGAGCGTGCTCGCGCCGAGGCGGAGCGCATGCGCGATGTGGACGACGAGGACGAGGACGAGACGCCTCGCGACACCTGGGCGACGGTGCGTCGCCTGTGGAGCGAGGCTGCCGGCGACCATTGGCGCTTCTATATCGTGTTCGCGAGCATCGTGTTCTACGTCATCTTTAACACCGCCGCGCCGGCATACAGCGCCCACGTTATCGATGAGCTGTGGGGGCATATGAAGCTGGCGTTTGCCAACAACACCACCTTCAGCATTACCTGGGAAAACTGCGGCAGGACCATTTTCATCTACTTTATGATTTGGACCGCTGCCGCCTCGTTCTACGCGCTTCAGAGTTTTTTGATGTCGAGTGTCGCCGAGCGCCTCAACCTGCGCCTGCGTAACCGCATCGCACAAAAGCTCAACCGTCTGCCGCTCGCCTACTTTGACGCGCATCGCCCTGGCGAGGTCGTGAGTCGTGCGACCAACGACCTGGACAAGATGTCCGAGAGTATGCAGCGCGGCCTGCTGCAGCTGCTGGTATCGATCGGTACCGTGGTGGGCGCCGTGAGCGTGATGTTCGTGTTTAGCGTGCCGCTCACGCTCGTCTTTTTGTTCTTCACGGCGCTTTCGCTGCTGGTGACGAAGGCCGTTTCGCGCCGCACGCACGATGTGACGGGCGAGCGCCAGGAGTGGGTGTCCAAGATTACGAGCGCGGTCGAGGAGGGCTACTCGGGCCGCCTGGTGATCCGCGCGTTTAACCGCGAGCGCCAGAGCTCCGCTGAGGTGCACGAGGCCTCAAAGGAGTTGGCGCGCGTGAGCACTAAGGCTGACTTTATGATCAATGCCGTCGGCCCCGCGGTGCGCTTTATCGGACGTTTGGCGCAGATCGTGATTGCACTTGTGGGCTGCAGCATGTTGGTCGCCGGTCACATGACTGTCGGCGTGTTCCAGGCGTTCTTCCAGTTTATCTACGAGGCGTCCGAGCCCATGACGCAGCTGTCGTTTACCTTTAACTCGCTGCAGAGCGCGCTGGCGAGCGCCGAGCGCGTGTTCGATCTGCTCGACGAGCCCGAGATGGACGCCGACCCGCTGCCGGCCGATGCCGCCAAGCTGCCGGGTAAGGTGGAGGGCCGTGTTAGCTTTGAGCATGTGCGTTTTGGCTATGCGCCCGACAAGCCGCTTATGCGCGACGTGTCGTTTACCGCCGAGCCGGGCCAGAAGATCGCGGTGGTGGGAACCACGGGCGCGGGCAAGACCACGCTCATCAATCTGCTCATGCGCTTCTACGAGATCGACGGCGGGCGCATCACGCTCGATGGCGTGGATACGCACCTCATGGATCGCGGCGAGCTGCGCCAGCAGTTTGGCATGGTTCTGCAGGACGCCTGGCTGTTCGATGGCACCATTGCCGAGAACATCGCCTATGGCTGCCCCGAGGCAACGCGCGATGAGATCGTGGCGGCAGCGCGCGCCGCGCAGGTCGACTTCTTTGTGCGCACCATGCCGCGGGGCTACGACACGCGCGTGGCCAACGATGCCGAGAGCATCAGCCAGGGCCAGCGCCAGCTGCTGACCATCGCGCGCGTGCTGCTCAACAACCCGGCGATCCTCATCCTGGACGAGGCGACGTCGAGCGTGGACACGCGCACCGAGCTCGCCATCGGCCGTGCTATGGACGCGCTCATGCGCGGGCGTACGAGCTTTGTGATCGCACATCGCCTGTCGACGATCGTTGATGCCGACCTGATTCTGGTCATGGATCACGGCAACATCATCGAGCAAGGCACGCACAAGGAGCTGCTGGCGGCCGAGGGCGCCTACGCCGACCTCTACCTGAGCCAGTTCGCATAATGTGACAAAGGGACTGTCCCTTTGTCACATCGAAAAGAAGGCGCGCCGGGGACGGATTCCCCGGCGCGCCTTTTGTGCTGGCGTTTATGCTGTGGCGGTTGCCCGCGGTCCTAGCGCTCGTCCACGAGCTTGGCGACGAGGGCCTTGAGCTCGGCCACCTCTTGCTCGAGCTCTTTGACGTGGCGGGCATTCTCGGTGATGCCCTGACGGTTAAGGGCGCTTTGCTCGGCGGCGTCGTCGGGCATGTACTCGCGGTGCTGCTTGGCGTCGAAGCTCTCCTCGAACACGCGGCAGCCGTTGCGCTTGATGATGCGGCCGGGCACGCCCACGACGGTGCAGTTGTCGGGTACGTCCTTGACCACGACCGAGTTGCCGCCGATCTTGACGTTGTTGCCGATGCGGATGTTGCCGAGCACCTTGGCGCCCGTGCCCACGGTGACGTTGTTGCCCAGCGTGGGGTGGCGCTTGCCGGTCTCGTTGCCGGTGCCGCCCAGGGTTACGCCCTGGTAGAGCACGCAGTTGTCGCCCACGATGGTAGTTTCGCCAATGACGACCCCCATGGCGTGGTCGATAAAGAAATGCTTGCCAATCTGCGCGGCGGGGTGAATCTCAACGCCGGTGATATGGCGGGTAATCTGCGAGAGCACACGGGCGAGTGAGCGATGACCGTGCTCCCAGAGCCAGTGCTCGGGCACGTGATTCCACTTGGCGTGCAGGCCAGGGTACGAAAGGAAAATGACCAAGCCGTTTTGCGCGGCGGGGTCCTGTGCCTGGACGGTCTTGATGTCCTCGCGAATGGTATTGATAAAGCTCACCGGCCGCCCTCCCTTAGCGCCGCGACAATGCAATTCAATAAAGTATATCGATTCGCTAGGGATTAGGAAGGGCAATCTTGGGCGGCATTGCGCGACAGGTGTAAGTTATGCAAACTTGCTGGGAATGAAGTCGCGCTTTTGTGGGATTACGCCCGCGTCCGCGCCATAACCGTATACTGGTCAATTTGGACGTGTCCGCGCCCGCAACTGAGAGGTTTTACTTCATGGGTTTCATCA
>CABVBR010000036.1 GCA_902496645.1 uncultured Collinsella sp.
CCACGCACTCTGTCCACAGCGCAATCGCAACAGGTCCGCTGCTCCTGCTCCTCTTTTTTCTGATCGGCTGCCTGGCCCCAGGGGCCGCACTCGCCGTCGACGGGAGTGACGCCCTTAATTTCCGCACCATAAGCGACGGTTGCGGCCCCTTCGGTGTCGGTAAATACGAGGCACAGGACACTTCGATTTCGTACTGCATGAATCAAGACTGCCCCGGTCCCAGCAAGCCGGGAGGACCATGGCGCACATATGACCAGGGCTGGACATGGCTCGATGACGAATTTGCCGCCATCGTCTGTCACGGATACCCCTCCAGTACATCCTTTGGCGGCCACAATCTGTCGCCCGATCTCGCCCGTGCCGCCACCCAGATTGCCGTGTGGATGCTCAACGGAACCACGCGCGCCGACGGCACCTATTCGTATACAAATAGCAAGGGAGTTGCCAGGAGCGGTAGGTTTTACGAAAACGCCGAAGCCGTAGCGGCTGCACGTTGGCTCTACGACAGCGCTAAGTCCGGATCCATTAAGGCGGCCCCACATCGAGCCAGGCGTTATCACGGACCGGTCTCGGGCGAGGGTCGACACCAGGACATGCTCTATGTTTTGCCCGCCGTCTCCGTATCTTTCCAAAAACAATCGTCCCAGGCTGACATCACCGCCGGTAACGGCACCTACAGACTCGGTGGCGCAACCTTCGATATCTTTGAAAGTGCGAGCGATGCACGTGTCGGCACTATCCAGATGGACGAAAACGGGCGTGCACAAGCAACGCTTTTGCCCAATACGGCATATTACCTGGTCGAAACCAAAGCCCCGGCAGGCTATATCCCTCGAGGCGACCGAATAGCCTTCACCACACAAAACAGCGGCGGACATGTCACCGTCAACGAGCAGCCCGGCACCATCACTTTGCGTATTGCAAAAATCGATGCCGCCACGGATGCCGGCGCCCAAGTTGGGGCGTCGCTTGCGGGCGCTGAGTTCACCTGCGTCTCGCAATCAACTCCCGGCTGGACTCGCACCCTTACGACCGACGAAAACGGACGGGCGATCCTCAATGACGTTCCTCTGGGCACCTTTACCATCTATGAATCGAAAGCACCCGAGGGCTACCTGATTTCAAACGACTGTTGGAGCTACACCGTCGGTGCCGAGCAGCTCGGAGATACGGGCATCGTTGAGCTCGAGTGCCGTATTCCCAACACCCCCATCGCCTTTGACCTTGAAATCTCGAAGTTTAAGGACCATGGCGATAACGATGAGTCCGGCCTTGAGCAGCCGGCGGGAGGCGTCGTTTTTGAAGTTGTCAGCAATAGCTCCCAACAAGTCGTCGGCACGTTGACCACAAACGTTTACGGCTTTGCCTCCACCAAAGACCAGCCCGAAGCGTGGTTTGGAGCAGGCAAGCGACCCGCCGGCGCTCACGGTGCCATTCCCTACGACCGCGCGGGCTACACCGTTCGCGAGGTCGTAGAAACGGTCCCTGAAGGATTTAAGCAAGCAGGGGAATGGACCATCACGGCGGAGCAGACCGCAGACGGCGCCGAGCTTCAGTACATCATTGACAACCACGCCCTATCGACACACCTTCAAATCGTAAAGCGCGATGCTCAGACCGGCGGCACCGTACCACTTGCCGGCTTTACGTTCCAGCTGCTCGACAGCCACCACGAGCCCGTCTCGCAAACATGTTGGTATCCGGCCCACAATGTAATGAATACCTTCACAACCGATACAACCGGCGCCGTCACGCTGCCCGAATCACTTAATCCCGGAACATACTACGTGCACGAGACATCGGCCAAGGAACCGTATCTGCGCGGAGAAGACCTGGAGATAACGATTCCCGCCGACAGAAATCTGACACCGGTCGCCGTCGCCTCGTTCTATGACGACGTCGCAACCGGAAGCATCGAAATCATTAAGACGGATGCTGTAGATGGGCGCACCCTCGCTGGAGCCACGTTTGACATCCGCGCTAGCGGCGACATCGTGCGAACCGACGACAGCATCGTCGCCCTGGATGGCGAAACCGTCGCCACCGTTACAACCGACGAACGGGGGTATGCGCGAGTCGACCATCTTTCGCTGGGATGCGGTACCGCCACCTACGAGGTCGTCGAGACACAAGCGCCCGAAGGCTATCTGCTCAACCCAACCCCATATACTGTGAAGTTGTCGTACGCTGACCAGCAAACGCCCGTGATCGAAATGCACCTTGACGTTTCCAACGACTACACCAAGATCGATGTCTCCAAAGTCGACGCATGCGGAGGCCAGAAAGTGACAGGCGCCGAGCTTGTCCTCTGCGACTCCAATGGCAACGAAATCGATTCTTGGACTTCATCCGGCAAACCGCATCACATTGAGCACCTTTCACCCGGCACCTACACCCTGCGCGAAACGATGTCTCCGCGTACCTACGACCTTGCTGAAGAGATAACGTTTGAAGTAAAGGCCACGGGAGAAGTTCAAACCATAGCCATGAAGGATGCCCCCATCGAGATCAGGGGAAGCGTCGATAAGCGCCAAGAGATTGCACAGCCAGTCACAAGCAAACTCGTTGCCAACGGCGACGGAAAAAACCGAGCCAAAGCACGGGCCAATACGCAAGGTGCCTTCTCCTATACCATCGACGCCAAAAATGAGTCGAGCACCTGGGTCGACGAGTTGACCATCACCGACGACCTTGAGTGCGCCAAAGATGGCGCAGCGAAACTTGTTGCCGTTGAAACCCCTATTGCGGTCGGTGATCTAAACGGGCTGTGCAACGTGTGGTATCGAACGTCACCGGCAGGAACAAGCGATACGGAAAAGCAGGTCAATGCAACGCTTGACGACGGGCACAGCAATCCTTGGCTCGAAACGGAAGAGGTTACAAAGCTGCTGGGCGACGATGTGCGTCTCGTCGATTACGACGGGTGGCACCTATGGAAAGCGGATATCCCGACGGCAGAGTCCGTCACGCTCGATACGAAAGATATCGATCTTACAGACGACGCCGTCATCACGGGCATCCGTTTTGAATACGGTGCGGTAGCCGCCGACTTTACGACCAGAACCGAGGCGGGCTCTTGGACCCGGGATGACCTTAAAGACGAACACGACGATCTTGACGATGCCAAGGCGGCCCTTAACTCGGATGCCCGAGGCGCAATCGTGCATATGCAGGCAACGTCATCCTATACGCCCCAAACCGCACTTGCCAACAGTGCACGCGTCGATCTTTGCCGCAACGGCGGTGGCGATAAACTCGAGGCGCATGATGAGGACCGCGTCATCCAACGATGTGTCCTGCCTCAGAACCTGCCGACAACGGGATCTGTTCCCATCGCCGCATGTATCACCGCGCTCCTGACCTCAGGCACTGCAGCCATATGGTTCGCTCGCCTTAGATCAGCCACAAGGAAGCGCTAGCACGATGAAAAAGCGGGCGAGCCAGTCTCCCGGCTCGTCCGCTTTACGCATAAACGATGAATCGGCTATTCAGCAGATGACGAACCGCCATCGATGGCTGCCTGATCGGACTCGGAAATACCGTCGGCACCCAAACTTTGCTCTTGCTCCACCTCTTCGTTCATTGTTGTCTCGGGCGTCGAGCCCTTAACGCCAACGACATACGCGGCCCCAAAGCCCAATGCGATTGCGATCAGGGTCAAGATCAGATAGATGGGCCAATGGCGCTTGATGTACGAAAACACGCTGACTCCTTAGCGGATCTGTCTACGAACGACGAATGACCTCGGTCACGACCTCGGACACCGTAGCGATATTGGTCGGATTGACGTTGTACGGCAGGTCATCCTCGGTGCGAGCGCAGGCAAGGCGCGGGCCGTCCACACCGGCGATCGTAAGGGCGCGACGGCTTGCCTCGAGCGCTGCGGATGCATCGGTTTTTGCATAGGGCATCTCGAACGCACCGCAGTCGACGTGGAACGACTTACACACCTTGCTGACAAGATTCATGATGCGGCGATCGCCCTTAAACAGCTGCTGCTCGCCCTCGACCGTTACCACCGAAAGCCTGCCGGCACCGATAGACTCGAGGTTGATGAAGAACACACCGCGGAGCTTGTCACGATGCGAGGCCAAAAACGCCCTCATGCCGGCGCCGTCGCAATCGGACGCGCCCGTTGCGACGAACCAGATATCGTGGCCGAGCAGCTCATCGTCACCCATGGAGGCAACGGCCGAGAGCATATCCTCGGCAGAAGCACCATCGGAGGAGGTGGCGCCGCCCTTCCAACCGTCGTCGTCATCCTCGAAGTTATCCCACGAGCCAATGCCGCGGCCAGACTTCTTGGCATCGTAATCGTCCTCGACGCCCAGCCAGTCGCTCATGCTGTCCTGCTCGCTCTTCTTTTTGCGACCGAACAAGCCACCCAGGCCACGCTTCTGCGGCTTGGCGCCCGTCGAAGCAGGAGCCGAGATGGTCTCGAGCGGCTGTGCGCCCGAGGAAATGGGCATGGGGGTCGCGACCGGTGCCGATGTGGGCTCGGGGCCCTGCGCCGTCGCAAAGGGATCATTTGTCTGCGCCGAGGGATCGGGAAGATCGAACAGCGACGTGCGGGACGCGACGTTGGCCTGTTGCATCGAAGGCAGCGACGGATCGGGGACCGAGGCCAGCGGCGACGAAGAGGGCGCAGGCGCGGAGGCCGGATCGGGGATATTCATTTGCTGGCGCGGAGGCACCTGAGACGAAATCTGCGCCATGAGGGAGTCAACTGTCTCGTCCTGCGTGGGAGCGACATTGGCCACCGTGGCACCGGGGTCGCTCGGTACGGGCATGGTAAAGATCTGCGTAGAATAAGGCCTGGACTCATCCGTCTTAGGAGCCTCGTCAATCGCAGGGGACTCCTGCTCCATAGCAGGAGCCTCGACCTGCTCGGGTGCGCTGGCCTCAACGGAATCGGCCTCGTCGGCAACCGAATCATCGGCGGCGTCCTGGGCATCATCGGAGATGGGAAGGGGCTCGGCAATTGCGGTGCCCTGCTTCTCAAACGTCATCGTGGCATCAAATGACATGGTGCTATCAACCGGCTGCTGCGCATCAAAGGACGTCGTGGCGTCGGCGACATCGACAGGCTCCGACTGCTCGGCCTCGCTCTGCTCGAACTCCTGTGCCGCACGCTCACGCTCGGCCTCGGCGGCCTGCTGCTGGGCGATGGCCTCCCGCTCGGCGGCCTCGCGGGCAGCGGCGCGCTTTTCCTCAAAGTCATCGACGAACTTCTTGCCCTTCGCAAAGGCACCCTTAAAGAAGCTAGAAGCGCTGGCACCAATCGAGGAGAACGCGGAAGCGATATCGGCATGGGGAGTTGTCGAGGGAATCTCGGCCGAGAAATCGGTGTCACTCTCATAGGACACGCGCTGCGGATACTCGTCATAGTCTTCGTCGGCGGTCTCGTCTTCAACCTGTGCCGGAGCGGCAGGCGCCAGAATATCCAGACCGGCTGCAGAATCGGGCACGGGCTTTGCGTCAGACTCCGCGGCAGCAACAGGGGCAGCGACCGGCTCGGCGGGAGCAACAGCCGTATTCGCCGCGGGCGCAGGCTCCTGTGCAACGGGAGCAGGCTCCGGCTCAAACGTCGGCTCCTCGCCCTCTTCGTAATCAAGCGTGCAGGACTCGGGCAGCATGCCAAGCGCACGGATGGCATCCGAACCAAAGCGGATATTGCCAGCGGCATTGCGATAGAGTTTGGGCTTGGGCTCGGCAACTTCGACCACCACGGGCTCCTCCGCCGGCTCGGTGGTGGACTTTTCCTCGGTGGACACTTCGGCCTGGGCAGTCTGGTCTTGAGCCTCGGGCGCGATAACGCCGATCAGCGTCTCGTCGGCAGAGGCACCCTCAAAACCATCGATCTGCCCATCAAAAGCCTCTTCCTGCTCGGGCACATCGTCAGGCGCCACCGGCTGGCCAAACTCGTCCTCGTCGTAGGAAGGTTCCTCATATTCAATGGTGTTGCCGTAGTCGTTTTGCTGCTGGGCCGCGGCATACTCGGCCGCCGCGCGCGCCATTTCCTCGGCGCGACGCTTCTGCTCGCCGAAATAGGTATCGAATGGAATGTCGTCGGGGAACTCGTTTTCGCCCTGATAGGGGGCAACGTTGTCCATGACACCGAGCATGGCGGCAACAGAGGACTTGTTGCACACCGCGCCAGACGTGTAGGGAAGCACAAAACGGTTGGAGATGATATTGGCGGCGTTGGCCAGTGCCACAAGGGAGGCCAGAATCGCAACAACCCACAGCAGTACCTTGAGCACGCCGGGAAGCGGCAGGATACGCAGGATGGCGACAGCCGCGGGTGCGACCGTGGCGACAGGCAGGAGCTTGACGATAAGCGCGCGATACGGAGCGTAGGGCTCGCGAGCAAGGAGCTCGGCGCGGGGAGAATCATAGTGCGCCACCACGACGACCGGGCGGTTGCGCGGAGACGCAAGCGGGCCCGAGGCCTTGTGATAGGCGATGACATTTTGGCTCACACCGGTCTTCCCCAGGCGCGAAACCACGGGATGCCCCGTGCGCTCGAGCACATAGAGCACGGCACCGACAATGGCCAGCAAGGTGCCGACCAAGCCGATACCGCCGCCGATGCCCATCAGCAGGGCGCCGGCAAACGCCAGAATACCGGTAACGGCAAGCGCCAGCCTGCTGGGCGCGGGAGCATTAAATTCCTGCACCTCGGGGTCAAAGCCGTGGTTGCGGAAAATCTGAGCGATATCCTCGGCAGCCAGGCGCTCTTCTTCACTGCACGCCGGCGTAATGCCGGTGTTCTGCAGCAGGTGGTTAATATAGTTCTGGGTGTTCGCCATGTGCGCTCCACATCCATAATCCGACAAATAGGCCCAATGCATGCACATTAGAACCGTATATAGTCGAAAGTATACCCCGAGCGAGCGCAAACGACCGAATTCGGGCCATCTTAACGCCGTGAGCGGACAGGGATATAGCCTAATCTCCATATCGGACTAAAATCATGGCATCAAACGACCTTCTCATGCGAGGATTCTATGACGGCAAGCGACGCGACCGCGACAATTAAAAAGGGGGCAACCGAGCTCGGTTTCGATAAAACGGCTCAGCGCATCCTCAACCTTTTCTTTGTACTCAACAGTTCTCCCGAACCGCTGACGACCGAGCAAATCGTCCTGGATTCCGATTTGGGATACGGCTCGGGCAATATCGACTCAGACAAGCGCAAGTTCCGCCGCGATCGCGACAAGCTGCTCGAACGCGGCATTGTTATCAGGGAGGTTCGTGCTGCCGGAGCGCAGGAAACCGAGGAGAGCGCGTGGACGATCGACCGCGAGCACACGTTTGCCGCTGGCGGTCTCATCACCGCAGACGATGCCGACATCCTGCTCGATGCCATCGACCAGACGCTCGCGGCAGGCTCATCCGCCTTTGCCGCGCCGCTTGCCGACATTCGCTCCAAGATTGCCTACCTCACCGGCATGTCGACGACAGGAGAGGTACCGATCCGCCGCTCTCCCGCCGTCGATGCGGTATGGAGTGCCTTTGCCGAGCGTTGCGCGCTGCGCTTTTTGTATCAAAACGGACGCGGTGAACAACGCGAGCGGACCGTTTGCGTCTACGGCATGTTCGAGCGCGAGGGTACGGCATACTTCTGCGGCCTCGACAATGCCACCGGCAATATCAGAACATTCCGCTGCGACCGCATCATTCGCGCCTGGAGACCTTCGAAAGCCTACGCCATTCCTGCGGATTTCAACCTCAACGATTACTTATTCTTTGAGTTCGATTTTGCCGACCGCCCACCCGTTGCGGCTACGTTCTCGTTTGCGCGTGAAGCGCGGGCCGATATGATCAGCGGTCTCACGCGCGGACGAGGCGAACTCATGCGCACCGAAGCAGGTTGGACATGGACCGTTGACGTGCGCGACTTTGAAGCCGCAGCCTCGTTTTGCATGGCCCATGCCATGGATGGCATGAGGCCCGT
The DNA here is from genome assembly GCA_902496645.1 of uncultured Collinsella sp. GTDB lineage: Bacteria > Actinomycetota > Coriobacteriia > Coriobacteriales > Coriobacteriaceae > Collinsella. Next base: position 7,961 of record CABVBR010000036.1, read on the forward strand.
CGCCCCCGATTCTCTCAAGCGGGCGTGGAATCACCTCATCGAAAGGACGGTGCACGAGCATGCCCGTGCGTAAACTCACCAGCGAGCAAAGACTCTCGCGCGCCATCGACATCATGGAGGCCCTCTACGCCGCCGGCGAGAATGGCATGACACGAGACGAGCTTTGCAGCCGCTTTGATATCACGGGAGCATCGCTCGACGAGATTCTCGAGATCGTCTCAACACTTGCGGACCGAGAATCGGGCGCACGTATTATCTGCGAACGCCGCGGCGAGTGCGTGGTCCTCACCGGTGATGCGGGGCGCGTGCTACCGCTGCGCCTGAGTGCCGCCGAGGGCGCTGTGCTCAACCATGAACTTGAATCATTGGGGATCGAACCCCAAGCGGCAGCTCGAATACGGCGCGCCCTTCTTCCCAAAGAACTCGGCTACAACCAGCGCGTCTTTGACACCGTCGCCCACGGGTCGCACTGGCAGCAGCTGAGCTGCGCCATTCGGGACGGCGTTCGCTGCCGCATCTCGTATCGCTCGATGGATGACACGCAGGCGCGCGAGCGTTTGGTCGACCCCTTGCGCATCACAACAAACGGCGACCAAACGTATCTGATTGCCTGGGATGTCGCGATCGACGAACAGCGTACCTATCGTATGGATAAAATCGAGGGCCTGGTCTTGACCGACGACTCCGTCGTGCGCCACGCGCCGGAGCCCGCGACCCTCCATGACTCCCTCGCCCAGGCGGAGCGGAGCGCGAAACTTCTCATGCCGCGCGCCTTGGCAGAGCGCCTTGACTGGCCCGGCATCATATCGATTGAACCCAATGGGGCGGACAGCTCAACAGTGAATGTACGCTACGGCTCCGAGCGCTGGCTGCTAAGCCAGGTAATCGCAGCGGGCGGGGCCATCCGCATCTTGGATGACCCCGCCCTGTCAGAGCGTCTGTGCGATATGGCAAAATCCCTCATCTGTCCGCTTTAGCGGCGCCGCTCGTGGCGTGCGCGCCACAGCTGTAGATAGTGCCCGATTTGTGCCGACTCGATGCGCTGATAGGAGCTCGTGGGCAGCGACGTTAAGAATTTCTTGCCGTAGCCCTTCGTCACCAGACGCGGGTCGGCCAAGATGAGTACGCCACAATCGGTCGATGAGCGAATGAGGCGACCGGCTGCCTGCTTGACCTCGAGCACGGCCTCGGGCAGCGAATAGCGCGCCCAAGCGCGGTCTTCGCGCAGATTGCGCTCGCATGAGAGCGGGTCTGTGGGGCTCGAGAACGGCAGCTTGGGGATGATGACGCAGCGCAGCGTCTCGCCGCTGGCGTCAAACCCTTCCCAAAAGGCCTTAAGCGCAAAGAGCGACGAGGTCGGTTCGTTGATAAAGCGATCGCGCAGGCGGCGAGGAGACGAGTTGCGCTGCTGGCAGTTGAGTTCCAGGCCCACACGAGCCATCTTGGGCTCGACGCGATCGTACAGCTCCTCCATGTCACGCCTGTTAGTGAACAGCGTGAGCACCGAGCCGCCCATGGCAAGATGAGCGTCGACCAGCACACGCTCGAGCGCCGAAAGATAGCCTTCGCGGTCGCGCGGATCGGGAATATCCCCAGCCACGACCACGGCCATATTCGAATCGAAGTCGTAGCTCGAATCCAAGTGCAGCGACGATGATGTCGAGGCACCGATGCGATCGAGGCCGACGGCGTGGTTAAAATGCTCAAAACTCTTGGAAACCGTCATGGTCGCCGATGCAAAGATAGCCGTGTGAACCTCGGGCAGCCACTCGGTTGCCAAGGCCTCGCCAATATCGATGCGCTCCGCGGTCATCGACTCGCCGCCGGCGCGCAGCCTGCGATTGACTTGCAGCGAATACACGTAGTGCTCATCGGTGCCGTCGATGATGAGTTTGAGGTTCTCGGCCAGCTCGTGCAGGCGGCGCGAGATATCACCCAAGTCCACAACGACCTCGGGCTTGTCGGCGGCAACGGACTGCACGAGCGCGTCGACACTCTTGTCAGCTTGTTCCAATGCGTCGATGGCAGCGTAGGCCGACTGTAAGAAATCATGCCAGTCGTCAGATTCGCGCAGCTCGGGGCCAATCCATAGGTTCGCATTGTCATAGCCCCCGCGAGCACGGCGGCCAAGCTCGCGAACGCCGTCAAACACATCGGCAATCGCCATGCTCGCACGTACAACCGTCGACGTCGCCTTGGCGGTAAGACCCAGATAGAGCGTAGAGCCCTCCGAGGTTGCCAAATCGCGGGAAACCTGGCTCAACGCACCGGCGCTCGAGCCACCCAGGCGCTCAAACAGAACGCGCGATTCATCCGCCGACACCACGCGCGCCCATTGACGGCGTGCCTCGCGCTCGATGGAGTGGGCCTCATCGATTACCCAGTGACGAATCGGAGGCAAGATTCTGCCCTCGGCCGCAACATTGCGGAACAACAGGGAATGGTTGGTGACCACCACATCGGCATGCGCCGCGCGACGACGGGCGCCGTGGACCAGGCATTTATCGGGGAAAAACGGGCATAGGCGACGGGCGCACTCGCGCGACGCCGTCGTAAAGTCGGGACGGTTGACGCTGCGCCAGCGAATGCCGAGCGAGTCGAGGTCGCCATCGGCCGACTGACACACGTACGCCATGATGACTGCGACTGCCGTAAGCGTGTCGGCGGGATCACGCTTAGTCGTAATTTCGACTTGGCCGCGGCTCATGCGCTCAAGCTTGCGCAAGCATGGATAGTGGTCATAGCCCTTGAGAGCGCAAAACGATAGACCTCCGTCCAGCTGCTCGGCAAGTTTGGGCAGCTCGTGATACATGAGCTGGTCGGCAAGATTATTCGATTTAGTCGCGATACCAACCGTGATGTTGTTGCGGCGCGCGGCCTCGGCAAAAGGCACCAGATAGGCCATCGATTTGCCGACGCCCGTCCCCGCCTCAATCACGCGATGCGTTCCCGTAACGAGCGCGTCACGGACCTCGAGCGCCATCGCGATTTGCTCATCGCGCGGCTCGTACGTGGGATACATGCGATTAACCAGACCGTCCGGGGCATAGTCCGCCTCGATTTCCTCGCGGCTCGGCATCTTAAGGACCGGCAGCTCGTCCGCATCAACGCGATCATCGGCCCGATCGGCCTTGAGAACGTCAGCACGAGCGGCGCTGAGAGAGAAGATAGAACCGGGGTTCTGTCCCGCCAAGAAGGAGAAGATGGGACGATAGGACCAGGGTACGTCGGGGTGCATGTCGGCCAGGCGCGCCATTAAGCCCTGAGGCAAGTCGGTGAGCGCCACGAGCAACACGCGCCACACACCACACAAGGCGTCGACGTCGGCGTTGGCGCGGTGCGACACCGAGTCGCAGCCAAACAGGTCGGCCATGAAAGACAGCTTATGCGAGGCCAGGCGCGGAAGCGCGATGCGCGACAGTGCCAGCGAATCGATCCAGATGTCGCTGACGTTGACGCCGCCCTTGACCGACTCGATAAACGAACGGTCGAAGGTGGCGTTATGTGCGATTACCGGGCAGCCGCCGACAAAATCGGCGAGAGCGGCGACAGCCTCAACGGCCGACGGGGCATCTGCCACATCGGCGTTTGTAATGCTCGTGAGCTCAGTAATCTCGGCGGGAATCAGCTGCTTGGGATGCACGAAGGTATCGAAGCGATCGACAACCTCGCGGCCCGAAAGGCGAGCCGCCGATATCTCGATAAGCTCGTTGTCCTGCACCGAAAGACCCGTGGTCTCGGTATCGAGGACGATAACATCTTCTTCGATGAGACCAAACGCTTGGGTTTTGGCGCGCTCGGCAAGCGTGGCATAAGAATCGATGACAAACTGCGGCGTTCCCGACGAAACAGCGTCCTCGATTAGCATGCAACGCCCGCTCGACGAAGCCCCATGCGAATTAGGCTGTCACAGACCTGCGGGAACGTTATGTCATCGGTGTGGCGAATCTCATCCGGATACAGCGACGTATCGGTCATGCCGGGAATCGTGTTGGTCTCGAGGATAACGGGGCCGTCCTCGCTCACGATAAAGTCGCTGCGCGAGATACCCAGGCAGCCGAGTGCCCTATGGGCAGCACAAGCAAGCTCCTGGGCACGAGCGTAGTTCTCGGGCGAAATCTGCGCCGGAATGCGATGGATGTCCGTAGGATCGACATACTTCACGTCCAGATCGTAGAACTCGCAGTCCTCGGGCTTACGGATCTCGACAATCGGCAGGGCGCGCACGTCATCCTCGCCGTATACGCCGACGGTGATCTCGGTACCCTCGATGCACTTCTCGACCAGTACTTTGTCGCCAAACTCAAACGCCTTGGCGATGGCCGCGGGCAGCTCGGAGGGCTCGTGGACCAGGGAGATGCCATAGCTGGAGCCGTTAACGGCCGGCTTCACAAAGCAGCGCTCGCCACAAACCTCGACAATGTGATCGATATCGACTTCATCGCCCACTTCGAGCGCAAGGCCGGGGGCAATGGGAATGCCCGCCTTGGCGTACAGGAGCTTAGAGACCTCCTTGTCGGCCCCGCAGGCGCTCGCGAGCACGCCCGAGGCCGTGTAGGGGATACCCAGGGTCTCCATGGCACCCTGCATGGCACCATCCTCACCGCCGGCGCCGTGCATGGCGATAAATGCCACGTCGAAACCACCGGTCGCCATGGTTACCATAAAATTATCGGCAGCCGCGTCGAGCAGCTTCACCGAAGTGTAGCCGGCCTCCTTCAGGGCCGCCACGACGTTCTTTCCCGAATTGAGCGAGATCTCGCGCTCAGCGGAATGACCGCCCGCCAAGACCGCTACGTGCATGTTCTCTAGGCTTTTACCCGGCATGGGCAGACTCCTCCTCTATAATTTCTGCAGCTGATACCATATTGTAGCGATACCCTCTACGTTTCCCCAAAATCGAAAGGCTTCCATGAATCCCAGGACTAAATCTCAGGACATTCGCGACTTGAGCCAAAACGATATTCGCGAGCTCGTGGCAGAACTCGGCCAGCCCGCTTTCCGCGCGAAGCAGCTCATCGAATGGGTCTTTGAGAAGAACGTTTGTTCGTTTGATGATATGACTAACCTTCCCAAGGCTTTCCGCGAGCAGCTTAAAGAGGCTTTTGCCTTTGACACGCCGACCGAGCTCACCAAGCAGGTTTCCAAAGATGGCTCTCGCAAGTATCTGCTCGAGTACCACGACGGCATTTCCGTCGAGACTGTCGGTATGCCCCGTCGTAACAAGCTTTCCGTCTGCGTTTCCACCCAGGCAGGCTGTGGCATGGGCTGTGCCTTTTGCGCCACCGGCCTTAACGGCCTCAAGCGCTCGCTGACAGCTCAGGAGATCGTCGACCAGGTGCTTCATGTATCCAACGACTTTGGCGAGCGTGCCACGAGCGTTGTGTTCATGGGCCAGGGCGAGCCGTTTGCCAACTACGACGAGGTTCTCAAGGCGTTGCGAATCCTCAACGACCCCGATGGCATCGGTATCGGCGCCCGTCACCTCACCGTCTCTACCAGCGGCGTTATTCCTGGAATTCGCAAATTTGCCGACATCCCCGAGCAGTTCACGCTTGCCGTGTCGCTGCATTCCGCCATCCAGTCGACGCGCAATAAGCTTATGCCCGGTGTTAAGAAGTACACGCTGCTCCGCCTGCACGAGGCGCTTCAGCTCTACACCGAGAAGACTGGCCGCCGCCCGACCTATGAGTATGCCATGATCGAAGGCGTCAACGATACGAATCCCGAGATGCAGGCACTCTGCGACTTCTGCGAGGGAACGCTGTGCCACGTTAACCTGATTCAGCTTAACGACATCGAGGGCAGCCCGCTCAAGCCGTCTCCGATTCATAAGGTTGAGGATCTTCAGCGCCGCCTTGAGTCTCGTGGCATCGAGACCACGATCCGTAATTCTCGCGGCAATGATATTGATGCCGCCTGCGGTCAGCTGAAGCAACGTTTCAAGGTACAGAAGAACGCATAGGGGAGTCTGTGCCCCATAACGTTTCATGTGAAACATCGAACAGCCCCGGTTGTAGATAATGCAACCGGGGCTGTTTCATTTTTTTATACTATTGGATTTGATTTACGCAAGCATAGTTTTATTGCCAAAATAAGGGGTCCTTGTCTCATGTATCAGACAAGGACCCCTTCGAAATAGGCAAGTAATTGTAAGGTACCTAATAACCAACATTTTCCCACTGATGGTTAACCCAGTCTTGGTTAATCTTGGGATTCTTAGTCACCTGAGCAGTGCGCATAGCGACATCTTCGGTCATCACATCCATTTTTTTCTTAGATGTATCGACGATATCCTGAGCTCCGCGCAACAGTCGACCTCGCAGTTCATCATCTGTCGCAAGCTTATAACCTGCAAAAGCGCCAGCGACGACGGTGGTTGCCAACGCAACGACCACGAGAACCTTATTCTTCATCCTGATCCTCCTGCTCAAATTGAACCATTTCGCCAAGGATACGGGAGAGCTCCTCTTCGTCTTTGAACTCGATTTCAATTTTGTTCTTGCCACGAGAGCTCTTCACGCGTACATTCGTGTTAAAAACTTGACGAAGGACCCGAGCGGCCTTTTTGAATGACTGAGGTGTTGCTGGCCTCGGAGTCCTTGGCGTCTCTCCGGCAGAAAACAACGGAGCAAGATTTTCTGTCGCCCTAACGGAAAGACCTTCAGCGACAACTTTCTCGGCAAGTCGAATCCTGGCATCTTCATATGGAACTGCAAGAATCGCTCTCGCATGACCGGCTGTAAGCCTGCCTTCGAAAATCATCTGCTGTACGACTTCGGGAAGATCTAGCAAACGAAGTGAATTTGTAATTGCAGAACGAGACTTACTGACAGCCTTTGATAATGCCTCCTGCGTCATGCCACTAGCATCAATGAGCTGACGATAACCCTTTGCCTCTTCGACGGGATTCAAATCAGAACGCTGAAGATTCTCGATAAGTGCTAGAGCGAGCATCTCCTCATCATTAACTTCCTTAATGATGACCGGCAATTCTTCGAGGCCAGCGAGTTTCGATGCCTGGTAACGACGCTCACCGGCAATAATCTCATAGCCATTTCCATGCTTGCGGACCAGTAGCGGCTGCAAAACGCCATGTTCTTGGATTGACTCGCTCAACTCGCGAAGTTCAG
>CABVBR010000037.1 GCA_902496645.1 uncultured Collinsella sp.
CGTTGGATTTTCTGCAGCATAATATGCCTTCCGGATGCAACATGCTGTGCGAGCAAGAACGTTTAAACAATGAACTCATTGTAGAGGACTGGCTGCTTGCCGCATTGACGGTTTTGATTCGGTCCGATTTGGGTGTCGGGGGAACCGTCGACGGTAAATAATCCGTGCTTTGCCGATAGACGGTTTAAACAACCCCAAGAAATGCTATCGTGCCTAGCCATACATATTCATTAGAGGTGAAGCCATGCCAAAAGCGATTTACGAAGGAATCTACCGCGAGATCCGTTCGCGCATCATTAACGGGACCTATGCGTTTCAGGAGATGCTGCCAACCGAAGCCGAGCTGACCGCAGAGTTTGACTGCACGCGCAATACTGTCCGCCGCGCCTTGAGCATGCTGGCCGACGAGATGTTTGTGCAGCCCATACACGGCAAGGGCGTACGCGTTATTTGGCTCAAGGGCGAAACCGACATGCTGGGCGCGCTCGAGGAAGTCGAGTCGTTTGGTGAATTTGCAAAGCGCAACAATGCCGTTGCATCGACGGACGTTAAGTCCTTTGAACATCTGGTCTGCACCGAGCAGCTCTCTCGTCGCCTGGGCTTTAAGGTGGGCGAGGAGCTTATTCGCGTAGTGCGTGTCCGAAGCCTCAACGGCAACGCGCGCCAAGTGGACCATGGCTATTTTTTGGCGTCGATCGCCAAAGGCCTGACCCCCGAGGTCGCGTCGGATTCTATCTACGGCTATCTGGAGCACAAGTGCGGCGTCAAGGTGATGGCGAGCCGTCGTACGGTGAGTGTCGAGCTTGCCAACGATGAGGACTGCAGCTATCTTGACCTTGGCAAATACAACTGCGTTGCCGTCATGGAGAGCCAGTCGTACACCTCGGATGGAATCTTGTTTGAGGTGACGCACACCCGTACGCACCCCGAGATCTTCCATTACCGTGTCAATTCCAAGCGATAGTCGGCTAGCTCGCAGCCTGACGAGACTCATGCCCTCAACGCGAAAGCGCCCGGTCAAGCCGACGATATATCGGCTTGACCGGGCGCTTTCTCTGCATTCGATAACAAATAATTGTTTATACAAAACTTGTCAAGTATCAAGTTGAAATTACCGTTCACCGAAGGTTTTCTACCGCTCTAGTAATACTTGTTCAAACAACTATCCAAATAGCGTATTGTACAAATCAGCAAAAGGGGCAAAGTCCCCGAGCCAATCTCCGAAGGCGGCGGCAAAGGGTGCCGCCACGGTGTGAAAGGGTGGATTGTAATGAAGAACGAAATGAGCAGAAGGCAGTTCCTGGGCTTCGCTGGTTCCGCGGCTGCGGTTCTGGGTCTGGGTCTTGTGGGCTGTGGTGGCTCCGCCGGCTCCGGCTCCTCTGCTTCTGGTGACGCCGCCGAGGTCTACTTCCTCCAATTCAAGCCCGAGGTCGACAAGGAGTGGAAGGAGATCGCCAAGGCGTACAAGGAGGAGAAGGGCGTCGAGGTCAAGATCGTGACCGCCGCCTCCAACACCTACGAGGAGAAGCTCAAGTCCGAGATGTCCAAGAGCTCCGCTCCGACCCTGTTCCAGGTCAACGGCCCCACCGGTCTTAAGAACTGGAAGGATTACTGCGCCGACCTGTCCGATACCAAGCTCCGCGGTGAGCTCATTGACGACTCCCTGGCTCTGCAGTCCGATGGCAAGGATCTGGGTATCGATTGGGTCCAGGAGAGCTACGGCATCATCTACAACAAGCAGCTGCTCGAGAAGGCTGGCTACAAGGCCGAGGACATCAACTCCTTCGATAAGCTGAAGGCTTGTGCCGACGACATCCAGGCCCGCAAGGACGAGCTTGGTGTTGAGGGTGCCTTCACTTCTGCCGGCATGGATGACTCCTCCAGCTGGCGCTACACCACCCACCTCGCCAACCTCCCGCTCTACTACGAGTTCGAGAAGGAGCACAACCAGGAGGACGACGAGATCAAGGGCGAGTATCTCGACAACTTCAAGCAGATTTTCGACCTGTACATCACCGACTCCACCTGCGATCCTTCGCAGCTTGCTTCCAAGACCGGCGACGACGCCACCAACGAGTTCGCAACCGGCAAGGCCGTCTTCTACCAGAATGGCTCTTGGGCCTACTCCGACCTCATCAAGGCCGGCATGACCGACGATCAGATTGGCATGATGCCCATCTACATCGGCGTTGACGGCGAGGAGAACCAGGGCCTGTGCTCCGGCGGCGAGAACTACTGGTGCGTCAGCTCCCAGGCTTCCGAGGATGCCCAGAAGGCCACCGAGGACTTCATGTATTGGTGCGTCACCTCTGACACCGCCACCAGCATCATCGCTGACAAGATGGGTCTGACCGCCCCGTTCAAGAGCGCTAAGGAAACCACCAACGTCTTCTCGCAGCAGGCCGTTGCCATGGCCAAGGACGGTAAGAAGACCGTCGCTTGGGACTTCGTCTACATCCCCTCCGAGGAGTGGAAGAAGAACCTCAAGCAGGCTCTGATCGCCTATGCTGCCGACAACAGCAAGTGGGACGGCGTCAAGAACGCCTTCGTGGATGGCTGGAAGACCGAGAAGGCTGCTTCCGAGTAAGCAATTGCTGCCCAAGCTATCTGATTAGCGACAGGGGGCGGGCAGACGTTGGTTTGCCCGCCCCCTGCATATTGAAAGGACCCTTCTATGGGCAAAGCACTCAAGCGCTGGTGGCCGCTCTTTATGCTGCCCACGTGCCTGGCGTTTATGATCGGGTTCGTGATTCCCTTTATCCAGGGCTTCTATCTCTCGTTCTGCCAGTTTATTACCATTAACAACACGCACTTTGTCGGTATCGAGAACTACGTGCGCGCGCTGTCCGATCCGCAGTTTGCCACGTCGTTCTTCTTTACGGTGGCGTTTGCCTTCCTGTCGACGGTGCTCATCAACGTGATCGCCCTCGCCATTGCGCAGGCGCTCACCCGCAAGGCGCTCAAGGGCACTAACATCTTCCGTACGATCTTCTTTATGCCGAACCTGATCGGCGGCATCGTGCTGGGCTACATTTGGCAGATTCTGATCAACTGCCTGCTCTCCAACATCGGCGCCGACCTTATTGCCCTTAACTCCGCTGCCGGCTTCTGGGGCCTTATCATTCTGACCCTGTGGCAGCAGGTCGGCTACATGATGATTATCTACATCGCCGGTCTGCAGTCCATTCCGTCCGACTACATCGAGGCCGCTAAGGTCGACGGTGCCACGGCATGGCAGACGTTTTGGAAGGTTAAGATCCCCAATCTGATGCCGACCATCACCATCTGCCTGTTCCTGTCCATCACCAACGGCTTTAAGCTGTTCGACCAGAACCTCGCCCTTACCGGTGGCGCCCCTGCGCACTCCACCGAGATGCTCGCCCTGAACATCTACAACACGTTCTATTCGCGTGCCGGCATCGCATGGCAGGGCATTGGCCAGGCCAAGGCGGTTATCTTCTGCATCCTGGTCGTAGCAATCTCCATGATCCAGCTTAAGGCCACGAGGTCCAAGGAGGTGCAGCAGTAATGAAACGCGATAAGGCTATTAACCGCGCGCTCTCGATTTTCTTTACGATTCTGTCGCTCGCGTGGATCTACCCCGTGTTCATGATTGCGCTCAATTCCTTTAAAAAGGGAACTGCAATCAGCACCACCACGGCGTTCGATTTGCTTACGCCCGAGACGTTCAACGGCCTTGCAAACTACGTGCACGCTCTTAACGAGCAGGGCTTTGCCTCGGCGTTTATGTACTCGCTCATCATCACGGTCACGTCGGTCGTGCTGATTCTAGTGTGCTGCTCCATGTGCGCTTGGTACGTAGTGCGCGTCAACAGCAAGATCTCGAACTTCTTCTATTACCTGTTCGTGTTCTCGATGGTCGTGCCTTTCCAGATGCTCATGTTCACGCTGTCCAATTTGGCGGACCGCATCGGCTTCAACACGCCGTTCAACATCTGCTTTATCTACCTTGGCTTTGGCGCGGGCCTGGCGGTCTTTATGTTCGCCGGCTTTGTAAAGAACATCCCGCTCGAGATCGAAGAGGCGGCCATGATTGATGGCTGCAACCCGGTCCAGGTGTTCTTTAAGATCGTCCTCCCCATCATGAAGCCCACCTATCTTTCGGTCGGCATTCTCGAGACCATGTGGGTCTGGAACGACTACCTGCTGCCCTACCTTACGCTCGACTCCACCAAGTACAAGACCATTCCTATCTTGATCCAGTACTTCCGCGGCGGCTACGGCCATGTCGAGCTCGGCCCCATGATGGCCTGCATCATGATGGTCGTTGTCCCCATCGTCATCATGTACATCCTCTGCCAGAAGTACATCATTGACGGCGTGGTGGCAGGTGCCGTCAAGGGCTGATGCCGTAACTGTTTTGCAAGTTTTAGCGGCGCCCCTCAGCGCGGTGCCGCGTATCGAAAGGTAGAGACATGGCCGAGATCGTTCTCAAACATGTTCAGAAGGTGTATCCCAACAACGAGTCCAAAAAGAAGGGCTTCTTTGGCAAAAAGAAGAAGACCGAGGAGAAGAAGCACAACCTCAAGGTTACCGAAGACGGCGTGCTCGCGGTGGAGGACTTTAACCTCACCGTGCATGACCAGGAGTTCATCGTTCTCGTTGGCCCCTCTGGCTGCGGTAAGTCCACGACGATGCGCATGGTCGCCGGCCTGGAGGACATTACCTCGGGCGACGTGCTCATCGACGGCAAGCGCGTCAACGACGTGGCGCCCAAGGACCGCGACATCGCCATGGTGTTCCAGAGCTACGCTCTGTACCCCAACATGACGGTATACGAGAACATGGCGTTTACGCTTGAGCTCAAGAAGGTCCCCAAAGACGAAATCGACCGCAAGGTTCGCTCCGCTGCCGAGATCCTGGGTATTACCGAGTATCTCGACCGCAAGCCCAAGGCGCTCTCGGGCGGCCAGCGTCAGCGCGTCGCCATCGGCCGCGCCATCGTGCGTGACCCCAAGGTCTTCCTGATGGACGAGCCGCTGTCCAACCTGGACGCCAAGCTCCGTAACCAGATGCGCGCCGAGCTCATCAAACTGCGCCACGAGATCAAGGGCACCTTCATCTACGTTACCCACGACCAGACCGAGGCCATGACCCTCGGCGACCGCATCGTGGTCATGAAGGACGGCGTCGTCCAGCAGATCGCCACCCCGCAGGAGGTCTTCAACCATCCCGCGAACATCTTCGTTGCCGGCTTTATCGGCGTGCCGCAGATGAACTTCTTCGATGCCCAGCTGGTGCGCTCGGGCAACGGCTTCACCGTCAAGACCGAGGATATGAACGTGACGCTCGCCCCCGAGACCTGCGCTCAGCTTGCCCTCAACTGGGATGGCGGCGACGTGAAGGAGATTACGGCCGGCGTACGTCCCGAGCAAATCCTGCTTGCCGACAAGGACGAGGAGGGTGCGCTCCAGGGCACCGTCGAGGTGACCGAGCTCATGGGCTCGACCGAGCATGTCCACGTGACCGCTCCCGATGGCCAGTTCGTCCTGATCATTCCCGTTGTCGATCTTGAGGCCAAGGGCGCGCTCAAGGCGGGCGACCCCATCTGGTTCAAGTTCGAGAAGAACGCGACTCATCTCTTCGATAAGGTCTCTGGCAAGAACCTTATCTAGGCCCGGTGCATCCAGGCCCTCCCTTTGGGCGACTGCGGTATTGCCATCCTTTTGCCGCGGTCACATATAAGGCTTCCCTCCCGTCCACTGGGCGAGAGGGGAGCCTTTCTTTGTGTTGGGGTTGTCCGGTCGTTCGTTTGTCTCGATCTGTAACAGTTGGAGGGTCGAATTGGGTCTAGATGTTACAGAACGAGATGGTGCCGAGGTATCTACCTGTTTGTCTCAATCTGTAACAGTAAGGACCGATTTCGGGTGCTAGGTGTTACAGAACGAGACGTTGTTAAGCCATCTGTCCGTTTATCTTGATCTGTAACATCTGGAAGGTCAATCCGGGTCTAACTGTTACAGATTGAGATGCTTCGGTGGGGTGTTACTGTGTGTCTCGTTCTGTAACAGGTAGACCCAATTTTGACGGCTAGATGTTACAGATCGAGATTGTTTGGCCGAGGCGGGCCATGGGTCAATGTTTCGGCACAAAAAACGGAGCCGTGTTGCCACGACTCCGTTTCTCAAGAGGATGGGTGAGGGGAATGGGTCAGTCCAGGTGCCAGATCTCGTCGTTGTACTGCGAGATGGTGCGGTCGGACGAGAAGGTGCCGGCGTTGGCGATGTTGATGAGAGCCTTGCGCATCCAAGCGTTCTGGTCCTCGTAGTCGGCCAGTACGCGCTCCTTGGTCTGGATGTACTCCTCAATGTCGAGCAGGGCCATAAACCAGTCCTTGCCCTTGATGTCGTCGTGCAGGCGCTGCAGGCGCTCCGCGTTGCCGGTCGCCATAAAGGCAGGGTTGGTGATAAAGTCCACCAGCAGCTTGATGCCGGGCTTGCGGTAGAGTGCGCCGGCGTTATAGGTGCCGTCGGCGTAGAGCTGCTCGACCTGTTTGGACGAGGCACCAAAGGTATAGATGTTCTCGTCGCCCACGAGCTCGGCGATCTCCACATTGGCGCCGTCGAGCGTGCACAGAGTCAGCGCGCCGTTGAGCATGAACTTCATGTTGGAGGTGCCGCTCGCCTCCTTGGAGGCAAGGCTGATCTGCTCGGAGATATCGGCGGCGGGAATCACGCGCTCGGCAGCGGTGACGTTGTAGTTCTCGATCATGACAACCTGCAGGTAGGGGGCCACGTCGGGATCGTTGGCGATCCACTGCGACAGCGTCAGGATCAGATGGATGATGTCCTGGGCGATAGTGTAGGCAGGGGCCGCCTTGCCGCCAAAGATGATGGTGACGGGGTGCTCGGGCTTGTTGCCGTTCTTGATGTCGAGGTACTTCCAGATGATGTAAAGCGCGAGCATCTGCTGGCGTTTGTACTCGTGGATACGCTTGACCTGAACATCGATGATGGCGTTGGAGGGAATGGTCACACCCTGCTCGAGCGCCATAAACTCGCGCATGATGGTCTTGGCCTCGGCCTTGGTGGCGGCCAGGCGCTCAAGAACGTCCTTGTCGTCGGCGAACTTGGCGAGCTTGCTCAGGTCGCCGGTGTTGCGCCAACCGGTGCCGATCACGTCGTCGAGCAGGCTGGCGAGTGCGGGGTTGGCGCCATGGATCCAGCGGCGGAAGGTGATGCCGTTAGTCTTGTTGGAGAACTTCTCGGGATAGATCTCGTAGAACGGGTGAAGCTCGGTATCCTCCAGGATCTTGGTGTGGAGGGCGGCTACGCCATTGATGGAGAAGCCAAAGTGGATGTCCATGTGGGCCATGTGGACGGTGTCGTATTCGTCGATGACGGCGACGCGCGGGTCATCGTGCTCGGCCTTCGCGATCTCATCGAGCTTGACGATAATGTCGGCGATGGCAGGGGAGACCTTCTGCAGGCTGACGAGCGGCCACTTCTCGAGCGCCTCGGCAAGAATCGTGTGGTTAGTGTAGGCGACCATGGAGCGTACGATGGTCACGGCCTCGTCAAACTCGATGCCATGCTCGGTGGTGAGCAAGCGAATGAGCTCGGGGATGACCATGGTGGGGTGCGTGTCGTTAATTTGGACCACGGCGTAGTCGGCCAGATCGTGCAGGTTGCTGCCGCGCTCGATGGCCTCGTCGATCAGGAGCTGGGCGGCGTTGCTCACCATGAAGTATTCCTGGTAGATGCGAAGCAGGCGGCCCTGCTCGTCGGAATCGTCGGGGTAGAGGAACAAGGTGAGGTTTTTGGCGATCTCGGTCTTGTCGAAGTCGATGGAGCTGCCGGGGACCAGGCCGTCGTCGACGCTCGCCAGGTCGAACAGGCGCAGACGGTTCTTGGTGGGCTGGCCGTAACCGGGCACGTCGATGTTGACGAGCTTGGAGGTAACGGCAAAATCGCCGAACTCGACGGTGTAGGAGCGGTCGTCATCGATCAGGATGTCCTGCTCGCCGAGCCACTCATCGGGGACGGCCTTCTGCTGGTTGTCGACAAAGCGCTGGCGGAACAGGCCGTAGTGGTAGTTGAGGCCCACACCGTCGCCGGTAAGGCCCAGCGTGGCGATGGAATCCAGGAAGCACGCAGCCAGGCGGCCCAGGCCACCGTTGCCGAGCGAAGGCTCGACCTCAAACTCCTCGATCTTGTTGAGGTCGTGGCCCGCCGCGGTGAGCTGGTCCTTAACCTCGTCATAGATGCCGAGGTCGATCATGTTGTTGATAAGCAGCTTGCCGATCAAAAACTCGGCAGAGATGTAGTAGAGCTTTTTCTTGCCGTTGTTGAGCGGGCAGGCGGCGGAGCGCTCCTGCACGAGCTTGACCAGCAGCTTGTAAATGCGACGGTCGTCGAGCTGCTCGAGCGCAGTGCCAAAGGACTGCTCGGCGAGATCAGCGAGATCGATACGGGGCATGTTTCCTCCTGTGGTGAGTTGACTTCATGTCAGAAATACAAAAGAGCCCGCGCGAGGGGATTGGGGTGGCCTCGCGCGGGGAAAGCGAACGCGTCCACACGATGGGGTGGGGTCGGGCGCGGTTGCTCCTATTGGGGAAGCTCGATTTCGGCTTCCGACGGGATGCGGAAGTAGGTCTCCGTCCAGTCGGTAAGCTTGTGCTCGAGCTCGCGGGTGATGGCGCCATCGAGCATGCGCCAGGTCCAGTTGCCGCCCAGGGTGGCGGGCGTGTTGATGCGTGCCTCGTTGCCCAGGTTGAGCAGGTCCTGCATGGTGTAGATGCAGGTGTCGCTCACGCTGGCGGCGATGGTGCGGTTGAGCGCATCGGTGATGGGCTCGCCAGTCTGCTGATGGGTGTACAGGGCTGCCTGCTCGCGCTGGCGCGGGGTGGCCGTTCCCTCAAACCAACCGCGTGCCGTCTCGTTGTCGTGCGTGCCCACATAGGCGACGGTGTTGGCGATGTAGTTATGCGGCAGGTAGTACGAGTTGGTGCCCTCAAAGGCAAACTGCAGGATCTTCATGCCGGGGAAGCCCGAGTTGTCGCGCATGTCGATGACACCGGGGGTGAGGAAGCCCAGATCCTCGGCGATGATGGGCAGCGTGCCGAGCTTTTCCTCGAGCGTCTTGAAGAGCTTGAGGCCGGGACCCTGCGTCCATGAACCGTAGGACGAATCGGGCGAGGAGAACGGCACCTCCCAATAGGCCTCGAAGCCGCGGAAGTGATCCAGGCGGATGACGTCGTACATGTCGAGGGCGGCGCGGATACGGCCCTCCCACCAGGAAAAACCGTCGGCCTCCATGGCGTCCCAGTCGTAGATGGGGTTGCCCCAGTACTGTCCGGTGGCCGAGAACTGGTCGGGCGGCGTGCCGGCGACGCTCACGGGATTGCCGGCGGCGTCGATCTTAAAGAGCTCAGGGTTCGCCCACATCTCGACGGAGTCGCGCGAGACATAGATGGGTAGGTCGCCGATGATGAGGATATCGCGCTCGTTGGCATAGGCCTTCAGGCGGCTCCACTGACGATCGAAGAAGTACTGCGTCATCTGGTGGTAGAGCATGCGCGCGGGATGGGCGGCGCAGACCTTGGCAGAAGCCTCACCGCGGGTGCGCAGCTCCGCGGGCCACTCCCAAAATGCCTTAAGGCCGCACTCCTCCTTGACGGTCATGAACTCGCAGTAGGGAATGAGCCAGTCCTTGTTGGCCTGGACAAAGTTGTCGAAGTCGGCCGGCTTGTCGGCGGCAAATCGCTGGGCTGCGCGGTCGAGGATCTGACGGCGGCCGCCAAAGATGGCGCCGTAGTCGATGTTGCTGGGATCGGAACCCAAGTACACGCCATCAATGTCACACTGCTCCAGGTAACCTGCCTCGATGAGCTCGGCAAAGTCAATGAAGTTGGGGTTGCCCGCACGGGCCGAGAACGACTGATAGGGCGAGTCGCCATAGCTCGTCGTCGTAAGGGGCAGAATCTGCCAGTAATGTTGTTTGCACGAGGCGAGGAAATCGACAAAGTCATAGGCGTTCCAGCCAAAGCCGCCGATGCCGTACGGTCCGGGCAGAGACGAGATGGGCATGAGAACACCGCTTGCACGCTCCATGGATGTGCTCACCAGCCTTCTTGTTGTGGGATCGGCCTGCAGATGGAAGAGCAGTCCGCCCCCGGTGTTCTGATTCGATACATCTATTGTAGAACATGTTGTTTAAACATGTACGGGCAAGATAAAAAAGTTGGTCCATTTTCGGTAAACGGTTACGCGCCATGAAAAAGCCCCGGCCTCACATCGTGAGACCGGGGCAAGAACGGCATGTAGGTTTTTTGCTACTCGGCGTCGCCGAAGCCGTTGGGGTTGTGGCTCTGCCAATTCCAGCTGTCACGGCACATATCCGCGATATCGTACTGGGCCTTCCAGCCCATCATGCGTTCGGCCTTGGAGGCATCGCACCAGTTGGCGGCGATGTCGCCGGCACGGCGCTCGCGGATCACATAGGGCAGCTCCTTGCCGCAGGCCTTGGAGAAGGCGGCGACGACCTCGAGTACCGAGGTGCCGGTGCCGGTGCCCAGGTTAAAGATCTCGACGCCGGTCTTGCCGTTCATCCAGTTGAGGGCGGCAACGTGACCAGATGCCAGGTCGCACACGTGGATGTAGTCGCGAACACCGGTGCCGTCGGGGGTGGGGTAATCGTTGCCAAAGACCTGAACGGCCTCGAGCTTACCGACGGCGACCTGGGCGACGTAAGGCACCAGGTTGTTGGGGATACCCTTGGGATCCTCGCCGATCAGGCCCGACGGATGGGCGCCGATGGGATTGAAATAACGGAGCAGCACGACGTCCCACTCGGGGTCGGCGGTGTGGACGTCCATGAGGATCTGCTCAATCATCCACTTGGTCCAGCCATAGGGGTTGGTCGCGGGCTTCTTAGGGTCCTCTTCGGTGACGGGCGGATTGTCCGGATCGCCGTAGACGGTCGAAGAGCTCGAGAAGATGATGGACTTACAACCGTGGTTGCGCATGACATCGATGAGCACCAAGGTGTTCTCGATATTGTTGTGGTAGTACTCGACGGGCTTGCTCACCGACTCGCCAACGGCCTTAAAGCCGGCGAAGTGGATGACGCGGTCGATCTGGTGGGTATCGAAGATCTTGTTCATCGCATCGCGGTCGAGCACGTTGGCCTCGTAGAAGGTGAGGTTCTTGGCGGCCTCGTCGCCCACGATGGTCTTGACGCGGTCGATGGCAACGGCGCTGGAGTTGGAGAGGTCATCGACGACGACAACCTGGTAGCCACCCTCGAGCAGCTGAACGACGGTGTGCGAGCCGATAAAGCCGGCGCCGCCGGTAACGAGGACGCAGGTGTCTTTGGGGTCGAGTGCTTTGGACATGTAGTCTCCTATCGAATCAGGAACACTTCTTGAGGGGAGTATAGCGCAGCTGGGCGCGCCCAAAACACGCGGGGCAGGAAAACCAGAGGATTGATGTTAACGTACTCATAGGGTGTTATTTGCATAATCCTTACCTTTGGTGTGGGACGTATTTGCGAGCCGCTGACCATGCTTTTCCAGCCGTTCGTGGAAATAGTTGGGACAAGCGCGATGTGCGTTAATATGTTTAATCTGAGCGACATATAAATAAGCATGTAACGGAGTACATATGTCACCAAACAACGATTCCATTTTTACGCAGGAGCTTTCGCGCCGCACTGCCCTTAAGGCTCTTTTCGGCGCCGCTTCCGCGGCTGTTCTTTTTGGCCTGCCCGCCCGCGCCCATGCGGCTGAGGCCAGCCAAGAAACCACCGACAAACTGAATGCCGCCCAGGCCCAGCTCGACGAGGTCCAGGCTCAGCTCGACAGCATCGCTAATGAGTACGCGACGCTCGCCAACAAGAATGCCCAGACCCTCAGCGATATCGAGAGCGTACAGGGCCAGATTGACGAGACGCAGGCTCAGATCGACACCAAGAAGGCCGAGCTCAAAGAGAAGCGCGGCGACCTTTCCGATCGCGTTGCCGCCAGCTACAAGTCGGGTGGCACCAACATCTTGTCGTTGCTGCTCGCTTCTGGCTCGTTTGAGGAGCTCGTCGCCAACGCGCATTACGTCGAGAAGATTAACAAGAGCGATCGTGACGCCATCGAGGACATCCAGACCATCCAGAAAGAACTCGATACGCAGAAGTCCGAGCTCGAGTCGCAAAAAGCCGACTTGGAGAAGCTCAAGGACCAGCAGACCGCTCAGATGCAGGACATGCAGGCCAAGCAGCAGGAGGTCCAGACGGTTCTGAACGGCCTCTCCGACGATGTCAAGGAGCTCATGGCCCAGCGCGATTCCGAGATTCTCGCTGCCGCTCAGGCCGAGGAAGCCGCCAAGAAGGCTGCCGCTGCCGCGGCTGCCGCAAACAAGAACAATTCCTACTCGGGTGGTTCAAGCTCGGGTGGCGGATCGTATGCGCCCGGAACTCCGCAGCAGAATGCCGGCTCGGGCAAGCAACAGGCCGTCGTCAACGCGTGCTACTCCACGCCTTCGCCGGGTCAGAACTGGTGCGCGGCGTGGGTTACCAACGTGTTCCGTAACGCCGGCGTGGGCTACTTTGGCGGCAATGCGTGCGACATGTTTAACGCCTGGTGCTACAGCTCCAATCGTTCGGCGCTGCAGGTGGGCATGATCGTGGCCGACTCGTCGCACAGCGGCACCGGTACGCCGGGTCTGCTGTACGGACACGTGGGCATCTATGTTGGCGGCGGCATCGTTATGAGCAACGAGGGCGCCATTACGTCGAGATCGCTTGACTCGTTCATTGGGTTCTACGGCACTGGCTCTGGCGTGCGTTGGGGCTGGCTCGGCGGTATTGCGCTGTCGTAAAGCCGACCGGGCCGCGTGCCCGCCCACAATATATTTGATTGCCTGCTCGGGCAGTCCTGCGCAAGACGAAGGCCACATTAAGTGGCCTTCTTTGCGTGTGGAACTCGCGATCAATCAAATATATTGCGGGCGGGCACGCGGCCCTCTCGGGTTCGGGGCGCTGCACACCGGACTGGTTGTCTGAATATAGGAAAGTGACGGCCCCTTGGGCTAAATACCAAGTTTTACTTTACGCTGCGCTTTTTCTTTCCGCCGTAAACGGTTGTTAGGATTGCTGTACCGCCGCTGACGAACAACAGGGCGATCCACAAAGCAAGGCTGTTTCTATCGCCAGCCTTCGGAAGCTCATCGGTTGTTCCCGGTTTAGTGCTGGCAGGTTTTTTCTCTTTGGTGCTGGCGGGTTTTTTCTCAAGAGCAGCAATCGCATCTTCGATAGCCTTTGCCATTGCATCAACTTCGCTCTGTTCAGTGATGTTCTTGTCACGGACAACAGCTTTGACGGCAGCTTCTACCGCAGTGAAGTCTTTGTATTCATCTTTGTTCAGGGTATTTGCTTTGGCAATGGCTGCATCGACTTTGGTGTAGTCGGCAGGCAAATAAGTCATTGCAATGGTTTGCGTATGAGTTGCTGTATCAGCCGTAATCGTAATATTGGAATTGAAAACCTCGCAATTATCTGCGCTGACTTCGGCTTGATAAGTACCTGCCTCCAAATTGGCGGGGTTTGTTACTACCTGACCGTTCACTTTGATGGTTACATTTGTCAGTTCAGCAGGTGTTACAACAAAAGAAACTGCATATTTCGGTGCTGGCAGAATAGGTGTGCCATTTGGGTTAAATCGATAATTGCCACCAGCAGCAGTGATTTCATTAAAGAAATCTTCCGTTTTCATGGAGTCAAGGGTCTTTTCTGTTCCAGCATTCTGGTACTTAAAGCAAGCCGGGACATTCTCAGTTCCCACGAAATAATTGTTTTCAAAAGCAGGTGTATCAGAAGAAACACCGCCTGCAATGCCGCCCAAACGCTTATAAGGCGTAGCGGCAGTATACTGAGATGGATCCATTTCACCAGCGAAATAACAATGTTTGATTTCTGTACCTGCACCAACTGTCCCTGCGATGCCGCCGAAATCTGTGGTTCCGTTGCCAAGAGGAACCATTTTCCCTGTGGAATAACAATTGATAATCTTTGAAGCTTGATACAGCTGCCCAACGATTCCGCCGGTACAGGGCGTCCAAGAGGTCATCTCGCCCGCATTAGCACAATACTGTACGGTACTGTTTTGAGCGACGCCTACGATACCGCCCGTCTGGAAAGAGCTGACATCCTTCGTTATTGAAAAATTCCCCTTGTTTTGGCAGTACTCAATCGTGCTATTTATTGCATATCCGCACATAGCCGCAGTACCGTTAATATATTTGTCTGTATCCGTGAACGACACATCTGAAACGCAGTCAGAAATATTGCTGTCTGCTGCAACACCCGCTATCGTTCCAAAATAGACATACCCCGAATTGGATACATCCAGCTTGCCTTGAATTGTCAAACCGGAAATTTCAGCGCCGTAAACCTCACTGAATAATCCGAAGGACGGATATTCTGTCTTTCCATAGTTTTCGGAAAAATCTAAATTGGAAATCGTATGCCCGTTTCCGTAAAATTTGCCGCTGAAGTAATGCAACAGATTTCCATCAGCATCAAATGTGCTACCAATTGGTGTCCACGCAATACCGGTTAAATCCAAATCTGCATCAAGAGATACAACCGCATCTGTTTTATCGTCGTATTCGCCATTGTCCACAGCTTTTGCAAATTGCAAAAGCTCATCTACTGTTGTGATTGATGTTTTACTGCTTTGAGCGTTCTCTTCTGCAAAAGCTGTCATCGGAACAAGTGTCATCGCGAGACACAACGCAAGCAGAACGCCTAGAAGCTTCTTCTTCATTTTCATTCCTCCAAAATAATTCAATCCGCTACTTACTTCCTCCTACAGCGGACATGCCGGAGAAGATAGAAGGCTTGACCGGAAAAGATTGATTTGCCGGTCGTAGTTAGGACTTCAATATCAAACCACCATCCTTCCGGAAAACGCAAAAAGCCGAAGCCAAGGCATAATGCGCCCTGTCTTCGGCAACTGGATCGTTATTAATTGTATGAAATAAGACTTGAAACGCTGAAAAAGCGGCGCTATGCTCCCGCCGAGCCGAGCCGAGCCGAGCCGAGCCGAGCCGAGCCGAGCCGAGCCGAGCCGA